>CALKCC010000277.1 GCA_938082855.1 uncultured Pirellulaceae bacterium | reverse complement strand
AGTCCTAATCCCTTGGAATGTTCGCGCATATACTTAAGAGCAGCCTGAGCATCCTGCAGAGGAACGTCATGCCGCCCACGTGGAAGTCGATATTGTAAGACGACTCCGGTAATCCCGTGCTCTCTCAGCCAGACGGCTATCTGATTACCTTCGGGGCCGGCGACAACTCCACCATAGCCTCCTCCCGGGCAGATGATGATCGACATCCCGTTTGGTTTAACGGGCATGTGGATCGTGATATGTGCCTGCTGTTTTGTTTCGTCAAGCTTCCCGAGCATGACTCGAATCGGTTGATAGGCGTGCAATGGTGTAACCAGAAAAGATGCTAGGATGAGTGTCAAAGCGAATCGCATAAAATGTCCCCAGTCGTTTATTGGATATGTAGGACTTATCATAACAAGTCTGAAGTTCGCTATTACGAATATCAAGGGAGGAAGAGATGAAGTTGATGGAGAATCCGGGGCGAGGCTATTCCTTTCTGGAGGGAATTTATCCTTATAGTTCCGGAGTTGTCGCTGAGCCAGGGTTTGAAATAGTTCATGTGAACTTAGCCGAATGGTTGCCCTGGCAGCAAGGGATGCAGGAAGCCCGGAAGTACGTGGAATCTCGAGGATTGGCAGTCACACAGCTTTGTGGCTTTGAATTGCGTTGCCCTAAGCCACATTCCATGGGAGGGTTCATTGGATTTAATGAGGACTATCGTGGAGTACTGGAAGCCTGGGATCTAATTGTTGCTGGACAGAATCCGATTGCCCGAACGAATGTCGCTCCTGTTGAAAATCCTCCAGTAGAGACAATGTTGCATGCTTTCAGCTATGTTCGTCCTGCCAGTCACAATCACCGCACGCTAGTGGTTGCCGGGGGAGGTGAGTTGCTGGGGCCCTTAGCGGTAGAGAATATTATCCGCTGTGGTGACTCTAGTTTAGATGCCTTACAGGAAAAAGCAGCGGTCGTTATGAACTTAATGCTACAGCGTCTAAGCGGTTTGGGAGGCTTGCCGGCTGATCTCACGACGATTGATGTCTACACGGCTCATGACGCTCCCGCTTTAATTGCCCACGCGGTGACTCCAGAGCTAGCTGATTCTACCGCAGAAGTGGTGTGGTACGACACTCGTCCTCCGATCGTCGACATCGAATTTGAAATGGACATGCGAGCCACGGACGAAGAACGGCTAAACATTTAGACAATTAAACAGTTAAACAATTTTCAGTTTTTACAATCGGGCTCAAGTGGTTTCGAATCGGTTCGCGATTTTTAATTGTCTAATTGTCTAATTGTCTAATTGTCTAATTGTCTAATTGTCTAATTGTCTAATTGTCTAACTGGCAAAGGTTTCGATCATGGCGCGGCAGAAATCAGGGAGGTCGTCTGGTTTGCGGCTTGTCACATGATGCCCATCAACCACGACCGGCGCGTCTTCCCAAAGAGCTCCGGCATTTACTAAATCATCTTTAATTCCCAAGCTACCAGTAACTCGGACTCCTCGGTACACGCCAGCAGAGATGGGAATCCACCCGCCATGGCAAATGGCAGCCACGAGTTTCTCGCTTTCGTGGAAGTGGCGAACGATGTTTAATACCAATTCGTCTCGACGCAGTTTGTCTGGCATAAAGCCTCCCGGTACGACTAATCCATCGAACGACGAGGGATCAACTTCGACTAATGCGGCATCTGACCTGCAAGGATATCCGTTCTTACCTGCGTACACGGTTTCGGCTTCGGGGCCTGCCACGACGACTTCGGCACCGGCTTCGATCAGTCGTAACTTGGGATACCAAAGTTCCAAATCTTCATAGATGTCACCCACGATGATTAGGATGCGTTTTTCGGCGAGGGGCAAAGTCATATTAGGTGCCTTGTCAAATGCTATACTGGTTGTGAGAAAATATTTTCGTTCTTTAGGATAAAATCGGTGAGTTATAAGAGCAATACGAAGCGACTAAGTGGTTGGCTGATTCTTGGACTGAGTTGGTTGCTGACGGGAACTCAATTGATTGCTAACCAACCCAATATTGTCTTGATTATGGCGGATGATTTGGGATACCGGGAACTCGGTTCCTACGGTCAGCAATTAATTCAAACGCCCTATCTGGATCAGCTTGCTAAAGATGGCATGCGTTTCACAAGGAACTATTCTGGCAACGCTGTCTGTGCTCCCTCTCGTTGCGTCTTGATGACAGGTCAACATCCGGGGCATGCTTACATTCGAAATAACAGTGAAGTCAAACCGGAAGGACAGGGGCCGATCCCCGCTAGTACGGTCACCCTTGCAGAGGTTCTCGGTGACCTAGGCTACGTGACAGGAGCTTTCGGGAAATGGGGGTTAGGAGCTCCAGGTTCCGAAGGGGACCCCATGGTACAAGGGTTTGATCGGTTCTTTGGTTATAACTGTCAACGGCATGCCCACAGTTACTACCCCGACTATTTATGGAGTAACACCAAATGCGTCCAACTTGATAATAATCCTCCCGTGCCCGGTCACGCAGGATTCGCCAAAGGAGCCGATCCTTTGAATCCCAAGAGCTACGATAAGTTTAAAGGGAAGGACTACGCACCGGACCGGATTAATGAACAGGCCGTGGAATTCATCAAGCAAAACAAAGAACAGCCGTTTTTCCTGTACTATCCGACAGTGATACCGCATGTTGCATTGCATGTGCCGGACGAAGAGTTAAAGCCGTACTTGAAATTGAATTGGAATGATCCGCCGTTTGTTCGAGATGGAGGCTATGGGTACACCCCGCACTTTACTCCCCGAGCAGCCTATGCATCCATGATCACTCGGATGGATCGCTATATCGGTAATATCCTTCAAACCCTTGAGGACCTCGGACTGAGTGAGAACACGATTGTAATCTTTACCTCAGACAACGGTACGACCCACTTAAAGAAAGAAGTGGACTATGACTTCTTTAAGAGCGTCGGAGAATTGCGAGGGTTGAAAGGGTCTCTGTTTGAAGGAGGGATTCGAGTGCCGTTGCTTGTGAAGTGGCCGGGGAAGATACAACATGGAACCACATCTCACGTGGTAACCGGACTAGAGGATTGGCTCCCTACGTTGTTGGACTTACTCGGAGAGTCCAAGGAGATTCCCAAAGGAGTGGATGGAATCAGCATTGCCCCAGCTCTGCTCCAAGGGGAAGAAATAGAGCGTGAGTTTCTGTATCGGGAGTTTTCAGGCTATGGTGGACAGCAGGCTGTCTGGTTGAGGGAATGGAAAGGGATTCGCCCGCGGATTCTCCGGAAGAATAATCAACCTCTTAAGATTGAACTTTATAATCTCAGAGAGGATCCTTCTGAGTCCGAGGATGTTGCGGCTCAGCATCCTGAGATCGTTGCTGAAATCCGAGCGATCATGTTGCGGGAACATGTTCCCAGTCAACGGTTTCCGATCGCTCCACTGGATAAACTCGCTGAAACCAATAACTAAACGCCGCGAATAAAATGAGACGTTGAGATTGCACGGAGGAATGAATCAATGGTTTTAGTACGAAGCTTCTGTTTGATTTTGATTCTGTCGGCTATGACGCAGGCAGCGGAATTTCCCGGAGTGAAATCAGAATGGCATGGTTTTACGCGACACGATTTTGAAGTAGCAGGAAAGCCGGTTGTTGTAGTCGAACCACCAATGGTTGCCAAAGGAAAGCCTTGGGTGTGGCATGGCGAGTTCTTCGGACACAAACCGAACCCAGATATCGCTCTGCTCAAAAAAGGCTACCACATCGTCTATATGCGAGTGCCGGGTTTGTTAGGCGCTCCACAGGCAGTCAGCCACTGGGATGATTTCTATTCCGAATTAACAACGAAGTATGGATTTGCGCGTAAAGCAGCATTGGTTGGATTGAGCCGAGGAGGGCTGTATTGCATGAATTGGGCCATTGCCAACCCGGATAAAGTGTCCTGCATCTATAACGACGCCGCCGTTTGTGATTTTAAGAGTTGGCCCGGAGGCAAAGGGAAGGGGAAAGGCTCGGACTCAGAATGGCAGCGTGTTCTAAAGGTTTATGGATTCGAATCAGAGGCTCAGGCGATGGCCTATCAGGGGAATCCTGTTGATAATCTAAAGCCTTTGGCAGAAGCCGACATCCCTTTGCTGCATGTATTCGGCGATGCGGATCAGGTTGTTCCCTGGGATGAGAATACAGGAGTTGTCGCGGAGCGGTATAAGAAGCTCGGCGGCAGTATAAAACTCATACGGAAAGCTGGAGTCGATCATCATCCCCATGGATTGGAAGACTCGACTCCCATAGTTGAATTCATTCTGAACGCGAAATTTAACTAGTAGCTAGGCACTTTTACGTGTGAACAACCAGTCGTTTTCTGTGGAGATGTCTGGGTTGAAGCGATAGCCATCCACATCAAACGTCTTAATCATTTCTGGGTCATCTAAGGCGTTCTCAATTATGAAGCGAGTCATTTGACCACGAGCAATCTTGGCGTAAAACGTGATCATCTTGTACCCGCCATCGCGTTCTTCTTTGAAGTTTGGAGTGATGATTCGGGCTTGAAGTTCTTTCTTCTTGATGGCTTTGAAATATTCGTTGGATGCCAGATTGATTAATGTGTCGTAGCCTAAAGTGTTCAAATCCTGATTGATTTGCTCAGTGATTTTGCTGCCCCAGAAATCATATAGGTTTTTGCTTCCTGCAATACCTACTTTCGTACCCATTTCGAGTCGGTAGGCCTGCATCAAATCCAACGGACGCAGCACGCCATATAGACCGGATAGGATTCTCAGGTATCGTTGTGACGTTTTGAGGTCTTGCCCGGAGAGTTCCCAGGCTTTGAGGCCATCGTAAACTTGCCCCTTGAAGGCCAGAATGGCTTGTTTTGCATTGTCATTGGTAAAAGGAGTTTTCCACTGTTTAAACCGTTTGACGTTTTGCTCGGCCAACTCAGTACTGATTCCCATGAGGCATTCCAATCCAGCCACATCAAATCCGCGCATTTCCTTGATAATCTTACGGGACTCTTTTAGTAATTCGGGAGTTGTACCTTCTGTGATGATGGACTGCGGTTCGAAATTGAGAGTCTTAGCGGGCGATAATGTAATCAGCATTGCAGTTGGATGTATTTCAAGAAAAAGAGACTGGACGGTATCGTAATTACAGAGGAAACCGCACAATAATGGCTGGGAAACTATGGATATTGTATCCGACAGTCGCATTCAAAATACAGGGGTTCTTGAATTGAGTAATCAGGGGATTGTGAAAACTTGTCTTGTCTTTTGTTGGACGCTGCTGTTGGTTGGCG
The DNA here is from genome assembly GCA_938082855.1 of uncultured Pirellulaceae bacterium. Lineage (GTDB taxonomy): Bacteria > Planctomycetota > Planctomycetia > Pirellulales > Pirellulaceae > UBA721. Next base: position 7,007 of record CALKCC010000277.1, on the reverse strand, counting down.
TCAGTGTTGCTCAGGACAATCAGCGCACTATAGAAGGTAAATGGTTCGGCAGACTACAGGCCGGTTCTATAAGTCTTCGTACAGGATTAGAGATTAAGTATGAAGAGGATGCCTACCACGTCGACTTTTATAGTTTGGATCAGACTGATGCAGCGATTCCGATGGAAAACGTGAAATTTGTCGATGGAGTGCTAAGTTTTGAGAAGCCCAGTTTGCGACTCAGTTACAGCGGTATGATAATCGAAGATGGAGCCAAGCTGAAAGGTATAGCTGTTCAAGGATTACCTCGCACTCTGATGCTGGAAAGGGTTGAGTCATTCCCGGAGTTAGTTCGGCCGCAGACTCCGAAACCTCCGTTTGACTACGCAGCAGTTGAAGTTGATTACTTAAATGTTGAATTAGGAAATCGGCTGGCAGGCACGCTTACCATTCCACACGAGGGGAAGAAATTTGCTGCGGCGATTTTGATTACAGGTTCCGGACGTCAGGATCGTGATGAGACCATTTTGGGGCATAAGCCTTTTTGGGTGATCGCCGATCATTTGACTCGTAACGGAATCGCTGTATTACGAGTGGATGATCGTGGAGTTGGTGGGAGTGAAGCTGGTGACGGGAGTGAAACATCGGTGGAATTTGCCTCCGATGTAGCTGCCGGTGTTGAATTTTTGAGAGCACATCCACGAATCAATAAGAAGAAGATCTGGTTGATTGGGCACAGTGAAGGAGGCTACATAGCTCCTATGGTTGCCGCGAAGGATAAGAAGATTGAGGGAATCGTCTCCTTGGCGGGTACGGCCGTAGCAGGCAAAGAGATCCTCATGGTTCAAAATCGTTTGATTCGGGCAAGCCAAGGTGTTTCCGAAGAAACATTGGATTGGTTTATGCCACTGTATGAGGAGTTGATGGAAATCGCAGTGGCGGAATCTGATCTTGAACAAGCTCGTATTAAAAGTAAAGCCGCATTAGATCGAAGACTTGGGATGGCCCCCTTGGCCCTGAGGTTAGCAGGTTCTGTGTTAGCAACCGAAGTGGATGCCATTGCCAAACAGCTGCAGTCAGACTGGATGAAATACTTCCTTGTTCACGACCCTGCCCAAGACTGGAAAACGACGCGTTGTCATGTGCTCGCAGTATTTGGCGACAAGGATTTGCAGGTGTCATCTGAACAAAATGCTCCGGTGATGGCGGAGTTATTGTCGAGACGAGCTCGTGGCAGTTATGCGATCATCGAGTATGATTCGCTGAATCATCTGATGCAGCATGCGGATACCGGAGCCATCAGTGAATACGGTACGATTGAAGAGACAATTGCCGAAGATGTGCTCAATGAGATGCTGTTGTTTATTCTCGGAGAATCACGCTGACCTCTTGGCGGACTCTCCTTTTCTAAGCGATACATAAACGTCCATATCCTATATAATGCGTCTTAAGTAGTTAACGCTCAGTGTTTGAGCCCTCTGGTTAAGTCGAGTCGAATCCCGTTTTTTATTTCCCACGAAGAGAATTTTCATGCGTCGCACTATCTTTTTATCCTTGTTCATCACGTCGTTGTTTAGCTCAGTGACTTTCGCAGGTGATCTCTTTCCGGAATGGCGAGGGATAAATGGTCAGGGGCACGCCGACGCAGTTGACTTGCCGGTTGAATTCACTGAGTCTGATGCGGCATGGAAACATAAGGTGCCGGGCTTAGGGTGGTCGACTCCTGTGATTGTCGATGGCAAGGTCTGGGTTACCACTGGGATCGACGTGGAAGCATCCGAGGACCGAAAGGTAGCTGTAAAAAAGACTACGACGAGTTCGCAACCTTTGATCATTTCTTCGCACGTGAGCCTGCGTGTTCAATGTCTAGATTTAGCGACTGGAAAAGTCCTCAAAGATATAGAGATGTTATCCGAAGAAAACCCCCAGTTTATCCATCAGGTGAATTCTTACGCGACTCCGACCCCGATCATTGATGGCGATAAACTTTATTGCCACTACGGTCCGATGGGCATCGCGTGCTTGGATACGAAAACAGACAAAGTTCTTTGGAGCAACCGCACATTACGAGTGAAACATGAAAACGGTCCTGGAAGTTCCCCAATACTTTGGAAAGACAGACTCATCATTCATTGTGATGGCATCGATCTGCAATATATCGTCGCTTTAGATAAGAACACTGGCGAGATTCTATGGAAGACTCAGCGGAGTGGTAAATTACGAGACGAGCCTCAGTTGAGAAAAGCCTACGCCACTTCGATCATCGTAGATGTCAACGGAAAGGATCAAATCGTCTCACCTGCGGCTGATTGGATCTTTGGTTATGATCCCGAAACTGGGGAAGAACTGTGGAAGACTAGCTATGGTGTACTGGGGTTTTCCAATGCAGGCCGCCCAGTTGCCGCCCATGGCATGGTTTATATCAACACGGGATACATGAAGAGTGAATTACTAGCCCTGAAGATTGAAGAAGAGGACGGTAAGTTCGCTGGAAAGATTCAATGGCGATTCGACAGGCAAGTGCCGAACGTTTCCAGTATGGTCATCGTAGGAGAAGAAATGTACTTTGCTTCAGATAACGGAATTGCAACGTGTCTTGATGCAAAAACTGGAGACGTAAATTGGGTCCATCGAATGGGATCGCGGTATTGGGCGTCGCCGTTATTTGCGGATGGAAAGATTTACTTTTTCGAACGAGACTCAAAAATCACGGTGGTTGAACCGGGCAAAGAATACAAAGAGCTTGCAGAGAATCAACTGAGTGGGACGCTTTTTGCGAGCCCTTCAGCGGTAGATGGCCATTTACTCATTCGCACGGATGAAGCTCTCTACTGCATTAAGAAGTAATTTCTCTGACCTTTAGATGCTGGAGATGCTGGATACGTTATGGACGACATAAATCGAGGGAGTAGGAAGCTTCCTGTTGTCATCGGCTTGGCCGTTTTGGCCGCAATCGCGTGGTGGGGAATCAATTCATTCATTGGTGGTCCCAGTCTTGAACGCCAAGAACTGCTCGCATTAAAAAACAGCGGATTAGCCTCCGTCGAGAACATACCTAACAAACTGAAGAACGATGGTACGGAGAGCATGAAGCTCTTTACCCAGTTGGTCAAAGCAGCTCCGGATGTCATGTTGGGGACTCGTAATCTGGCCATAGCTGGAATTCTGGCTGTTGAGAAGCAACATGCAAAGCGAGACGAAGCCCCGGAAAAGTATGCCTTGACGCTCAAGCTGGCTCGGGAAGCTTTGGTGAAGTTGCGTGAGAAGGATCCTGATTCCGGTATCGTAGATATGTTGGAAGCGAAGCTTCAGGTGACTCTGGAGGAAGAAGCAGCGGCGGCTAAGCTCTTTCGCGCTGCCTACGAAAAGAATCCGGATGATTCGATCGCATTGATGGAGTTGTTCGTGTTGTTACGCAACGGTCAGGGCGAAGAACGAGATGAAGTGGTTCGTCAAGCAGCCGCAGTCAATGCGAGTAATCTGATCGTATTGGAACAAATCGTGCGATTGCAGGCGGAGTCCAAAGATAAATCAATCGTCAGCACGTTACATAATGCCATCGAAGTGCTGGCTCCATATGAGGCCATCTTGAGGCAGCAGAAAATCGAAGTTGCGACTGAATTGCCACAATTCGCTCAAGCCATAGAAGCTGGAGATGATGGAGTTTGGAATAAAGTCAAGATTCGGATGATCCAGGTCTTCAATGTTGTGAAGCAGGATTTTGGCTATCACACTGATATGGTGCAGTTACAACGGCATCCTCTGGAATACCTGATTCATGAGTTCCCAGAAGACTACTTTGGTGCGTCGGATGTGCCGGAAACAGGTTCTGTTGAAATTGAGGTAGGGTTTCAGGAAACAGATCTGTTCAAGAGCCTGGATGGAATAGAAGGTGTGCTTGACGCGATTGTTTGTGATTTCAATTTGGATCGTCAATTGGATATTGTCGTCTTGCAGAGCGGGAAACTGTCCGTATTTGAATTGGACGATCAAACGCAGCAATGGAGTAGCACGCACTCGGTGGAGATAGCGGCCGACCTGCAACATGTAATTGCAGTCGATCTGGATCGTGATGCGACCACGACGACACCTGAAGCCTACTCTGTTTCTGACTTCGATTTCCTCCTTTACGGTGCAGGCGGAGTGCAGGTTGTGGAGAATGTATTGCCTAAAGATAGCCAGCAACGCTCGTTAATCGTATCTGATAAAGCATTTGCCAATGCGGATATTAGTGATGTGGCTTTCGTGTCGATTGCAGACATTGAAAATGATGGTGATCTAGATTTAGTGCTGGCTTGTCAGGGTGGGTTGCAATTGTGGAAAAACCACGAGAATTGGCTGTTCTCTGATGTCACGTCGAACGCACTTCCGGAGGCGGCAAAGTCATTGAATACTCAGGTGCTTGCTACCGCTGATTTCAATCGCTCACTGCAGCAGGATATCTACGTTTCAGGCGGTGTCTTTGAGAATATTCGCCATGGTCGGCTACGATTCAACGAGGCGTCCAGGGATTTACTACCTGACGAAAGGCTGTCTTCATTAGCCGTGTTTGATGTGGATAATAACGGCACCGCTGACTTGGTTTTCGGTGTAGGTCAGGGCTTGTCAGGGGCACTCACCGGTAATACTCCTGGAGGGAAAGTGTGGAAGCAAGGGGAGTTTCAAGTAACCTCCGATTCACCTCGTGGAATGCGGCCTATAGACTTCGATAACGATGGGTGGCGGGATTTGGTTGCGTGGTCAGATGAAGGCCTGCAGTTCTACCGAAATAATGGCAATGCCGAGCTGGAAATTGCCGAAGTGGATGTGCCCAATCTGCAGAACGTTAGCAAGGTAGATGTAGATGATCTGGATGAGGATGGCGATCTGGATTTGCTGGTCGTAGCAAATGAAAAACTTGTTGTCCTCGATAATGAAGGTGGAAATGTAAACCATTGGATCAAAGTAAGGTTATGTGCTGAACCTGATCCGATGTTTAAAGTTCAGCGTTCGAATGTACATGGTGTTGGGGCTCGAGTGGACCTGAGAAGTGCATCGGGTTTCCAAAGTCAGCAGGGAGATGGTCGGGTAGTCCATTTTGGGGTCGGTAAGAGCGAAGGTGCCGAAGCCGTCCGAGTATTATGGACGAATGGAATTCCGCAAAATATTCTTTCTCCCAAACCACGTTTGACTTTCACTGAAAAACAAGAGTTGTTAAAAGGGTCGTGTCCTTATCTGTATACTTGGACGGGTGAGAAGTATGAGTTTTTTACCGATTTGTTATGGGCGGCTCCAATCGGTCTTCAGTTTGGTGAGGGAGTTATTGCGCCCACTAGAGACTGGGAATATCTATTAATCCCTGGTGATCGGCTTGTGCCCGTTGATGGACAATATCGGATGCAAATCACGGAAGAGCTATGGGAAGCAGCTTACTTTGATCAGGTGCAATTGATTGCATTAGATCACCCCGAGGGGACGGTGGTGTTCTCCAATGAAAAGGTTGGACCACCATCGGTGTCACAATATCAGGTTCATAGTTTTCGGCAGGAGGCCTTACGTCCGGTTGTCCGTGCGGTTGGCAGTAACGGTGACGACCTTGGCGAGGTTCTCCGGGAACGGGACGGAGTATTTACGAAGTTGTTCGATAGGCGTCACAAGCAAGGTTTAGTGGAGGAATACTATGTGGAGTTGGAGTTAGGTGATCTCGCAGGGGCGGAAAGTGTGCATTTAGTGATGACCGGTTGGATGTTCCCCACAGATACATCTATTAATATAGCCTTGTCGCAAAATAGCGAGTTGCAGGGGCCACGTCCTCCTTATCTTTCGATGCCTCGGGCTGATGCTGTTACCGGTGAGACTTGGGAGGAGGTCGTGCCGAACATGGGCTTCCCTGGTGGAAAGACAAAGACGATTGTTGTCAAGATTCCGGTTGATGAGTTCGAGAAGGATGATTTCCGCTTGCGCATGTCTACGTCAATGGAATTGTATTGGGATCAAATCTTAGTGGCTGTTGATGCGGAAGCAGCACTTCCGGTCTTCCAGAACGCAAATCTGAGTAAAGCGGATTTGCATTACCGAGGATTTTCCGCACGACTTCCTCGTCTTAACAACGGTCCCGAGCGATACGACTATGACCAAGTCAAGACGGAGGTGCTTTGGCCACCAATGGCAGGAAGCTTTACTCGATTCGGAGAAACGACGGATCTGCTAACTCAGCAGGATAACCAGTTGGTTGTGCTTGGCGGGGGAGATGAAATGACTGTTTTGTTCGATGAGTTGCCGCCAGTGCGAGAAGGTTGGACACGGGATTTTCTCATTCATTCGATCGGCTGGGATAAAGATGCCGACTTGAATACGATCACAGGGTATCAGGTCGAGCCATTGCCTTTTGTCGGAATGCAGCAATACCCCCCTGTCGACGATAGGACTGTGGAGGCTGTCGATACTCCTGAGTACCGACTTTATCTTGAGCAGTATCAAACTCGCGAGTTTGATCGAGGGAACTTTTGGAACCTAATGCGAAATTGAGCGTTTATAGAATTTCTAAGTATGAATAGAAGAATATAAGAGTGCATAGACGTCGGCAGAATTCCTTGAAAACAAGCTCTGTGAGCAAAACCATGTTACTGCTCTGTACGTACACTATTTATGGCTTGTTGGGAGAGATACGCCCAAACTTAAAGTAGAATACCGTTGCTTTGAATCAAATAACGACTAAATGCTAAGACTTATGCACAATATGCCCGAAAATATTTTATGGGCTGTACCCATAAATAGGATTTCTCACAACTTTAGGTGCATTCAAACTCTAAGAAGATCACCGTTCTATAGTGCTAAGGGGTATTGATACGTGCCAGACCAAAAAATACGACGAAGGAAACCTCGTAAGAGCATAGGGCCAAAACTACGGTATATGCTTTATGTTGTTTTTGGTTTAGTTGCATTGCTTTCAGCAAACAGTGTCTATCTCGCGGGGATAACCTTTTTGGAGTGGTGTAGCCAACGTTGGGGATCGGGGGATATTTATAAAGACCCAATGTATATGTGGA
>CALKCC010000276.1 GCA_938082855.1 uncultured Pirellulaceae bacterium | reverse complement strand
TTTCGTAGGGGCAGGACCCATGGGTGATCCAGCGGCCGGAGCGGAGGGCGGTGCCTTTCCAGGTACGGGTGTCGGTGAAAGCCCTATGGGAGATCCCGGAGCCGCGGGAGCCTTTCCCGGTGCTAGTCCTATGGAAGACCCAGGAGCTGCCGGAGCCTTTCCCGGTGCAATGTAGTTAGATTGCTTCTAGTCCTTAGAACTTGCCTCTAAAACTAGCGTCGGAAATTAGTCTCTAGCAGTAGACTAAAGAAACGCTCCCCTCTTATCAGATCGCTTCAACAGGCTCTATCCCACCGTCCAGTAGACGTTCTTAACGCCGGATGTGTTTCGTGATGAAGTAGGTAGCCGGAATCAAAACAAACAGTGGTAGCCAGGCTGCAAGAGACGGCGATATGGCGTAACCACTTGAGCCCACTGCATGACTGGTAAACACTACGCCAAAGAAGACGGCAATCGTTCCGACACCACCGCAAATCGAGAACAGTAGGCTTTGATTGCGACCGGATAATACAAATGGGAGTCCGAGCAGTAGTAACGTCAGGTCGAGAACGGGCTGGACGAATCTTGCATGAAGCTGCACACGTAAATGGGCTCCATAGTCCAGACTTTGATTTTGTAATAGTCCGATCAAACTCTTGGTTGAATTGAATTTGTAGTGGTTGTTCTGAGCTACTAGGAGGTCGAACGGGAGTCGGCTCACAACAAACAACTCGTTGTCCTTGAGATCTGGGTGATCGGTGGCCGTGATAATGACAGGTTCCCCTTCAAACACAGCAGTGGAATAACTGTCCAACGAGGTTGGTACGGTGACATTTTCGAGTTTGTAACCAGCGGGTAGCGTTTCAGTTGCCGAGGTATAGACGGCTGTTTGTGCTTCGATGATTCTGGGGAATCGCCCGAGTGGTCGGTGAAGGTGGAGACGGGGTAAGAGAATCGTGCTGTCTGACTTGATAGCATGTCGTCCTCCAAAGAGAATGTCCGTGCGGTGGTCGAATTTTGCCTGAATGGGGATCTTCTCATTCCCGGTCCAGTTTTGAGCGGTACGAGTGAGATCCTGTTGGAAGCGGGGGATAATCAACTCACGATTGGTCGCCGCCAGTGAAGCCATGATGACGGCTACGACGACAATGGGTTTGGCAATTTGATTCGGAGATGCTCCCATCGAGTGCAGTGCAATGAGTTCGTTCTTGCTTTGCATGGTGGTGACTGTGGCAGCGGCAGCGAACAGTACAACGGTGGCGTTGATGGTGTTAAACAGCGTGAAGCAGCGTACTCCGTAATATTGGACAAGTGTATCCAACAAACTGGCTGACTCCGGAGTCGCTTTACTCAATCGATCCAGATGCGACACCATATCAATGATGAAGTACATGCAGAATAACGAGATCAACGTAATTAAGTAGATCTTGATAAACAGCTTAATTGTATATCTGGAAAGCAGCGTCATGGGCTCCATCCGCATCTGCTACAGTTTTCTCACTGCCAGCGTTTAACTTGCTCTGACAGGATCCTGATTCCACGCTCAATTCTCTCCGCAGACTGTACACCAAATGTCAATCTAATGGTACTGTGATTTGGTGGTTCGCCCTGACTGGCAAAACAGTATTCTCCAGGGACGTAGATCACGCCTGCTTCGACAGCAGACTTTAGAAAGTCTCCCTGCATGCCCGTGTCGATAGACTCGGGAAGCGTGAGCCATACACAGAGGCCCCCGCGTGTTTCATGCCATTGGCACCCAGAAACATCCCCAAGGAATTCGTCCAGAGCTCCGAGCATCGCGAGTCGACGACTGTCATAGACGGCCCGTAATTTGTCGACGTGGGGTAACCACAGTTCGTCCTGGAGGACGTTGGCCATGATACGCTGGGCAAGTAATGGGGCTCCAAAATCCAGATTGCTTTTCTGGTCACCAACCGGCCCTTGCAGGTCTGCAGGTAGAAATCCCCATCCGACTCGGATTCCAGGCGAGAATGACTTTGAAAACGTCCCGGCCACAATGGTATGTTCCAGCGAGGGGTCCCAGTGATGCATGCTGGGAGTATCGTCCCCTTGATAACGTAGCATCCGATATGCTTCATCAGAGATTACATAAATCTTTTGTTCACGTGACCAACGTTTGGCAATCTCCAGAATCTCTCTTCCTCGTTCAGCTGTTAAGGTCGTACCTCCGGGGTTGTCAAAATAGGGCACGGTATAAATTGCTTTAACTCGATTTAACTCCCCTGCTCTATCGAGTGTTTCTAATGCTGCTTCCAGCGAGGACGGAATGATACCGTCCTGATCGGTGGCGACTCCGATTGTCTGACCACCAATATTCTTGACGGCTCCGATAAAAACAAAGTACGACGGAGAGGCACAGAGAATGATGTCGCCTGGGTCGAGTAATGTATCGGCAATCAGATACAGTAGCTGATTACTTCCCGGAGTAATAAAAACCTGATCAATGGAAGTATTGTATTCAGCGGATTGTCCGGCGGCCGCATTGTTCATTTCGATGGCATGGTCAAGGATCAACTGGCGTAGCTGTTGGTCGCCGTTATTAGACCCATATTGCAATGCAGTTTGAGAAGTCTCACCGGCGGAAAGGACTTTGTCGACTGCGATCCGAGTCACGTCCACGGGCAATGATGCGTTGTCGACAAACCCTGCGGCAAGAGAAATGATATCGGGATTTGACAGGGCCATTCCCATAAGTTGACTGATAGGCTGTCCAGCGGCTTGCAATGCTCGTTGACTGATCTGTGGTTTACTTGAATGTGTCATGGTCTGTTGTGATTGGATATTTCGTTGGATGGAATAGACAACGTTGACAGTTGTGTGCCAAGCAAATTTACCAAAAGTGGCTGTCTTGATGACTTCTTCGGTATTCTAGGGCAAACCAGTCTATTAGGCATATGCAGGAAGTGTGAGATGCGGCAAATCTTCGGTTGGATGAAAGATGTTGTTTTTCCTCCGATTTGCCTGGGATGTCGTCGTGGGTTGGTTGATACAGCCGAGAGTGATGTCGAGTTGTTATGCAGACAGTGTTGTCAGGAGATTTTAGATCTTGTAACACCGCGGTGTGAGAAATGTGGATTCCCTGTTCCGCATGAAAAGAGCTTTGAGGATAAACGAGAGATCACTCCGTTCGAATTCCTGGAAGGCAGCACGAGGAAAACGCCAACGCTCGGGCAGCGTTCTGTTTCAGGTGCGGCTGTTGCAGATTGCCTCGAGTGTCGACAGTACGAGTTTTCGTTTGAGAAGACGACTTGTCTGGGCGGGTATCAGGGGCGTCTTAAGGAGCTCCTGCTACAGTCCAAGGGAGCGTCTGGTCAGGCTGCAGGATTTGCTTTAGGGCAGCTATTGGGGGCTCAGGTGGATATCAATAAGTTTAGTCGAGTGGTTACTGTTCCGATGCACTGGCGTCGTAGACTGACCAGGCATCACTCGACGGTGGAGACCGTGGCTCGCGGTGTCGTACAGCAGGCAAAAATCCCATTGGATTTGACGATCACCAAGGCCATACGGCCTACTCAAAAGCAAGGGACGCTATCACCAGCACAACGTCGTAAAAATATGCATCGGGCTTTTCAGATTCGTCGACCTAATTTAATTCAAGGCCAACGTTTGCTGTTAGTGGATGATGTGATGACCACAGGAGCAACACTCAATGAATTGGCTCGAGGCCTTAGGAAGAGCGGGGCTGCAAGTGTAGAGGTGGCTGTCGTCTGCCGTGCAGGATGGAATGTGAACTAATGCGTCATTATGCCGTAGATAATGTCTGGTACTTGAAATCAATAGTAACCAACGGAACAATAGGAGCACGAGGAGCACATGTCCGTTGTCCCAGAACGGCCCAGCCTGAGGTGCTAATTGAAGTCCTCAGGTAGAAATCATAGGAACTGAGATTGTCATGACGAAGAAAAAACAGAAGCCGTTTCGAGCTGCGATCTTGCGCGGGTTAGGGGTCGTGCTACCTCCCCTGTTAACGATCGCATTATTTATCTGGGCCTGGTCGATGATTAATAACTACATCCTCCAACCGGTCGACTGGCTGGCGCGGACTGTCGTTATAGCTTCGATTTCTGAAATCAGTGACGAAAAAACCAATGAAGCAGATACAGCGATCGATGGTGGCAGAGGACCGTATATTCCTCATGTCGTTTACCAAACAGTAGCAAACGACGAAGAGCAGGTGTTGGATATATCTGTGGCCACGGCTGAGGAAATTTACGATCGTTATGTGACGATGGTCTATCTCAAACCCTGGCTGGTTGCTGTGGTGTTCATGGTGCTGTTCGTCATAATCCTGTATTTTATTGGCGAGTTGCTTGCGGCAAAGTTCGGGCGGTTTGCATTTGCTCAAATTGAAAAGATCGTCAATCGAATACCCGTCATACGTAATGTCTACTCCAGCGTGAAACAAGTCACTGATTTTCTCGTGGGTGACCACGATATGGAATTCAATCAGGTGGTTGCGGTGCAGTATCCTAGTGCTGGTATTTGGTCGATTGGATTTGTAACCGGGTCAAGTATGCGGGGAGTTCGCGAGCACGTTGGAGAAGAAATGATCAGTGTGCTGATGCCTACTTCGCCTATGCCTGCGACCGGTTTCACGGTCACAGTGCCAAAGAGTAAAACGGTAGAACTGGATTTAACCATTGATCAAGCGATTCAATTTGTTGTTAGTTGCGGGGTCGTGGTTCCGTTTAATCAATTATGTAATGACGCCACTGCTGAACAGCAGCAGGAAGCAGTAC
>CALKCC010000275.1 GCA_938082855.1 uncultured Pirellulaceae bacterium | reverse complement strand
GGTTTTCGCCAAGACTTTAGATTGCTTCAACTTGCCCATGAATTTGAGAATTTAACCGGATTCGCAAAGCAGTTGCCTGATGTCGTGCAAGCCGATGAAGGATGCTAGTCCAGAGAATCAAATGCATCAGGTAGCAGGGATTTGATGGTGTAGGTCTTGAATTGATCGCCTTCGGGAAGGGCTAGGTATATCTCTGCGTCGGGTGCGAGTTCGGCAATTAGCTGGCGACAATTTCCACAAGGGGTCGCTTGAGTAGCACTGACGATGGCGATTTGCTGAGGCGGGCCGAGACCTGCGGCGACTGCAGAACTTAACGCAGCAGCTTCGGCACAAATGGTGCTTCCGAGAGCGGCGTTTTCAATATTGCATCCTGTCGCCGTTTGTCCATCACCATCACCTAAGGCACAGCCCACAAGATATTTGGAATAAGGCGCATAGGCGTTCTTGCGTGTCGCTCTAGCTAGCTTGATCAACTCGAGTGGAGACATGGTATTTATCCTGACAGCGTTTATCTATTGCTGGTCTACTGTGCCCATAATCAGTGGTCGCGGATCCGCTGGCGTACTGCTGATAGTTAGCATTTCATCTAGTTCGTTAAGATAAGGTTTGGCAGATGGGTGAGCGATTGCCCCAAGAACATCACCCTTATTGATTTTGTCACCAATTTTCTTGGCTACGGCGATCGCAACTGTTGGATCAATGGTCGCGTCCGGATGCTGTCGGCCTCCACCCATTCGCACTAATAAGGAGCCAAGGTCTCCGGTGGCGACGCTTTCAAGGTATCCTTCTTGAGTGGCGATCAATGGGGTCCAGTGTAAGGTTGGAAGTTGGCACAACTTGCCTCCCTGCTTCTCGATCATTGCTTCAAAATGATTCTGAGCGTGCCCATTGGTGAGGTTGTCGGTGACGTCTTTAAATGGAATCGATTTGCCTGCAAGTTGTAACAATTCAAAGGCGAAGGTGGTGGCCAAATGGACGAGGTCAGCGGGGCCAGAACCGTGGAAGGTAAGCAGCGTTTCACGAACTTCTGCAGCATTGCCGATTGCCGTGCCGAGCGGTTGTTCCATGTCGGTAATGATGGCCTTTGCTTTCACCTTAAAACGCTTACACGTTGTGACCAAAGAAGTGGCTAGGTCGCGGGCTGCTTCAAGTGTGAGCATTGACGTTCCTGTTCCACATTTGACATCAAAGATCAGGGCCTGAGGATTCTCGGCGAGTTTTTTGGAAAGGATGCTGGACGTGATCAGTGGAATAGACGCGACTGTTCCTGTTACGTCACGTAAGCTGTAAAGCTTTCTGTCGGCCGGAGCGATTTCTTCGGTTGCTCCGGCAATGATGCACCCGTTGGCCTGTACGCCCGCTTGAATTGCCTCCAAGGAAAGCGAACAGTTAAAGCCGGGAATGCTTTCCAGTTTATCTAGCGTACCGCCAGTGATGCCTAACCCCCTTCCGGAGATCATTGGTACGCGGACACCAAAGCTGGCTAAGAGAGGAGCGATTAGCAGTGAGGCTTTGTCACCGACTCCGCCAGTAGAGTGTTTGTCGACTACCGGAGTAGATGAATCCCAGTCAATCGTTTTGCCGCTTTCGAGCATCGCTTTGGTTAGGTAATAGGTTTCGTCATCGGTCATCCCACGAATACAAGTCGCCATGGCAAATGCCGACATCTGACTGTCTAATACCTGTCCCGATTGAAACTCGCGCAGGAGATGTTGAAGCTCAGCTTGTGATAACGCCTGCCCATCACGCTTACGACGAATCAGTTCGACGGTTGGTTTGATCGGATCTGTTAATTGGTCCTCGGACATAGGTTTAGTAGCTTTCCCCGACTCCTCCGTCAGCAATTGCCTGTGAGGCGCTGGTTCCAAGCCGAGTGACGCCTAGGTCAACAAGTGCTTTCGCGTCATCATAGGTGCGAATGCCACCTGACGCCTTGACTTGTACGCCTTCCACAACCCGTTCGAGCATGAGCTTGATGTGTTCGATCGTGGCGCCTGTGTAGTTGTAGTCGCCGGATTCCCGTTTTGTGTATCCAAACCCGGTGGACGTCTTCACGAAATCCACCTGTAGGTCAGAACAGATGTCGCAGAGTTTTGTAATGTGTTGGTCTTCAAGGTAATCGGTTTCGAAGATGACTTTGAGAATGGCCTGATGACTGCGCGCAATCACATGCACTGTTGCGATGTCCTGAGTTACATAATCCCAGTCGTTCTCGAGAACACGAGCTACATTGACGACCATGTCTAGTTCGGTGGCACCGTCAAGACAGGCTTGCTCTGCTTCGGCAGCTTTAACCATGCTTGAATTACTGCCGTGTGGGAAACCGATAACGGTGCCGACTCCGACGGCAGCATTTTCGATGAGTTCTACGGCACGGCGGATCATGTATGGTTTGACACATACGCTGGCAACGCCTAATTTGACGGCCAATTCACATCCGGCGATCAAGTCTTCGTCCGTTGCAGTGGGGTGTAAAATCGCGTGATCGATGAGGGAGACGATGTCCTTGGTTGGTTGATTCATGGGGTCTTAATTTTTCCAATCGAGGCCGGTGTAAAGTGAATTTAGGTTCTGGCATCCGTCTTCGGTGAGGATGATCATGTCCTCAACACGGACTCCGCCAATCGCTCGGCAATACAAACCGGGCTCAATCGTGAGGCAATCGCCGAGCAACAGTTCGGGGCCACCGAAGTCGAGTAACGGAGGTTCGTGGACTTCTAATCCGACGGCATGGCCGGTTCCATGGGTCATGCTACAAAAGGATTCCGGGTCGTCGGCGGTGGGAAGCCCGGTTTTGTAACCATTTTCCATGATCACCTGAATCGTGGCTTTATGGACGTCTTCTCCGGTCACGCCGGGACGGGCTGCTGCACAGCCTGCCGAGTTGGCTTCACAAACAGCCATGTGCATCCGAGTCAAATCGTCGGAAATCTGTCCATGAACGACTGTCCGTGTGCAGTCACCGTAATACAGTGTTTTACGGTTTTGCGGGAAGATATCCACAATCACTGGCTGTTCAGTGTAGAGTGGCCCGGTTCCATAATCGTGACAGTCGGCGCCTGTGGGGCCACACGCGACGATACTTTTGGGATTGAAATAATCCCGTTCCAATAGAAATATATCGATGGCAGAACGCACTCGTTCCGAAGTTAGTACCTGGCCTTGGTGAATTAGTTGCCCCTGGTCATCTACGTCCGCATTGGCGATTAATTCACAAGCCATTCGCATCGCGGATTCAGTCGTGGTCTGAGATTCCTGAAGCCATCCTGCTTCTTCGGCATCCTTCTGCCTGCGTTCTAGCACGCCGAGTTGCTCGTCGTAATTGATATCGATACCACGCGCTAGGATGTGATGAGCAAATATGTAGGGCAGGGTGCGGTCGGTGGTAATCGTTGAGACGCCTTGCTTGTATAGGTATTCGGCGGTGGCCTGTGCGGTCGCGGTTTCCCGGTCACCCGATAATCCACCTTCCGGAGTATGGTCGGCGGGGCAGGTAACTCGATCTGCCCGAGCGTGCTGCTTGGCCCGCTGCATTTCGATGTCGCGAACAATAAACATGGAATGTTCATCGTCATTGCCTCGTATCGCGATCAGGGCGGTGGGGTCGCCAACGAGAAAACGTATTTTGTGGTAGAGCGAATAGTTGGTCTTAGGTATTCCGGCTAAGACGGTGGTTGTTGTAGTCATAGTGTTGCTTGAAACGATGTTTTCTGAGAGCTAGCAGGTTGGCCTAATTCGATAGCAGTGTGTGCAAATGATACAGCAATGTGAGATTTTGATACAACGCTTTTAGCGAGGTTGGAGTGGCATTTTAGCGTTTTATCCGAAGAAGCATGAGTTTTAAATAATAATTCTCTTTGGCACGCAGATTGCATTTGATTCCTTTGGCGGAAAACGGGTTTGTCAAGAAGCAGGTCGTGCAGGAGTCTATAGAGCGATGATTGAAACGAGAAACATCTTACATAACGATGGGCGTTTAGAGATTCGGCGAGTCATT
>CALKCC010000274.1 GCA_938082855.1 uncultured Pirellulaceae bacterium | reverse complement strand
AGACGGTCTATCGCTCTATCCTGCTACTCTGACGAATATTCGGTAAGGGAGAACGTCGGGTTCGTATTGAAGAGATCGGCGAATTCTTCCCCAGCGTTATTGCCGGTTCTGCCGCCTATCGTTTCCGCGCTTACCCGACCTTTATCCGTGCCACGAGTGCTGCTTTCAAAGATGCTGTTGCATTCGCATCTAAATCGGGCGAGGCACAACGCAAATTCGACCAAAAGGAATCCGGACAAGTAGGAGAACCTCAAACGCAAGAGGGCAATAGTGCAGTTAAAGGCTGTTTAATCTTTGCAGCGATCATTATCGGTTTCGCGATCCTGTCAGCACTCAGTAGCTAAATTAGCTCGGCCTCTCCAGTTAACATTTCCTTTTCGCTATAATGTGCGACATCTATTCATTTTGATACTGCTTAGGATTCGTCATGCTTAAACTCGTTGCCACCTTACTCCTGTCTCTAAGTTTCCTTGTTGACATGGCTGTCGCTGCAAATTCCGACAAGCCGAACTTTATCATTATCTTTACAGACGATCAGGGTTACGGGGATCTGAGTTCATTTGGCTCCAAGACCATTAAAACACCTAATATCGATCGTCTCGCAGACGAAGGTAGGAAATTCACTAGCTTTATGGTGGCATCACCTGTTTGCACACCATCACGAGCAGCTTTATTAACCGGTTGCTATCCAAAGCGAGTTGGCATGCACCAACATGTTTTGTTCCCGGCATCGACGAAGGGCCTTAATCCCAAGGAACATACCATCGCCGATCACCTTAAAGGCCAGGGGTATGCTACTGCCTGTTTCGGTAAATGGCATCTAGGTCACCACCCCGAAGTGCTTCCTACATCTAACGGCTTTGACACCTATTTCGGCATCCCCTATTCCAATGACATGAACCATCCGGATAACAAAGGGAAACCCCAAGGTGGTTTTGCTGGCATGGACATCTTATGGAATGATCCGCAATCGACGTTGACCAAATGGAAAACGCCTCTGTTCGAGGATACGAAAATTGTTGAATTGCCAGTCGATCAACGCACCGTCACTCGAAGGTATACCCAAAAGGCTATCGACTTTGTGACAGAACATCAGGATGGTCCCTTTTTCGTTTACCTTCCTCACTCGATGCCACATATTCCCCTCTATGTCCCCGACGAGGTTCGAGATCCCAATCCACTCAATGCATATACCAATACCATTGAGCACATTGACTCAGAAGTCGGTCGACTACTCGATACACTCGACGAATTGGAGTTATCAGAAAACACCTATGTCATCTATACGACAGACAATGGACCTTGGCTTCCCTTCCGCCACCACGGCGGTTCGGCGGGACCACTCCGAGATGGCAAAGGAACTACGTTCGAAGGCGGACAGCGTGTCCCCTGTCTAATGCGCGGCCCCGGCATCCCTGCCGGGACGGTTTGCAATGAATTGGCTGGGACCATTGACCTACTACCTACCATCGCGTCGCTGACCGGTAAATCACTACCAAAGAAGCGCGTGATCGACGGAATGGACATTACAGGCCTACTACTCGACACCACCGAGAAATCCCCCCGAACAGAATTCATTCATTACACATCGCGCGGAGACCTCGAAGGCATCCGTCAGGGTGATTGGAAATTGCTGGTAAAGAAACCAAGAAACCAACGCAATAACAACCAACCAAAACCGCCTCAGGTATTCCTCTTCAATCTACATGACGACCTCGGAGAACAGAACAATCTGGCCGAGACTCACCCAGAGATTGTCGCAAAGTTAAAAGCCCGAATGATCGAAGCGGACTCGGAAATCACCGACAATGCTCGGTCACCTTGGTTTCTGGAAGAATAGAGTCGATCAGAAACCGGATTTCACGAGGTGATGGCGTAGGCTTGCTCGTTTACAAAACTATCGGTTTGTAAAATGGTCAGATGCAACGATCATGATTAACAGGTCCCGCAGCTTATAATCAGTCTCGATTGCTTGAGCATTGAGTTTCTCAATGAATTCGCGATCCCGGTACGTCAACTGTCGTGCCATTGCATAGGACACCATGTTATGAAGGAATACCCGCGAGAACTTCTCATTGTCTTCAAGTAAGAGGTCTTTTAACCCCTGAGGCCCTTCAAACGCTCGCCCGTCCTTATGGACAGTCTTACTAACAACCGCAAAGCTCTCAGGCTTACTACCGGACTCCTCTGAGCTCGTGTAGCCGGCAATCTCGGTATAACTGTCACGCCATCGCCCGAGCACATCAAAGTTTTCCAAAGCGATTCCGAGCGGGTCCATCTTACTATGGCAACCATTGCAACTAACATTTTCACGATGAGCATCGATCGTTTCTTTGATCGTCGTCGTCTTGGTAGGTGGACTTAATGCGGCAATTTCCAAATCAGCAGGTGTCTCTAGCGGGTCTCCATAAAAACTTTTCAGCACCCAAGCACCACGATAGAAGGGGTTCGAATATTCACCGTTATTTGTTGTCATCAGCATAAAGCCTGCCTGCGTCAAGAGCCCGCCCCGTAGGCGATCTTTTTCAGTGAGCATGACTTTCGTGAACTCGGAGGTGATCTCTTTAG
This sequence comes from uncultured Pirellulaceae bacterium, assembly GCA_938082855.1. Lineage (GTDB taxonomy): Bacteria > Planctomycetota > Planctomycetia > Pirellulales > Pirellulaceae > UBA721. The sequence continues at coordinate 14,645 of CALKCC010000274.1, read as the reverse complement.
GCTTATAATTTGCCACGGCTACTTTCGTGGAGTCTGGTCGTGCCTGTGGATTAGCTACCGGATGACCTGCGATCCGATAAATATAGTTGAGTTCTGGCGTAATCATGACAAATTCAGAGTCAATGAAATTCTTCAGACTGAGATTGCTCTTTAAGACCTCAGTAAAGAACGCGGCAGGCTCTTGCCTAATTTGTGTACGAACCAGATCAAATTCTTCAACCGAGAAAACTGACAGGTCTGGCTCGATATTTTCAAGCTTTTCTAGATCTAGCCATTGATGCACATAATCCTCAATAAACCGTTTGGCCTTTACATCGCTCAACATTCGCTCGGCCTGTTCGCAACGCACCAGTGGATCGCTCAGACGTCCTTCTGACGCGAGTTCAAAGAGTTCATCATCTGGCACGGAGTTCCACAGGAAATAGGACATTCTTGCGGCAATCGCATGTTGGTCAAGCGAAGCCACTGCACCCTCTTGCTTATACAAGAAGTTAGGCGAACAAAGCATTCCGCGAATACCTGCTTGTAAACCGGAATAGAGTCCTCTCCCGTCGTCGTATTCTCTCTCTGCCTGACTGTAAAACTGCGCGAGTTCTTTATCGCTGACAATTCTCCGGAATAACTTTTGCGCGATCACCCTTAAGATCGACTTACATTCTCCAATGTCTGCGGAATCATCCATTCCATTGCAGTAGGTCTCATAGAAAAAGGTCTTCGGTGGCCAGGAATCGTAGACAGGCCCAGTTACTGTTGCAGTTTCAATGCAATACATTCGTTGGCGACCACCCTGCTGCACGGAATTACACCGCAACACGATTGTGTCATCCGATGAAAGATGTGTCGTGAAACCGACCTGAGGATCAAATTCCTTCCAATCAGCGTTAGGCGGAATGACCGTCACGATACTGTTTCCTGCACCAGCGTTTTTACGAAGAAAATAACTCATCGAATGGACAGTGGGAGTCGCTTCATCCTGTTCCATAATGTTCTTTACCGCTGGCAATCTCTCTGCTTCTCGGCTTCCGGAAACATACTCGGCCGTAATATAGAACCCCTTGGGAATAACTTGATAGACTCCACTGGTTCTCACCGACGGATTAATCTTGATTTGTTTGGCAGGCGTGGCAAAGACGAGTGGTCGAGCTTCACGGTCGAGCGTCGGAGCATAACCATTGGTGTCGTCTTTGTGGCTGAGCGAATCTATATCCGTGTTTTTCGTTGAATAGACTACCAAACGCGGCTCGGGCTTTTCGCCAACCACACTCGAAGCAACCAAATTGGCAACCTTGAAATACGCTTCCATATCAACAACGGAGATATGTAAATGATCGGCGTTATTGTTGAAGCCTTCGTCTATATTGTCGAGCGGCAGGTTATCGAGCAATGAAAATTGGCTGCCGAAAACATCGTTCACACTGTTTTGATACTCAACGCGACTCAGTCGCTTCAGCATCCCAGGGATCTCCTGTTCTGAAAGACGAAGCAATTGCGAGGTCAAAGCCTTATCGATAGCAACGAGTTCCTTTGCCGATGGAATTTCCGTTGCACTCTCGGGTGGCATTTCACCACTTTCTAATGCTGTATAGACTTTCTCAAGTAATCCAATATCATTCCATGTCGCCAGGTCGACTAGGTCGAGCTTCACGCCGCCTTCAGACGTTTCTTCGCCGTGACAGGAAATGCAGTAGTTGTTAAAGAATTTCTGAGCTTGTCCGCGATCATTCGCACTGCAATCGGCAGCGCCAAATCCGGCAAACACTGTTAATAAAGCGAAGGTAAATATGTGCCTGGATTGCATAATTCAATTCTAGAGTTGAACGATTTGTTTACTATTACCGAACTGCTCTCGCTGAATACCGAATTTGCGGAGAATCGATAGGTAGATATCACAGGTAGTCTCGCCTTTACGGACCACGTGTCCGCCATGATTCTGGAATTTACCTCCAGCGACAAAGACAGGGATCGCATTTCCATTGTGTGGTCCCATCGCCTGGCTAACACTATTGTTACCAGTTGCGACGGTAACAGTTTCATCCATTAGCGTCCCACCAGTTTCAACTTTCGTACTTGAAAGCTTTCCGTAGAAATCTGACAAGAGCGAGAAGAACGACGAGTCATATTTCGTCAGGCTAAGACGAGCGTCCGCTGACTTTGGTACGTTGTGAGTCGTAATATGATGATCATTATCAAGCCCTACCATATAGAAGTTCACAACACGTGTGATATCAAACTTAAAGGCTTTATAGATCATATCGAAGGCAATGCCACGTTGGATCTGTCGAGGGTTATCCAAAAACCGTTTACGATCGACATCTGTAGCAAGAAAGTTGTTTTCGAATTTCGGAGCAACAGGAAATTCCACGTCCTCTCGCGGTTCCCGTAGCCATTCGATTGACTTGTTGAGCTCCTGCTCGGACTCTCGCAATGCTGCAAAGTACTCTTCCAGTCGTTGGCGGTCTCGCCCAGACACCTTGGCCATCAGAGCCTTGGCATCCTCAAGAGAACCATCCAGCACACTCTTCTTATGGGCCAATAACCGTTCTTGTGTCTTGGTATCGGTCTTTGCGAATAAGGTATCAAACAACACTCTTGTCGACTGAATAGGCATTACCGGCAGGCGATTTCGCCAAGACGCGACAATATGGTGATGAGCATGACTGATAAATGTGACGACATTTCTAACACGAGTCAAATGACCGATGTGGTCGGCAACAATTTGGTCGAGTGAATCTGGGTTGGTGGTCGTATTACCAACAAAGCATTTGTGATCCCGTATATGGCTTCCGCCGAATTTCATGTTGGAATACAACGTGAATTGGTCCCGATGCTTCTTGAGCGGTTCCATGTGATCACTAAATTCGTATGAGGCGCCGTTGCTCTGAGGCAAGGCATCGGTGAAGAAACCGTATCCCATACTGATACAGAATAAGCGTTTAACTTCTGCATCTTCTGGCATAGCGCGGTTCTGTCCGTAGCTTTCCAATGCCGGCAGAAACAATACGCAACCCGCTGATTTTAGAATCTCTCGACGTTCCATTATCTTCACCTTCTTAACTGTGTTGACCAAACGGTCTGACCGCGAAGCCTCGCCAGTAAACCGAGCCTACTGTTAAGCCTTACGGACTGACGATTATCAAAAACCGTATCTAAGTAATGCCTTAACCGAAGCTAAGGCAAGACTCCTGTTTGTAGTTTTATATGTCTATCCATGTACCCAGGGTATCGGTACAACGTTGGCAGCTTCATTATCTGTAATTATAGCAAGCAAACCCATACTATTCGGGAAATAAGCCAGGAACTCCAATTCGCAATGTAATCCCGAAAGGACTAATATATCTTCCTCTCAGAACCTTATCAAATATCCCCGAGTTGCGTCCACCCAGCTCTAGTTTCTTGGCGGTTTCTAAAGCAATTACGGCCCTGAAAGCATTTATTATGGCAGGACGGGATTGGGAATTGACATTAGATATTTGCTGAGCCGAATCTACCTGTTGGCTGGCAAAGAGCATTTCTTAGTGCCATGGCGCAAAAAAAGTACACCCCACAGGATTCGAACCTGTAACCTCCTGTTCCGTAGACAGGTGCTCTATCCAGTTGAGCTAGGGGTGCACTGAAGTCGCAAGCGACTCAATAAATAACGTAATCAATGATCGGCGATTCTTCTAGGGGGAGTTAAATAAATCACCTAACAAATTCCTTGCTGATACCTTCGAGCTTCAACATTTGCTGTTTGAGTGATACTCCTGGCCCAGCAGAAAAGCCTATCAGCCTTCCGGTAGATCCAACAACGCGATGACAAGGCACGATAATTGGAACGGGGTTGTTTCGCATACAAAGCCCAACCGCTCTGGCAGCCTTAGGCGACTTGGCTCGTTTGGCCAGTTCCCCATAAGTTGCTATTTGGCCGTAACCAACCTCACGACAGGCGGTTCGGACTTGCTCCTGGAATTCTGTTGAACACGGTGCTAATTCAATCTCTGAAAAGGTCGTCGCTTGCCCTTGTGCATACTGAATTAATTTGCGAGCGACCTTTGAGCTTCCATCCTGAACTGCAGTTTCAGTTGTTAGGAATTCCCGAACGGCCTCGAGCGCCTTTTTACGTGAAGCATTGTAGAACGATAACCGGCTAACCTTCGCCTGATCGTCCCAGACCAAGGCCATCCATTTCAGCTGAGTCTCAAATAACTCAACGACCGATTTCAATTGAGCACAAGCCATCGTCTATTCATCGTCAGTTCTTGCTGAACGGCGTCGACGGCGACGGTTCGTGCGTTTCTTATCATCTGAATTCGAGGATTCCTCGGACCGTTTCTCAGAACGACCGCCTTCGTCACGCTTTTGAGAATCCCGGGATTTCGAGGAACTATCCTTTTCCTGCTTCCTTGCATCAGATCCTCCGTCTTTTGAATCGGAGCGTCTTCGACGACGTCGCCGGTTCTTATTACCGCCTTTATCGCTGTCCCTCGATTTACTCGAATCCTTCGATTCTCGTTTTTCTTCCTTGGCTCGATCGTCTTGCTCACCGTTCTTCTTACCTGAACGATCGTCCTTCTGATTCCTCGATCGATCTTTATTACCCTTTTTTCGATCACCGCTACGGTTGCGGCCACGACCACCTCGCCGACCACTCTTTTTCTGACCGTCACTCTGGGAATCTCGTTCATCCCTTTCAGCGACATCCTCTTCTGATCGCTCGTCATCACGCTTCCGTTTAGTTTTCTTCTTAATCCGTTCGCGTTTCGGAATTGAGTTGCCTCGGCTCTTCACGTTCTTATCAACAACGTAGGAAACCGCAGTATCCCAGGTTGGAATATTACCGCGCTTCCGCCGTTTAGGTGCTTCAGCTTCCTCACGGTTATCAGACTCTCCTTGCGATGATTCCTCGCGTTCGTCCTGTGATGAGCGATCGTCCCTGCGTCCTCGTCCGCCTCGTCCACCTCGTCCACGTCCCCGACGATTTCGACTTCGACCGCCATTGCGATTTCTTCTCTCGCCGTCTCCCGACTCTTCAGCTTCTTCCCGAGCATCGTCACCATCTGAGTCATCTTGCTCATCACGATTACGCTGGGAATTCCGGTTCCTACCGCGACCACCTCGCCGGCGGCGTCGACGTTTAGGCTTTGATTCAGCGTCATCATCAACCGACGCTTGCTCGTCTGTTTCCTCTTCGGCGACGTCATCTACCACTGGCTCAACTGGAGTTTCTTCCTCAACAAGATCTTCCTCAACCTTTTTCCGTGACCAAGGCCAAATCCGTCGTCGCTTTTTCTTTTTCGGTTTGGCCGGTTTTGCTTCTTCCGACTTTGGTTCCTGTTCTTTTACGGGTTCACTGGCTGCCGCATCCTTCGATTCCGCAGGCTCTTCAGCTACGTTCTCCAAGTCCTCATCGTCGTCAACCTCTTCTTCCAGCTCTTCGTCGTCAACATCCTCTTCATCTTCCTCTTCCAAGTCGGCAACGGCTGCCACTTCCGTAACGGCCTCGCCGTCTAGATCCGAATACTGAAAGGACTCTTCATCTTCGTCGTCAGCTTCCGCGGCGTCCGCGTTTTCTCCATCCTCTTCGAAGTCAAGAGAGTCATCCACGTCCTCTGATTCGAATACGATTTCCTCTTCGAGGGTATCCTCTTCGCCACCGCTGATTTCTACAGGAGCAAACAGCCGGTCCAACGCGGCAATGACATCGTCTGTATCTTCGGCCGTATCAACAATGTCCTTAGCTTGTTCAAAGGAAATTGCGTCATCGGATTCTGCTGCTGATTGATCGTCTTCAGCAGACCCGCTCGCATCATCGCTGCTTTGGTCGCCAGGATCGGCGCCGCCGGAATCTGTATCGGACTCTATCTCTTGATCATTTGCCGATTCTGTTTCGTCATCTTCGGACTCATTTTTTGATTCTTCTTTAGATTCCTGGTCTTCATCAGTTGCCGATTCTTCGGCCTCTGCCTGTGCCGCACGTTGACTGGCTTGGATTTCGGCAAGCTCCGCATCGTCAAATAGACCTAATCCGAATCCACCAGACTCGATAACCGGTTCGGCCGCTTCATGCGCGTCCTGAGATTCTTCTGATGTGCTGTCAGCCTCTGCCTCAGGAGTTTCGCCGTCCACTTGATCATCAATCTCGTCGTCTACATCTGAATCTCCATCGGCGTCCGCATCTGACTCTGCAGCTTCTGCCCCACTGTTTTCGTCAACAACGTTCGCATCATTAGCGGCTTCCGTCTCGCTTTCATCGTTTTCCTGATCATCGGAATCACTAGCAGTCTCTTCGACTGACTCTTCGCCAACTTGTTCGAGTTCCGGATTCGCATCTTCCTGCGCTTCTTCCTGCGCAGCATCTGTCGCAGACTCTTCAGCGTTTGAATCACCATCTTCCGCGTTGGAATCTTCAGTGTTCTTATCGGCAATCGGCTCGCCGGTCAAATCTGCGGCTAACTCGTCCCAATGATTGTCTTGATCTGCTGACATTAGTTTCGATCTATATAGGATGCAAACGAAGGTATAAAGGAAACCACTATTCTACTTTGCTACTGCGGAACTGAATATGTCCGAATACAAAGAAAAAGCCCGCCTCTATGGAGACGGGCTTCCCGGCCGAAGCCGTCAACCTAACACAATCTGTGTACGAGTTATTTCCGATCGACGAAGAAATTGCCGTTCGAACCGACATCAAACAGAGGCTTATCATAGTCGAGGTCGTAAGTGGATCGGCAACCTGGGTAATACACGAAATTAAATCCAACGTTCCAGGCTTCTTCAGAGTAGCCCGTTGTTGCCGAGCTTTCTTCAGGGATTAGATACAAAGCATTCGCTTCGATGGCCCACTTCTCATTAAGAGGAGCGGACAAATCAAGCCCTAACAAGCCGTCCTTATTCCCAGTGAATCCACCCATAATCCGGCCGGTAACGCCCGTATCCGCACATGATTTCCGTAAGAAGAATGCGTACAAGTCTGTCGATTTCCACTCCTCCGTGACGGTAACCGGATTTACTTTACCGACCAAGGAATGAGTTTGAGCGTGATCTGAGTCAAAGGCCATCCAGATACCGAATTCGTGTGAGTCGGGATACTGCCAGCTAATTTCCGTTCTTACCTGAACCAGGTCCAGGTCGTAGTACCAATCGTCATGCAAATAATCAACAACTGCTCCACCTTGCAATCCCCAGTCAGCACGTCGAAAGACACCTGCTGTAAGGAAGATTTGCTTTCGGTCTTCATTGGTGACATCTGAACCCGACAAGTTTGTCTGGGTTGCTCGCATCCCCAACTGGGCGGACAACCGACCTTGCCCTATGCAAGACAAGTTACGGCCATAGTTGAATCCTTCAGTGAAGCCAAAGCTTCCTTGACCGCCTCGATTAAGCGGCCCAGTGAAGGCATTTACTCCACTGAAGATTGTATAACGTTCCCATTGAATGCGAGGACAAGGAATCAAGCAGCCATCAGCACAAATTCCAAGACGAGTGCCACAAAACCCGGTAGAGCAATCTCCACCGAGAACCTGCCCGTCTACGACACCTTCATCAATGATGATGCCGGAGTCGATTACTTCGCCTTCAAGTTCGGTCTTGGTAACATCCACAGACGTTTGATCGTCAACCCGCAGGGGATCGACTTCTTCTGCCTGATTAAGCACTGATTGCTCCGTACCATCTTGGAATGTGACGTAAGAAGCGTTTCGCACTACACCGTGCTGTTGAAAATCCAGTCGCTGACTATCGTCAGCAGTAAATGAATCACGTAGGGGATTTGATTGACCAACTACAATACCAGGCGCGAGGCAAGTTCCCGCCAGTATTAGCATCAGACAAACCCTTTTCGAGGTCCTAAACATCGTGATGTCCTTTGATTTACGTAATAGAAGTGTTGGTTGTTATTCACCAAATCGTCCGGACACCGCATTTATTAAGTTCTTTTGTAGATTTTTAGCTTTTATTGCTCCTCTTTTTCCGCGTTCCGCTCTCTCATTCTGCCTACTTTGGAAAACAACATCACTGCGTTATCATGGATGGCACTGCATTTTTTACCGGTGCGTAATCCAACATTAAATTCCATAGGGTGCCCCATGACGCAAGAACGTCCGAATATTATCTTCATTATCACTGATCAACAGCGATTCGATACGATCGCCGCCTTGGGGTACGACTTCATGGACACCCCCAACCTTGATCGATTGGTCAAGGAAGGAGTCTCATTTACCGGATGTCACGTCACAGCTGCCTCTTGTGCACCCGCTCGAGCAAGTCTGTTCAAGGGCTACTTTCCCCATACCACGGGGATATTGAAGAATGCCGATCGCTGGCGTCGTAGTTGGATCGAACTACTAAATGAGTCTGGATATCACTGCACCAATGTTGGCAAAATGCACACTTGGCCTTTTGAAACTCCACTTGGCTTTGATGAACGCTATGTGGTTGAGAATAAAGACCGCTATCTCGAGGGTCGCTATTACTTCGACGAATGGGACAAGGCCTTACGATTCCGCGGATTGGTAAAACAGCAGCGAGAATTATATAGAAAGCTGGATGATTACGCCGATCGACTCGGCGCATTTGAGTGGGAGCTTCCAGAAGATACCCACCCGGACAATTTTGTTGGTGATATGGCTTGTTGGTGGTTGGATGCCCATCCGAACACTGACCCCAAACCACTTTTCCTTCAGATCGGTTTTCCTGGTCCTCATCCACCATACGATCCGGTCATGCGTTATGCCGAACCATATCTGGAGAAAGAACTTCCTCTTTACGAGGTTTCACAAGAAGAGTTAGAGAATCAACCACCGCCATTCCAAGAGTTGCGAGACCACAACAGTAAAATCGACCACGATTCGGTGATCATGCCTCTGCAACCCTCGCAGGAACAAAGGCATCGTCAGCGTGCCTACTACTGCGCCAACGTCACCATGATTGATGAAAAAGTCGGACAGATTGTTGAATCGTTGGATCGCAATGGCTATTTAGATAACTCGGTTATCATCTTCACTAGTGATCACGGTGATTGCCTAACAGATCATGGGCATAGCCAGAAGTGGACGATGTACGACCTTATCACTCAGATCCCACTGATCGTCTGGTCACCTGGACGATTCCCCGCAGGACATGTAGTCGACTCACTGTGCCAACAAATGGATCTTGGCCCCACGATCTTGGACCTGGCCGGTATCGAAACTCCAGACACCATGGAAGCCATTACAATGCTACCGGCCATGAAGGGCGAAGCCTGGGATGGCCGCCCCTACGTTTATGCAGAACAGGCAAAAGATGGGATTCTGACGCATGCTGATTTCATGACCATGGTTCGTAGTGACCGTTGGAAGATCGTACATTTCCTAGACGAGCCCTATGGCCAATTATTTGACATGAAGAATGATCCTCAGGAAGTAAACAACCTCTGGGATTGTCCGGATCATCAAAGTGCAAAACAGGAAATGCTAGCGGAATTGCGGGAGTGGAGAATTCGCTCACAATTGCAAACGGCTTCGCTGTTCCAAGACCATCGTTAATACGACGGTATCGCTTCGTCTAATACGATAGGACGCGATTAACCTCCGCCTCACCTAATTTGGACCGGCCTTCCAAAAAGCCAAGTTCAATCAGGAAGGAGTATGCGGCGACCACACCACCCTGCTTTCGGATCAATTCACCGCAGGCACTAATCGTCCCACCTGTGGCCAACAGATCGTCAACCAACAAAACTCGTTGCCCCGTTGGAACTGCGTCAATATGCATTTCCAACCGGTCAGAACCGTATTCCAGTTCGTAATCATATCCTACCGTCGAATAGGGTAATTTTCCGGGCTTTCGAATTGGAACAAACGGCACGCCTGCTCGCAGTGCCATCGGAACGCCAAAAATGAATCCTCTAGCATCCGGAGCTGCTATGACGTCATAGTCAGCTGCCGACACCTGCTCCAGCATCTGGTCAACTGCGTTGTTAAAAGCCGCAGGTGACTGCAATAGCGGAGTAATATCCTTGAAAACAATTCCTTCAATTGGAAAGTCTTCAACATCGCGGATATAGTCTGAAAGATCCATCCGTTAACCCCTTACGCCACCGTGCGGTCAAAGTACCGGCGCTCCATCGGAGCCTTAAGGTCGTCGGCCAAACGGCCAAGTGCTTCGACTTCGATCTGTCGCACACGTTCTCTGGTCAGCCCCATACGATTACCGATCTCTTTTAATGTATGGGGTTCGCGTCCGTTAAGCCCATATCTCATTTCCAAGACCATCATTTCGCGTTCTTCCATCTCGCCCAAGCGATTCATGATGTGCTGTAACGCATCCGCCTTGATCAATTCGTTTTCCGGCGTTTCGGTTCGATCGTCTACAACGATATCACCTAACGTCCATCCATCTTCGTGGTGGTCCGTTTGCGGCGTACTGCTATACACCTTGATCGCCTTCCGAATCATTGGCAACTTACGACGCTCGACACCTAAAAGCCTAGCAATCTCTTCGTTACTACCTTTTCGTCCAAGCGTGTCTAATAGCCGATTACCAGCTCGACGCCACTTAGAAAGTAATTCAACCATGTAGGCCGGGATACGGATCGTCTTTGCCGAGTTGATGAGAGCTCGTTTAATCGACTGCTTAATCCAATAGCTCGCATACGTACTAAAGCGTGTTCCCACGGTGGGGTCGAAGCCTTCGACAGCCCGCATTAGCCCCAGGTTGCCTTCTTCGATCAGGTCCTGAAATGCGAGCCCCTTGTTTGTGTAGTTTCTAGCGATGTTGACTACTAGTCGTAGATTCGCTCGAACCATCCAGTCTCGGGCCTCGGCGTCACCTTTTTGGACACGCCGTGCGAGTTCTTTTTCCTGGTCTGCTGTGAGTAGGTCCGTTGCGTTGATATCACGCAGATAGATTTCTAATGGGCTTTGAGCCGCGCGTTGGCGTCCTGCTGTTGCAATAGACATATGGGGGGGAATCCTATGCAATTATTCAAATTTCTTTTATCTGAGGTATCTATCGTCGTCTTGTTTCGAAAAACACCTGATGTATCCAAAATTGCATAATTACACGGTTCGTTTGCCGTATATCGAAGGCAACAAAAAAACCGTGTTCACCACTTGGTGCGGTGAACACGGTTATAACGACCTAATCGGACAGGTTTATCCAGCTTTACGCTTCTTCGCTGTCGTCAGAATCGTCAGATTCGCTAGAATCAGCTTCGGCTTCAGCTTCCTGAGGTTCTTCCGCTTCAGCGTCTTCTGAGTCATCAGAAGATTCTTCATCGGTCTCAGCTTCTCCTGCGGCTTCTTCAGTAGCTGCTTCAGTAGCTTCTTCTGCCGCCTCTTCCGCAGTATCATCTGATTCTGCTTCGGCGTCACTGGCTTCTTCAGCAGCTTCTTCTGCAGCCTCTTCAGCTGGCTCTTCTTCAGCGGCGTCTTCACCACCTGCAGGAACCTGGAATAATGGTCCGTCGCCACCAAGACCACCTTTGAGGTCGCCGGCGGGCGTGACAGCCACTTCTTCTTCAGCCTGAGCGGCAGCTTCCTGTTCGTCAGTCCAGTCAACTCGCTTCAGTGAAAGACCGATCTTGCGATCATCCGTATCAACACGAAGTACTTTAACTTCGATCTCGTCACCAACTTTCACAAGTGTTTCCGGATCTTCAACTTCTCCTTCACTCATTTCACTGATGTGCAGCAGCCCTTCTAGACCGTCTTCAAGACCGATAAACACACCAAAGTTCGTGATTTTGGTCACATTACCGGTAATCTTCTGGCCTGGCTTGTACCGTTCAGGAATATCCGTCGTCCATGGATCTGCATCGAGTTGCTTGATGCCGAGTGCAATACGTCGACGCTCGATATCCATCGACAGGACTTTACACTGTATTTCCTGACCCTTCTCGAGCACTTCATTTGGATGCCCGATTTTGCGAGTCCAAGAAATATCAGAGACGTGAAGCAAGCCATCGATACCTTCTTCAAGTTCAATAAAGGCACCATAATTCGTCAGGTTCCGAACGCGTCCGTTGACGACAGTATCGATCGGATAGCGTTCTTCCACTTCTTCCCACGGATTGGCTTGAGTTTGTTTCATACCCAGTGAAAGCTGTTGTCCACCTTTGTCGATTGCCAGGATGACAACATCGATCTCGTCGCCAATTTGAACCATTTCGTTCGGGTGGTTGATTCGTTTGGTCCAGGACATTTCACTAATGTGAACCAAACCTTCGATTCCAGCTTCGAGCTTCACAAAAGCACCGTAGCTCATCACATTGACAACTTCACCTTCAACCTTGGTATTAACCGGATACCGCTCTTCGATACCTTCCCAAGGATTGGCCGACTTCTGTTTCATTCCCAACGCGATCTTTTCTTTCTCGTGATCGATCTTGAGAATCATCACTTCAATTTCCTGATCGATCGCGACCATTTCAGAAGGATGACCAATACGTTCCCAGCTCATATCGGTGATATGCAGCAGGCCATCGATACCTCCCAGATCTACGAAAGCACCGAAGTCTGCGATATTCTTTACGACGCCCTTTCGCAGTTCGCCTTCAGACAGTTCAGCCAACAATGCTTCACGGTCCGCCTTACGCTGACGTTCGATCATGGAACGACGAGAAACGACGATATTACGTCGTGCTTCATCAATCTTGAGAACTTCGCATTCGACTTCCTGGCCAATGTAGTCTGCGATATCATTCGGTCGACGAATGTCGACTTGACTGGCTGGCAGGAATACATTGACGCCAATATCAACCAGTAAACCGCCCTTAATTTTCCGGGTTACCGTACCCTTAACAATTTGACCTTCGTCAATTTTCTCCATCATTGCGGTCCAGGCGAGAATCTTCTCTGCCTTCCGCTTGCTTAGCGAAACCATTCCATGTGGATCGTTTGCAGGGCCGAACTCATCTTCGACCTCTTCGATCAACACCTGAACGGTATCGCCTACCTGGGGTTGTTCTTCTTCTTCGCCCCATTCGTTGCGACTAATGGATCCTTCACTCTTAAAACCAACGTCAATGACAACGTATTCGTCGTCTAAGGAGACAATTTTTCCATCAACGATATTATTGACTTCAAAATCAGCCTCTTGTTCCAATGCCAAATCGAAGGAGGATTCACCTTCTCCACCAAAGAGGCCCTGAATTTCTGCTTCTAGATTATCGTCTTCGAGTGAACTAATTAAATTACGGTTTACCATGTTTATAAATGTTTCTACTTATCTGTTGAAAAACCAGTCGGGTAACGCACCCAACGTCGGCCTTTCCGTCCGTTTTGCCAACGCGACAACACGGAACTACTTGCTTACAGGGTCGTTATCTACCATCAGATACCTCAAAACCCCTATAGCGGAACGGGTTATTCTATCATTGCACTTGAATACCCACAACGCTAAAACAATAACACTAATTGACGGAAGTTGCGTCTAATGATAAAAGAAATAGAGCATCATCCCTTAACAGGGAACAGACAACATCAACACCCCGTAGGCCAATAGAGGATTAACAGTGGGAAGTAGCGAAAGAGCCAAAGAAATTCGTCGTCGCCGTCAGCGCAAACAAAAGCTTCAAAAGCTAGAAGCCAAATTTAAGAAGAGTAGCGGTGAAGTGAAAAGTGACGTCCTGGACAAAGTCCGTTCGCTTACCCCAGGCTACGAAACAGTTTATGAAAACTGGGGCGTTGAAAAGTAAAGCGACGAAGCTAGTCGAATCACAAACGAAAAAGGGCTGCCGTATTGAACGGCAGCCCTTTTTTTAATTCGCAAGGCTTTACAGGGTCACAGAAAGTGAGTTTTATTCCTCACCTTCTTCTTCGTCTTTGACTTCAAACTCTGCATCGATTGCATCGTCGTCTTTGACATCCTCTGCGGCCTCATCCGCTCCACCGTCAGCTTGAGCTGCTTGGTAAAGAACCTGCGATATAGCTTGTGAGGTCTGTTCCAGTTCGGCAACAGCACTATCGATCGAGTCCTTATCGTCGCCTTTCGCAGCTTCTTTCACTTTCTCAATGGAAGCATTGACAGGTTCCAGGTCGCTTTCTCCAAGCTTATCGCCATTTTCCTCGATAAGCTTTTCCATCTGGTAGACCAGCTGATCCGCTTTATTGCGTGCTTCTACTAACTCGAATTGCTTCTTGTCTTCCTCGGCATGCTCTTCAGCATCCCGTCGCATGCGTTCGATTTCTTCATCCTCAAGTCCTGCAGAGTCTTCAATGCGAACACTCGCTTCTTTCTGAGTACCAAGATCCTTCGCAGAAACATTCAGGATTCCGTTCTGATCAATATCAAATGCGACTTCAATTTGTGGTACACCACGAGGTGCCGGCGGAATTCCTTCGAGGTTAAACTCGCCTAGCACTTTGTTATTGGCTGCCATTTTCCTTTCACCTTGGAATACCTTCACGGTAACGGCGGGTTGATTATCGGCGGCCGTACTGAAGACTTGCTTCTTTTCGACAGGAATCGTGGTATTTCGTTCGACAATCGGAGTCAACACTCCGCCTTCGGTTTCGATACCGAGCGTAAGTGGCGTGACGTCCAGCAAAAGTACATCTGTACGATCTCCAGCAAGCACGCTCCCTTGGATTGCGGCGCCTAACGCCACAACTTCATCAGGATTTACCCCTTGGTGAGGTGCCTTACCGAAAATTGCCTGAACCATTTCCCGTACCTTGGGTACACGAGTG
>CALKCC010000273.1 GCA_938082855.1 uncultured Pirellulaceae bacterium | reverse complement strand
CACCGGTTCGAATCCGGTCGGAGCCTCTCTAGTAAACCCTGATTGCGAGTCATCGTAATCAGGGTTTTTTATTGGCCAAATGAGTCCAGTCAAAAGGGCAGTCGTTAATAGTTCAAGGAGAAAGAGAATGCGTCCGTTTAGTGTTGTGTTGTATTTGCTGCTGGCGGCATCCGTGACATCCGTGAACGCTGCTGACGAAACCTGGAATTTGGTTTGGTCCGATGAGTTTAACGGCCAGCAGTTGGATTACTCTAAGTGGGGTATTGAAGTTAACGCATTTGGTGGCGGGAACAATGAACTCCAGCTCTACACGGACCGCCCGAAAAACGTCCGTGTTGCCGATGGGCATCTTGTGATCGAAGCTCATAAAGACAATCCGAATATTCTCGGAGTCGGTCGTGGATATTCTTCGGGGAGATTACGAACCAAGCATCGTGGCGACTGGAAGTACGGTCGGTTTGAGATCCGTGCCAAGATGCCAAAGGGAAAAGGGATGTGGCCAGCTATCTGGATGTTGCCAACCGACGAAAAGTATGGCACTTGGGCCCTGAGTGGAGAAATTGACATCATGGAACTCGATGGTGCCAAACCAAACCATGTTCTGGGCACTCTACATTTTGGCGATCAATGGCCTAACAATCGATCTAGCTCAGGACAGTTTGAGCTACCTCAGGGTACCTTTGCTGATGACTTCCATGTATTCGCTTTGGAATGGGAGAAGGGAGTGATGCGTTGGTTTGTCGATGGCAAGCTGTATCAGACAAAGACGAAATGGGACTCCAAAGCGGCTCCCTTCCCTGCTCCGTTTGATCAACGTTTCCATCTCTTGCTCAATCTTTCGGTGGGTGGGAATCTAGTCGGAGCTCCGGATGCATCCACCGAATTTCCGCAACGTATGGAAATTGACTACGTCCGCGTTTATCAGAAGTCCCAGAAATCCCAGAAGCCTGGGAAGTAGAGACAACCATCCGGCGGCGTTTGGATCGCCAGAATGGTAGTTTAAAAACGGTTGCGTTATAATTGGCCGAATTAAATAGTTCGCCTCTAGAGAAGCCCGTTATGACATCGATCAAAGCTCGACACTATGGTACTGGAACCGGATATGAAGTGATTCTCCAGGAGGGAGAAATATCCGCGTTGTCCTATCTTTTTACCGGTGGAGCTGAGCATCCGTTTGTGGCACCGGGCTTGGTCGATCTGCAGGTAAACGGTTATGGCGGTCAGGAATTTAACGATCCTGCATTGACCGCAGAACAAGTGCGTCAGGTCGCTTTGGCAATGGATGCCGACGGTGTAGTCGAGTTTTGTCCGACATTTACAACCGCATCATATGACTTGTTACACCATAGTATCTCGACGGTTGCCAACGCCATAGAAACAGATCCTGTGGTCGCTAGACGTTGTCAGTCACTCCATTTAGAAGGCCCTTACATCTCCCCTGAGGACGGTCCTCGCGGCGCACATCCACTGGAACACGTACGGCCACCCTGCTGGGATGAATTTCAGCAGTTGCAAGAGGCAGCCAACGGGCGGATCCGTATACTCACGCTGTCACCGGAATACGAAAACAGTGTTGAGTTCATTCAAAAGGTTGTGCAGAGTGGAGTCGTGGTGGCAATTGGGCATACGTCTGCCAATAGCGAGCAAATACAAGCCGCCGTCGATGCCGGAGCCAGTATGTCGACCCACTTGGGTAACGGCGCACATGGTTCCATTCGACGGCACCCAAATTATCTCTGGGATCAAATCGCCGAAGATCGTCTCGCCTGTAGTCTCATTGCCGATGGCCATCACTTACCGCCGGCAGTGGTGAAAACAATCGTACGCGCCAAGACTGTGGAGCGTTGTGTCTTGGTTAGTGATATCACCGGAATGGGCGGAATGCCTCCGGGGGTCTACGAATCGACGGCTGGTTTAGGAAGTGTCGAAGTGTTAGAAGACGGGCGTTTGGTAGTCCCCGGCCAGCGTCAATTACTTGCCGGAGCGGCCTTGCCAATTGGCGTCGGGATTGTGAAGGCGATGGAATATGCCAGCTTGTCTCTGGAGTCAGCTGTCAATATGGCGTCGCTCGGTCCCGCTCGGATTATTCAATATCGTTTGCCGAAACTGGAAGTCGGGGCCAAAGCGGATTTGGTCTTCTTTAATATCGTTGATGGCCAATTTGAAGTGGCGGCCACGGTCAATGCAGGTGAATTGGTCTATCAGAAAGACCATGGATAAACGAGACATTCATTAAGGCTGGTTTCGACTTTGGGCGATATTAGAGTTTTACTGACAACTCGGTTCTATCGGATTCGACCGATTGTAAGAATCTGAAGCCACCGGTAAAATTGACTACTTGTAGCGCCATGGCTCTCGCCGGAATTAAGGGAGATGTCAGAATGCTACGCAGAGAATTTTGAAGAACAAGCTGCGTTCTGGCAGCGTTTATAAAACTGTTAAAGACATCCAAAGAAAGTGCGATTCGTAATGGCTGAACCTAAAAATCTAGTTGTTGCTCAAAGTGGTGGTCCCAGTCCGGTTATTAATAACACCGTTCGTGGCGTGATCGAAGCGGCTCGTCAAATGGATAATATTGGCACGGTCTATGGTGCGCATCATGGCATCGAAGGTGTCTTGAAAGAAGAGTTGATCGACTTGACGGCCCAATCAGAGGAAGAAATCTCCTTGTTGAGATATACGCCTGCAGCCGGTTCGATCGGAACTTGCCGTTATAAGCTCAAGGAAGGCCAGGACGAAGATTTCAAACGAGTCATTGATGTTTTGCAGGCACACAATGTAGGTTACTTCATCTATATCGGTGGCAATGACTCAATGGATACCGCGAACAAAATTGCCCAGCTAGGCCAGGACCGAGGTATGGATCTGGTGGGTATTGGCGGACCTAAAACGATTGATAATGATGTCGGTGATAGCGAATTCAAGTTGATTGATCATACGCCAGGCTATGGTTCGACAGCTAAATACTGGATGCATGCGGTACAGTGTGCCAATGAGGAGAACCGTGGTTCTTGTCCGGCAGACCCAGTACTTGTCCTGCAGGCAATGGGACGCCGAATCGGCTATATTCCAGCAGCCGCTAGATTGGCTGACCCGAATCGGGAAATGCCATTACAGATTTATATGGCGGAGAGCCCATGTTCATTGGCCGATATGGCAGACAACATTAATGATCAACTTAAACAGGATGGTCGTTGTATTGTTGTGGTGAGTGAAGGGTTTGACGTTGGAGATCTAGGTGAAGTCAAAGATGGATTTGGGCACACAAGTTTTAGCTCGAGCCAAATTACTGTGGCACAGACCGTAGTGAACTACCTCAATGCCAATGGTTTAGCAGCTTCCGGAGCCGCACGTTGCAACGTTCCTGGTACCGACCAACGACACAGTATGGCATTTGCCTCCACGGTGGACCTGGAAGAAGCATATTACGCTGGCCAGAAGGCGTGTCTACTGGCTGCGAATCACGAAAGTGGTTACATGGCAAATATCCTGCGATCGCCTGGTGACATCTATAACGTGTACTACGACAAAGCTCCGTTAAGTGAAGTTGCCAACAGCGAACGAACGTTCCCAACCGAGTGGATTAGTGAAAACGGGTTTGATGTGACCGACGAATTTGTTAAATACGCTAAGCCATTGGTCGGTGAGGGAATGGTTAGTATTCCAATGATCGACGGTCGCCAACGTATGACTCGGCTAGAGCCCATTTATGCCTCACAGAAACTAGAGGCCTACGTTCCACAGGCTAAACGCTAGATATTCAAAACAAACTTTACCCATTCACGTGTAAACCATAGATAGAGCAGAATCGCATTATGTACGAAATTCAGCCAACCAAAGAATTCCTTGTCGGAATTGACTCCGACGGATGTGCTTTTGACACGATGGAATTGAAGCACAAAGAGTGTTTCATCCCTAACACTATTAAGTACTACAATCTGCAGGCCATCAGTAAATACGCTCGGGAAGCGGCTGAATTCGTAAACCTGTATTCCAAAAGCCGTGGAATCAACCGATTTCCCGCGTTGGTCGAGTCATTGGAGTGGTTGCAAAAGCGTCCAGAAGTAGCTGCTCGAGGGGTGACAGTTGAAATTCCTCAGG
>CALKCC010000272.1 GCA_938082855.1 uncultured Pirellulaceae bacterium | reverse complement strand
CAGGCTCAGGCTCAGGCTCAGGCTCAGGCTCAGGCTCAGGCTCAGGCTCAGGCTCAGGCTCAGGTTCGACGGTTTCTTCAGACGTCGGTTCTACGGTCGATTCTTCAGCAAGCTCGGAAGATGTTTGGCTTGGCTCATTGCTTTGGGATTCAGGAGCTTCTTCGAGACTTGCCGGTGAATCGGTGGCGTTAAGGTTTGAGGAACTAGCTTCTGTATCAGCCAAGGGCTCAGCCGGATCGTCAATAGGTTCTTCAGTTCGTTCTTCGCCTGCGACCTCGGTTGCGTCTTCGGTCCGTTCCTCGATCGGATCCTCGATGGGGGCTTCGGTCGGTTTCTGGACCGGCTCCTCCGTTGTTTCAACGGCCGAGGGAGAATCGGAATTTCCACCGAGTGATCGTCCCAGTAGATGGTATCGATTGTATGCGGTGTCGTAGTCATGGAAATTGACAACTACCGAAACAATGTCTCCTTCCTTCCAATGTTCAATCTCGTCGTTAAGAGTCTGCAAAAGCGAGATTTTAATTTCCTGATCGGTACCGGGGATCTTTCCGATCACCGTTTGCCCGTCACGAAAACCATCTTCACGGATGTAACCATACGTCCGTTCCAGTTTGTCGATAGTCAGTTGGGTTTCGTGTACGGCATCTGCGGGCATTGCCTCCATCTCTCGACGTCGGTCATAGCTCGAATCAATGGCATTAAGTCTGGTAATCTCGGAGTTGAAATCGTCTTGTGCCATGTTGTCTGCTGAGTTGTTTCTCAATGAAGGAGGTGTTCGTAAGAAGAGAGTACTTATTAAATGATGCAGAGAATGCGATGCAATAGGCGCAAAAAACGCTATGAATTTAGCTCATAGATATGGATGTGTCCCCAGTTGGGGAAGTTGCCGTCGACATTACGAGGTTGTCCTGATCCGCCAACCACGATGAGCTTGGCATTTTCGTGAGGGAAAATTGCTTCTGTAATTCGAAATCCGACTTTTGCGTGGGCGATTCGTTCATTCGTCGCGGTACTGAACAGCGATATGTTTGCGTCACCATCACGCAGACGCCCAGCCATGACAAAGAATTCGCCCGAGGCGTGCATTTGGATGGACTCCATGAGCCCGCTGCCCTGTTGCTTTTCAGCCACTTTTTCGGGCACATCCTGATTCCAACGCCATCGTTGCCACAGCTGTTTACCATTACCAGCCATGGGGTCTCGCATCGGACCAAAACCCGTTGCCAGTACATCGGTGTTATCCTGGGTGAAATCCAGTCCGTAGATACCGCCAATGTAGCAATGGCTTTTAATAATGCCCCAGCTTGTAAAGCCTTCGTCCGTCCAATCGGCGACAAGTTCACCAGTCTCTAAATTCCAAACTCGGATTCCACCCATCAAATTACCTGCGGCAAGGTGTTGACCGTCATGAGAGAATGCGACGGATTGTACAGATGGTAGGTGATCAAATGCGTGCAGGCATTCACCTGTTTGAGTGTCATAGACCTTTACGGTTGGCTCATCAGCAGCCTTTGGCCGATAGTCGAAATCACCGGCTAGATATTGTCCACTCACACTAGCAACCATCGAAGAATCCGAAGAAATCGCCATTTTCCAAGACCAGAAATTATGAGCATTTACTTTGCGGATGATCTCATTCTTTTCTAGGTCATACCAAATGAGGTTGCCGTCATAGCCTGCTGTAATAAGCAAGTTATGTTGTTCACTGAGTACCGCCCCGCTGGCATAGCTGTCATGAGAGTATAGTTTCTCGTGTGACTTGTCGTCCGTATTGACGCGGTAGACGCCATCAACACAACTGGCGTAAATTGTCTTGCCATCCTTTGTGCAAGTTGCGCCTAGGACTAATGTTGGAAGCTGAATTTTGAAAGCCTGATCGCTTAGTGCAACATTGGTTGCGTTGGCAGTTTCGTCGTTGAAAGTGGCCATTAGCTCAACACCTCCTCGATAGGAGCAGCGTCATCTTCGACTCGATGGAAGGTTGGCAAGCCGGGCAGATCATACTGTTCGTGTGGGTCAATCCCCAGAACGCTAAAGAACGTGGCGAAGAGGTTGCGATTATTGACCTTACCATCTTTAACGGCGATCCCGAGTTCGTCAGTTGCACCATGTACGACGCCTCCCTTGATTCCACCTCCGGCCATGATCATGCTCCAGGCCTTGGGGTAATGGTCGCGTCCGCGTGCTGCATTGAGCCAGGGTGTACGTCCAAATTCCCCCATGGCTATAACTAACGTATCGTCCAGCATGCCACGGTCTTCCAAGTCGGTCACCAGTTGATAGAACACATTGTCTAATTCGGGCACGAGCATTTGATAGATTTCGTGATTGAGAACATGGCAATCCCAAGGCATCCCATTGGCTACCATGACAAAGGTTGAACCATTCTCAATCAGATTCCGAGCCATGAGTGTGTGCTGTCCAAAGGCGCCAGGCCCGTATCTCAACCGTTCCTTTTCGGGTAAACGATCCAGATCAAATAAATCCGCTGCGCTCATCAATCCTTTTACACGATTGAAAACAGCGTTGTAGCCTTTGGCCGATTCACTTCGAGTCTCGTTGAGAAATTTCCTGCTGAGAAAACGGCGTAATTGCTCGCGGTCATGATGATCTAAATCATCGAGCCCATCAGGGACGGCGGTGTTCTGAATGCTATAGCCTTTACCTCCGCGTACCGGAGCATATTCTGCGCCGAGCCAACCGGCCCAGTTTCCAGCTTTGAAGCTTTTGAATTCATTACCCTCGGGGCAAGGATCAAGCAGGACAAACTGAGGGACGGGGCTGTCGAGTTGACCAAGTTGTTCGGCGACGACCGAGCCTAGTATAGGCCGAGTGAAAGGTGGCCGAGGAGTATCTCCTCTGGTGAGGCAGTCGATGC
>CALKCC010000271.1 GCA_938082855.1 uncultured Pirellulaceae bacterium | reverse complement strand
GAAAAAAACACTTCAGTACGGAAGTGAAAATTGTTGTGCTGTGAATGCGGGATTATAGCTATTTAGGGACCTAAGAGAATAGTCCAATCTGCCTCAGCGATTGAGTTGATTTTGCAGAGTTTTCCCTGTTTTTACAGGCTCGCTGGCAATCTCCTCGGCACGAGGGAATAACTCCTTAAACTCCTCTAGAATGTCCTTCCGGCGACTGGCGATTGGATTAGATTCCCAGCGGTCGTCTGGCTTGACATAGAGCTCATAGGATGTGTCAGGGCTTGCAATAGCAAACCAAGCTGGCGTGTGGATGCCAAGCGACTCGTTTTCAAATTCCGAGATGGTGATTTGGTCCTGAGAATCGCCGGTGATCTGATCTGGTGCCTGTAGGTTAGCCAAAAGGGATTGCTGTGATGCCGGCTTTGGCGAGTGATTCCCTGTAAGCCATTCCACGAGTGTTGCATAGACAGCTTCAGTTTGACGTAAGCCGGTCATGCGAACAGGAGCGATTGCCGAAGGCTGTAGGTCAAGCCGGGAGACCATACAGGGGACATGTAATTGATCGGTGGCCGGGCGAGAGGCAGCATACCCGACTCCGCCATGATGCCCAAGCGGTAGTGCTCGCGGTGAGGTAAGAATCAGCAATGTCTCCTCACCAGTTTGAGCGGTAAGTGCTTCAAGCTGATCGATTAAGAGCCCTAGACAGGTATCCAAGACACTGACCTGAGCTGCATAGGCATGAACGATTTGCATGACTTCATCTGGATCGGTTGCATCCACAAGCGGACCAAATGGTGGTGACGTGATTTCCAATGCGTCAGGATCTTCCTCCGCAAAGAATTGCTCACGATACTCCATGGGGGCATCCCATGTGATTCCCAAGCCGGCATGATGGATCCAAATCAAATCATGGTCTGGTTGCTGTTCCAAAGCTTCCAATGTGAGACCGATAAATTGAGCGATCGAGGTCTGTTCAATCGACTCAGCGACCTGGTCCATGGTTCCAAAGGGCAAGCTTTGAATTTCGGTGAAATGTTGGCAGTCGGAAATGGCTGAAAGTGAATCGCCTTCCTGGATCAGAAGGCTGGTGCGTCCCTGTTGCTCCAACATTGCTAACAAGCTTGTAGGGTGCGATGTCGCCAGAGGGTGTTTGCCGGATAACAGACTTCCCAGGCCGGACTCTAGTTTCGTGGAACTGCTCAGGCAAAATTCCGTGGTGAGTCCGCGAGCGGCCAGTCGGTCAAAGGCCGGGGTGGGATTCCAAGTGTTTCCATACAGGGAAAGGAAGCGGGCTCCCAGCTGGTCAATGGTAATAACAATAGCTTTGGTCATAGGAAAAGGTTGCTGGAAACCATACGGATTGTCAAGATTCGTGCCTGTTCTATAGTACTTGTTTTTACACGTTCTATTAGAATAATTGAATACTCGAACGACCGGATCAGTAGATTATGCAACTTACCAGTAAACTGCTTGTAGCAGCCGCCAAGCTCATTAGCGGATACACCGTGCGTTGGAAAGACTCGACTCCGGATACGTGTCAGCGGATTTATTTTGCCAACCATACCAGCCACTTGGATGGTTTGGTGCTCTGGGCTGGCCTACCGAATGACCTACGGCAGTTGACTCGGCCAGTGGCTGCTAAAGACTATTGGGAAAAAGGCTGGTTGCGTCGTCATGTGGCCAGCGCCTTTAACGCTTTGTTAATCGATCGTCGTGAAGTCAAAGTCCATCAAAGCCCAGTGGATCTAATGATCCGTGAAATGGATGATAAATACAGCCTGATTATTTTCCCGGAAGGCAGTCGTAACGCCAAAGAGGAAATGAATAAATTCAAAAGTGGTCTCTATTATTTAGCAAAGAAGCGTCCGGATCTCGAGTTAGTGCCGGTCTATTTAGATAATATGAATCGTATCCTTCCCAGAGGGGAAGTTTTACCCGTGCCGCTTTTGAGTAACATCACGATCGGTGCTCCCATTTGGCTGGAACACGGGGAATCGAAGCAACAGTTTTTGAGCCGAGCCCGTGAGGCCATCATCAAATTAAGGGATGACGAAGAGTAATGCTGCTAAATATGCTGTCTCCCTTTGTGTTTGGTTTTCTGGAACAAACGACGGATTTCATATTGCCGTTTGACGAACCCACCGCGTGGCTGATCGCTGCGGTGATGGTCTTGCTGATCATTGGCTCGTTTATTGGGAAATTGCTTGAACGGAGTTCTGAAGAAAGATTCAATTCTGCTATCGTCCGTTCTTTTAATCAACGCATTCGTTCCTGGTGGCTTATGTGTGCCATTCTGATTGCTGGATTAGTGATCGGGAAAACTGGGACAGTCGTTCTGTTTGGGCTCATTGCATTTTGGGCCTTACGAGAATTCATAACTATGACGCCGACGCGACGCGGAGACCATCGTGCGTTGTTTTGGGTACTGGTCGTGTTTACTCCGTTACAGTTTGTATTGGTAGGGATTCATGATGACCATCAGTTGTTTAAGGTGATTCTGCCACTGCTGGCTGCATTGTTTGTTCCGACTCGCATTGCATTGGCCAATGATGAAAAGAGGTACTTGGAGCGATCGGCAAAGATCCTGATTGGTATTCTGATTTGTGTTTACGCACTCAGCTTCGCTCCCGCTTTGCTGTATCTGGACATTAAGACTTTCGTCGATGGAAGTGAAGAGCTTTGGAA
Organism: uncultured Pirellulaceae bacterium; assembly: GCA_938082855.1. Taxonomy (GTDB): domain Bacteria; phylum Planctomycetota; class Planctomycetia; order Pirellulales; family Pirellulaceae; genus UBA721. The sequence goes on along the minus strand of CALKCC010000271.1, from coordinate 89 downwards.
TGACAACAACAACAAAGAGAAAGGGCTATTGTTCTTCTTCGTGTTGATCACCCAGTTAAATGATGTACTTCAGTTTGGATGGGGTAAGC
>CALKCC010000270.1 GCA_938082855.1 uncultured Pirellulaceae bacterium | reverse complement strand
CCTCGGAAAAGCTCCTGTTCTCTTCATTAGCCTCGAAATGTCTCAGCTGGAACTCTGTGACAGATTGCTTTGTAGTGCTGCCCGAGTCAATGGCCATAAGATGCGAAATGGTACGATCTCCAACGAAGACCGTGCCAAATTAGTCGAAAAAGCCGGTGAATTGGCCAACGCTCCTCTCTACGTGGATGATTCCCCAACACGAACGGTGAGTGAAATTGCTTCCGCAGCCCGACGAATCCAACGTACGCATAATGGGCACCTCGGATTGATCGTCATCGACTACCTGCAGCTGATTGAACCGGACAATGCCCGTGATCCACGTCAGGAACAAGTGGCTCGTATCGCTCGACGACTCAAAGGGCTGGCCCGTGACCTCAAGGTGCCTGTCCTCTGTCTGGCGCAGCTGAATCGGCAGGCTGAAGGCTCGGCTGACCACCGTCCAAAACTTAGCCATCTACGTGAATCGGGTGCTATTGAACAGGACGCCGACGTAGTCATGTTTATTCACCGTGAAGAGTATTACCGGCGCGGCGAAGATGCGGAACAATTCGCTGGCCTGGCTGAAATCATCATCGCCAAACAAAGAAATGGCCCAGTAGGCGAGATTGAAGTCCTGTGGCAAAAAGACTTTACACGATTCGTGGATAAGGCCCCCGAACGACTACAAGCCTTTGATGACTTTAATTCTGGTGCAGAATCCGGTGCTGTCGGAAGCGACCCATTCTAAACTCGGGCGTTTCTTCAACAACTCCTCGCTTTTTTAACAGACTTCCTCCTCACTGCGGCTCAAATCTGTATTGCCGCCAACGTCTGTTTTGCGTTATTTTTGCCGTAACTTCCAGCGTCTTACCTGCGCGCTGACTGCGCATTTCTCTGGAAGCCCATGAACCGACTTATCACATAGGACTTTTTACGTTCCTGTCGAATATAGCCTCACTTGTATGACAAATAAGCGCCATCCTCGAATGAATGAATCTTATCTGCAGCGTCTTGGATTCTGCCTGATATTCCTGATGCTGTGCCCCGCTCTGCTGGCTCAGCAACCTCCTGCGGGCAATGCCACATTCCGCCCGGGATCAACCGGACAAGTGCAACAAGCAAGTGGCATATTTCCCAATGCAGGACGTCCACCTCGCACACAAAGCCTCAATCGACAACCTGGGACACCAGGTACTCGAGGTCCCGCGCAGGACAGTTCCCCTAAAACAGTAGACGAACTGCAAAAGGAAGAAGAGAAAAAACACCTGCAATACCACGGTCTTCCGGTTGCCTCTATCGAATTCAAAGGAAATCAATTCCTTACCGGTGAGCGACTTTACGGCACGATAAAGACTCGCATTGACCGATCGTTCGATGCGACCGTGATTCAGGAAGACGTCCGATCCCTATACGGCACGGGTCTCATCCGTGACGTGCGTTTGCTAATCAAACAATCCAAACTCGGGCTGCACCTTACATTTGAAGTCTTTGAACGCCCCACGATTGCGACCGTTCGCTACATCGGTAATCGCATGTACCTGGATAAGAAGCTAACCAAAGAGACTGACCTCAAGGCAGGAGATGCTTTGGATCTGTTCACCATCGAAGATGCGAAACGGAAGATTGAGGAATTGTATCACGAACACGGATTCCCCAAAGCTCACGTGTCGGTACTGGAAGGACTTCAACCTGGTGAACGAAATGTGGTGTTCTATGTCAATGAAGGCCCCAGAGAGAAGATCGCCGCGATCGAAGTGGTTGGCAATAATCCTCATCTCGCACAGGATGCCAGACTCCTAACACTCTTCGAATCCAAAGCTAAATTGACCAACTGGATCATTGGTGGCGACTACATCCCGACTCGTGTCGAAAGCGATATGGAGAAACTTGTTGCCTACTACAGGAATCTGGGATACTTTCAGGCGACCGTTGGCCGTCAAGTCGACTATGACGACTCGGGACATTGGGTCACACTGCGTTTCATCGTTAATGAAGGCCCACGCTATCGCATCACAGCGTTACGAGTCGAAGGAAATCAGCACGTCTCCTCCGATTCACTCAATCAACTCATCTCCACTCGGTCCGGAGACTACTTTCTACGTGGCCAGTTAAATGAAGACCTCGGCGCTCTGCGTGAAATCTACGGGAAGCTGGGATATATCTACTCAACCGTCACTCCCGATATCCGCTTTCAGGAAACCCCTGGAGAGTTGGAGTTAGTATTCTCTATCGACGAAGGCGAACAATTCAAGGTGGGTGAAATCGCTGTCCACATTTCAGGAATTGCACCACACACTAAAAACTCCGTTGTCTTAAACAGACTGTCACTAATCCCCGGTGATCTGGCCAGCAATCAGGAAGTGCGTTCAAGCGAACGGCGTTTGCGACACAGCTCTTTGTTTAACGATGGAGCCATGATGGGATCGCCCCCAACCATCGTCGTACGCACTGAAGAGATTGAAACGAATAGTTCGGAAGATTCCGGGCTACCACCAGCCCCTAATCCAAAGGCTGCTACCGGCCCCACAACGGATTCCATCCGAGGGCAGAGTCCGGAACGATCAAACATCAAACAAGTCGATCGCACATCCGCATTTCAGCTTCCGCCACAACCTGCAACATGGATTACCAACCGATAACGCAATGACCTTCCAAATACTACGTAATTCTAAAACGATGCTTGCTCTGGTCAGCTTCACCCTCTCCGGTGTGCTAACTGGGTGTACATCCAATTTGGCATCCAAACCAACGGCTGCTGAACAGCTCTCCGGCGAACAGCGAACTCTTAAGCAACTGACCGAATCGGATACTCAGCGTTCAGTTGCCAGTAACGCCTCAGAAGGCGGGGCCGAAGTTTCTCAGCCTCAGACTATCACCCCCGCAATCCAAAGCAATCCAACCAGGCAATCTGCCGTAGAATTGCAAACGGCACCCGACGAGTCGCTTATCCCAAAATTTGACGATTCAGCCTTTCACACTTCGGACTCTGATTCCACGATTATTCGAGGTCAAAGTCCCGTCACCAACGCGGACTTCGTAGAACTATCCAATCCTTCAAGAGTCTTACGTGTCGATGACCAGTTGCAATTGGCTCAAGCTGAAGAAGAACTTGCCCCGAATGACAACTCTGTAAGACCACTTTTTGATCCTAATGCCGCCATGAACTCCATTCCCTTCGACGTCTACGTGGAAGAAGGCCGAACCGGCCGTTTCATGTTTGGCGTGGGTGTCAATTCTGATGCCGGGGTCACAGGTCAAATCGTAATCGATGAACGAAATTTCGATTACCATGCCGTACCTGATAGTTGGGACGATTTTGCAGAAGGTCGAGCCTTCCGTGGAGGAGGCCAGGGGTTTCGCCTTGAAGCCATGCCTGGTGAATTCTGGGAACGATACATGTTGCAATACTCGGATCCTTACTTTCGTGATACCAAGGTAAGCCTGAACACCAGCGCGTTTATGTATGATCGAATCTATCGTGATTGGGATGAAAAACGAGCTGGCGGTCGCTTCGGATTTGGTTACCGCTTAAACCCTGACTTAAGCGTTAATTTAAGTGCCCGTTTGGAACGAATTAAGATCACGGATCCTTCTTTGACAGGCGTTACCGATTTGGACGATGCCCTGGGACACAACGACCTGGTTGGTCTCAAAGTCGGACTTAGTCACGACACCCGTGATACTCCATTTCTGGCGACCGAAGGGTATTACTTCAACACATCCTTCGAGCAGATTCTCGGAGATTATGTTTACCCCCGAGGAAGTATTGAATACCGCAAGTATTACCTAATTCGTGAACGTGCGGATGGCTCCGGACGACACACTTTCTCATGGCGACTACAATATGACATCACCGGCGAAGACACGCCGCTCTATGACCACTATTTTGCCGGCGGATATTCGACAATGCGTGGGTTTGAATTCCGTGGGGCGTCCCCCGAAGAAAACGGAGTACGTGTTGGTGGACACCAACGCTTCATCGGTACCTTGCAGTATCTATTTCCGTTCACTGCCGACGATATGCTGAAAGGTGTAATCTTCACCGACTTTGGAACAGTCGAGCAGGATTATAACATTCATGCGGAAAACTTCCGCGTAGTGGTAGGGGCAGGACTACGAATCTCTATGCCGTTTATGTCCCAAGCGCCGTTTGCCCTCGATTTTGGATTCCCAATCCATCATGCTGACACGGATGATAAGCAAGTGTTCAGTTTCTATATGGGATTCAGTCGCGGCTAGATTACAAGTTCAACATGATGATCATCGTCAAGACGATCATCAGTGCGCCTATCACCCACACAATAATGTTCTTATTCTTTTTGAATTGCTCCTTTTCGTCCGATGTACGACTGTGCAACTCAATTTTATTGGCTCCATAACCCACCGTCTGAGGGTTCTCTTCGACTCTAATCGTAACACTCGGCTCTTCCAGCTGAGATTGTGACGGAACCTCACCTGTGTCAATTACCGGAGTCGGTAAAGCAACTGGTTTTTGCGGTAATACGGACATGCCATCGATCGATGGTGGTAGCAAATCACTATCCGAGGACTCATCCAAGTCTCCCAATAGATCTTCGGACAATTCCAAGTCAGATACGTCTTCAGCAGCCGATTCGTCCAAGTCCTCTTGCTTGTCGTGTTCATCGGGAACTACGTCTCTTTCAAGATCCGTATCGTCAGCAGCTTCCTCGCTATTAACATCCTCTTCAATCGTGTCCGTTGGTGCACTAGTATCTATACCTTGTTCGGGAGGCATATTGAACGTTTCTTCTGAAACCTCCTGCTCGTCCGTGCTACCTTCAATCTCCTCGACCGACACATCTGCCGTATCAACAAAGGTATCTCCTTCGTCCTGCCCTTCCTGCTGCTCCTGCCACTCTTGGCTTTCTTGGCTTTCGGTAGTCTCTGTATCAACCGGAATTACAGCATTTTCGAAACCTACGGCCTCATTCAACGACGCTTCCGATTGGTCATCAATATCGCCTGTCGCAATTTGGACTCGAGTATCTACATCAGAAGCTGCTTGCTCATCACGATTTACCTCTG
>CALKCC010000269.1 GCA_938082855.1 uncultured Pirellulaceae bacterium | reverse complement strand
CACAACGACTTTGTGACAGTGAGGTAATTACCATGATAAACCAGCAAGCCAAGCACTCTCAAAACACAAGACGCGAATTCATTTCCGACTTGGGCCACGGTTTTACAGGCATCGCACTTGCCTCTTTACTGGGTACATCAGCAGAAGCCTCGGATACAGTCAGATTGCCGCATGTGTCCCCCAAGGCGAAAAGTGTAATCTGGTTCTTCATGAATGGTGGGACGAGTCACCTTGAGTCCTTCGACCCTAAGCCTGCTCTCAATAAGTATGCCGGAAAGACAATAGACGAATCCCCTTACAAGAAACAGGTCTTGGACTCACCCTTTTACCGAAAGAACGTCCGCGACTTTAGTGGCGTGCCTCGAGATCTCATGCCGAAACTCTATCCACTCCAAATCGGATATAGAAAACGTGGCCAAAGCGGAATCGAAGTTAGTGATTGGTTTCCACACGTTGGAAGCTGCATTGATGACATTGCTGTTGTTCGCTCTATGTGGACAACAGATAGCGACCACGCCGCACAGTTGCAATTCCATACTGGCAGACACATCTTCGATGGATTCTATCCTTCCATCGGGTCCTGGGTTCACTATGGACTAGGTTCACTTAACGAAAACCTTCCCCAATTTGTTGTTATGGGCACGCCACCTGGTGATTGCTGTGGTGGAGTCGGCGCGCATGACGGTAGCTATCTGGGCCCAGAGCACTCAGGTGTCCGTATGACTATCAATCCAAACAATCCTCTCGTTTTCGGCAGCCCGGGCAACAAAGTTAGCCGGAAAGAACGCCGTCATCAGCTAGACCTCCTACGAGGGCTCAATGAACTAACGGCTATCAAGTATCCCGACGATGCAAACCTTCGTGCTCGCATTAAATCCCACGAACTTGCATTTCGAATGCAAATGTCGGTCCCCAACGTGGTGGATTTCAGTCAGGAGACACAGGCCACTCGTGACCTCTACGGCTTGGATGAAACCGCGACCGGTGGATTTGGCCAGCAAGCATTGGCTGCCCGTAGGCTCGTAGAGCAGGGCGTTCGCTTTGTGCAAATCTACGATAATGGATGGGACGCGCATAGCAAATTGAAAGACAGCCATAGTAAAACATGTAAGCGAGTGGACAAACCGATAGCAGGACTACTGAAGGATCTTAAACAGCGCGGATTGCTCGATGAGACTTTGGTTGTCTGGGCCACGGAATTTGGACGCACTCCGGGAGCTGAGCGTTCAGATGGGCGAGATCACCATCCTTATGGTTTTTCCGTTTGGCTCGCCGGAGGGGGAATAAAGGGTGGAATCGTACACGGAGCAACCGATGAGCTAGGATTCCATGCCGTGGAAAGTCGTCATTATGTAACCGACGTGCATGCCACCATCCTTCATCAATGTGGCTTGGATTCTCGCAAATTGGAGATTCCCGGCCAAAAACGATTGGATATAGACCACGGCAGTCCAATCAAAGACATTATCGCCTAGTCTTTAGGTTTCAATACGTCGGCGATAAGCAAGACAAACTCTATTAACTTAGAATCCTGTTTTCGCATCCTCATGCTTTCTTTCAGATACGTTGTTATGCAGTTATTACGAAATTATCCCCCGCTGTTTATCCTCTTACCCCTCTTCCTTATAGCCAGCTTAACTCCGGCTGCTCAGGCTCAAATCACTCCACCAAATGTCATCTTCATTCTCGTCGATGATCAGGGGTACTACGATTTGGGGTGTTACGGAGCAACAGAAGTCCAAACACCTCGTATCGACAAGATGGCTTCAGAAGGAATTCTATTCTCTGACTATTACGCTGCCGCTCCGATTTGTAGTGCCTCGAGAGCTGGCTTGTTGACGGGTTGCTATCCTCGACGAGTCGGAAATCACATTTGGGTACATCGTGCAGATTCTGACTACGGCATCCACGCCGATGAGTTGACGATGGCAGAGCTATTTAAACAGTCTGGCTATCAGACAGCTTGTATTGGCAAATGGCATTTGGGGTTTCAGGAACCTTTTCTGCCACACAATCAGGGATTTGATCACTATTACGGATTGCTTCATAATCTGGACCCCGTGGAGGTTGTTTATTTCGAAGAACAGGGTGGCGTTCCTCTCATTCGTAACGGCAAAGAAATTAAGCGGCCTGCCGATCCCGCGGAACTCACTCGTCTATATACAGACGAAGCCATCGACTTCATCAAAAAGAACAAGTCAAAACCGTTCTTTCTATATCTTCCCCATACCATGCTTCATGTACCGCTGGGAGTTAGTAAAGAATTTCAAGAAACGTCGGAGTGGGGAGAATATGGAGATGCTATTCAAGAGATGGACCATCATGTTGGCCGTATATTCGACTCTCTTAAGGATCTTAAACTAGATCAGAATACGATTGTCGTTTACGCATCGGATAATGGCCGACGCTCCGGCCGAAACCCACAACAACCGATTCGAGGCAATAAACTTACTACATGGGAGGGAGGAATTCGAGTACCGGCGATTGCTTGGGCACCTGGACTCAAATTGCAATCGGGTGTTCGCATAAGCACTCCTATTCGGGCCATGGATTGGTATCCAACCTTAGCAACACTTGCAGGCATCAAAATCCCAGACGGACCAGTCATCGACGGTCGTGACATCACTCCCGTACTGCTTGGTGATAGCAAAGTAGTACCAGCACCTGGATCAAACCAGTCTCTTAATGCCACAGTTCCGTTACGGCGGCGTTGGGAGCCTGCAGGCGAGTGGGCTTCATTAATGACTCGACAAGAGTATAACGACGCCTATTTTTACCACGGTAGTGAGGGGACATTGTCCGCTGTTCGATGGGAGAATTGGAAGCTATTTATTAATCCGAATCTTACACTCTATAACCTAGAAGAAGACCCTGGGGAAACGACACCTATTCGCAATGGTGCCATTATTCGGAAGTTGCGTGGCATGACCGTTCTGTTTCAGGAAGAGATGCGGCTTGATGCCCGGCAAGCTGGTTTGCAAACAACCGTTCCCGAAGCAGACGCATGGACTACTATCGCGCCTGAAATTGAAAATGCACTAATGGGGCAGAAGGACGTGACGTATGCCTCCTACGGCGACCGAACGCTAGAAATGGATATCTATCGTCCTAAAGACCAGTGGGGAACCTTGCCCGCCGTGGTTTGCATCCATGGCGGTGGCTGGGCAAAAGGGGATCGCACCAATCATGCCAAGCTCGCCAAAGCAATCGCTGCCAATGGATTCGTCACTGCGACAATCTCCTACCGACTAAGCGGCGAGAAAGCTTTTCCTGCGCAAATCAACGATTGCAAGGCAGCCGTGAGGTATTTACGGGCCAACGCAAAACAATATGGCTTAGACCCAGACAATATTGGTGCTATTGGCCTTTCCGCTGGTGGTCACCTGACTGCCTTATTGGCAACGAGCGCAGGCAGCGACGAGCTTGAAGGAGATGGTGGCAATCCAAAGGTCAGCAGCGCGATTCAGGCTGCAGTCCCTATGGGCGCTCAAACTGACTTTCTGTCTGCACGAGTTCGCGGCGTTGCAGAAATGGAAGAACGTGGTGCTATATGGAGACAATTTCTTGGAGGTACTCAACAGGAAGCACCGGAGACGTACCGTCTAGCGTCCCCCATCGAGCACCTAAGCGAAGCCACTCCACCAGTTTGGTTTATATCTGGCGAAAAAGATGACCCAAGCACTCATGCGGAACGGTTCAGACATAAATTGGCCTCAGTCGACACCAAAATCGGGCTCACTATCATCAAAGGCGCCCCGCACGGTTTTTTAAATAGACAGGGTTGGTTCACCGAAGCGGTTGAAACCGCAACCAAGTTCTTTAAGAAAGAACTTTCCAACCCCACACCATAATCGCGTGACGTCATTGGAAGTTATCCATTCACCACGTCGTGCAGGACGTTCCCATGCACGTCGGTTAGTCTAAAATCCCGACCCGCATGCCGGTAGGTTAGCTGTTCATGATTCAAACCTAGTTGGTGGAGGATCGTCGCGTGCAGGTCATGAGTATGAGCCGAGTGTTCCTCAGCCATGATCCCATATTCATCAGAGGTTCCATAAGCCAAGCCCCCCTTAACACCACCACCAGCCATCCAGGAGGTGAAGCAGAAATTGTGGTGTTCCCGTCCAGCATGGTTCGCTGTTGTGTTGAAGGGTGTGCGTCCAAATTCTGTTGTCCAAACCACCAGTGTTCTTTCAAGCAGCCCCCGCTGTTTCAGGTCGCGAAGAAGCCCGGCCATCGGCTTATCTACATTTTTTGCCAGACGCTGGTGATCGCCCATGTTCCCATGAGAATCCCAGTTACTATTCGATCCAACATCGATTAATTCGATAAACCTAACACCTCGTTCAACCAGTCGTCGCGCCATTAGGCACTGCCACCCAAACCCCGTTCGGTCGTTTGAATTCATGCCGTACATGGAAAACGTTGATTCTGTCTCCTGCGATACGTCAAACGCTTCCGGTGCTGCCGATTGCATTCCAAACGCCGTTTCAAACGATCTAATCCGCGCATCCACAACTGCATCGTTCTCTCGTTCCGCCTGTCGGCTCGAATTGAATTTGCGTAAGAGTTCTAGCTCGAGCGACTGTAGCTCTCTTGATGCTACGCGAGGTTGAACGTTGGCAATCGGTTCCGCTCCAGGCATGACGTGTGTGCCTTGATGGCATCCCGGCAGGAAATCACTCGCCCACGTTTGAGCACCAGCGTACGGTGCAGCCGGAGCTAACACCATAAAAGACGGTAGGTTTTGATTCACCGTTCCAAGACCATAGCTCACCCATGCTCCAATACTTGGACGAGCAAATTGAGCGGATCCAGTATGTGCGGCAAGCGTACCTTTGTCATGACCATCGCTATCACAGTGCATTCCATTTAGGACGCAGACGTCGTCGATGACTCCGGCAAGATTCGGGAATAGATCACTTACCCAAATACCATTTTCGCCATATTGCTTGAAGTCCCAGTGAGGCTTAATTAGGAATCTTTCATATTCACCCGTTTTATTCAACCAACGCGATGCCGTAATTGACTTGCCATGATCTTTAATAAGATCCGGCTTATAGTCAAACGTATCTATA
>CALKCC010000268.1 GCA_938082855.1 uncultured Pirellulaceae bacterium | reverse complement strand
AATCAGGATCTCCCTACATTCTGCGCAATGACTAGCCGAGATAAAGAAGCCTCTTGCGGACAGATTTTTTACGAATGGTATTGGGGAGCTGGATTCTTACCCACTCATCATCAGGGAGTAAAATTTCGTGGAACGGGAGATCCCGTTTTGTATTTATCAAATCCGAAAGGGATTGATCGGGACTTGCGAAAGAAACTCTTAGGACAACTATCTAAATTCAATCAAATCAAACAGAAAGAAGTGGGTGACCCAGAAATACTCACCCGTATTTCCCAATACGAAATGGCTTACAGAATGCAAGCCTCGGTTCCTGAGCTAGCAGACATTTCGACCGAGTCTCAGCATATCCTCGACATGTATGGTCCAGACGTAACCCGCAGAGGATCTTTTGCTCAGAATTGTCTACTCGCAAGACGTCTAGCAGAGAAGGGGGTCCGTTTCATTCAACTCATGCATGCCGGCTGGGATCAACATAACAATCTCCCTACTCAACTTGCAGTCCAAGCACGCGATACCGACCAACCTGCAGCCGGGCTCGTGAAAGACCTTAAACAACGCGGATTGCTTGAGGACACCTTGGTAATCTGGGGAGGCGAATTTGGGCGTACCCCTTTCGTCCAGGGCGACATGAACAATCAGAAACAGCACGGACGTGACCATCACCCTTATTGCTTTAGTTTGTGGATGGCCGGCGGGGGCATCAAAGGCGGCACTACCTATGGTCAGTCAGACGACTTCTGTTACAACGTAGCGGAGAATGGAGTGCATGTTCACGATCTCCAAGCAACCATCCTCCATTTGTTAGGAATAAACCATGAGAGGCTTACTTATCGATTCCAAGGTAGGGAATTCCGACTCACGGATGTTCATGGTGACGTAATCAAACCGATCCTCGCCTAATCCGCAAATCACCCGTCTCCTTTTCTAAGCAAGCACTCTTTCAATATGGCTGAACAACCAAACGTATTACTTCTAACAGCAGATCACTGGCCAGCCTCACTGCTGGGTGCAGCAGGCCACCCAGCCATCGAAACTCCGACTCTCGACAACCTTGCCAGAAACGGAATCCGCTTTACCAATGCCTACACAGAGTGTCCTGTTTGCATCCCTGCCAGAAGGACTCTGCTAACCGGGACAACGCCCAGGAGTCACGGTGACAGAACATTTCAGGTCGAAATGAAGATGCCCGAGATCCCGACCATTGCCGACGTATTTAGTCAGCAGGGATATCAAACCTATGCCTCGGGAAAGCTTCACGTCTATCCTCCGCGTGCCCGCGCTGGCTTTCATGATGTGCAGCTTTGCGAGGAAGGGCGTCCTCAGCTAGGCCCAACCGATGATTATGAAATCTATCTTGGCGAAGTCGGACAAACCGGTAAACAATTCCTACATGGGATGAGCAACAATGACTATGTCGCTCGCCCCTGGCATCTGGACGAAGAGCATCATGCGACCAACTGGATTACGCGTGAAATGTGCCGCTTCATCCAAAGACGCGATCCCACAAAACCTTCGTTCTGGTACTGCTCATACACCCACCCACATCCGCCGTTGGTTCCCCCGCAATGGTATCTGGATGTTTATAAAGACGCTGATATCCCACCCCCCTACCTGGGAACGTGGGAGACCACAGCTGATACGATGCCTAAGTGGATGAATAATCGACTCATCCATACCGACCATATGACGGAAAAACAGATCAAGTTTGCCCGTCAGGCATTTTATGCGTTGTGCACTCATATTGATCATCAAATTCGCGTGGTGTTGGGCACGATACGCGAGGCGGGTCTTTTAGATAACACCATCATCATGTTCTTAGCAGATCACGGTGACATGCTTGGTAACCACGGTTTGTTTGCGAAACGCATGTTCTACGAAGATTCTGCCTGCGTGCCGATGCTACTGGTCGGAACCAAAGGTGACTCCCGCGTGAAGCCGGGCAGTACGGACGAGCGACTAGTGGGATTACAAGATTGCATGCCAACTCTACTGGACTTGTGTGGCATCGAAATCCCCGAAAGTGTTGACGGTTTATCCATGGTTGCCGGTCCGCAGCGCGAGCATTTGTACGGGGAGTATGGAGAGGGATTTGAGACTACCCGCATGCTTCATAACCGCCGATACAAACTCATCTACTACGCCGCCGGAAATCGGTTTCAACTATTTGATCTGGATACAGATCCTCAAGAACTCACCGACCTGATCGAATCATCGGAGCATCAGAAAGTTCGAGAGGAATTGACTGCTCTACTAATGCAGGAACTCTATGGAGCAGACCTGGAGTTAGTTACAGATGGGCAGCTCACCGGGTTATCACATCCCCCTGCAGAATGGCCAGATCGCAATCTCTCTCTCCAACGCGGCACTCACTGGCCAGTCCCGAAACAAGAGTAGACAATTAGACAATTAGACAATTAGACAATTAGACAATTAGACAATTAGACAATTAGACAATTAGACAATTAGACAATTAGACAATTTAAAATCGCGAACCGATTCGAAACCACTTGAGCACAATTGTAAAAACTGACAACTGTTTAATTGTCTAAATGTTTAGCTGGTTAAATGTTTAATTGCTCACACACACCAGCAGTTCTTTGCGTTGCGGGCCGGATTCGTCGATGGCACGTAGAAAGATTTTGTTGCCACTGAAGGCTGGAGTTGCCATGTGGCCAGTTCCCAGCTGATTTTTTGACACTAACTCAACACCATCGGCTTTAGGTTTAAAAACCCAAGTCGTTCCCGCCTCACTGCAAACGTAGATATGTCCGTTGGCGAGAATAGGACTCGCTGAAAACCCACCCGAAAGTCGCTGTTTCCAGATTTCTTTACCGGTCTCTTTATCCCACATATACCCAATACTGTCGTCGGTTACCGTAAACAGATGTTTGGGAAGAACCAGCATCGACGGAACGTAGGTTCGAACGGTATTCTTCCAAACCAGATCACCAGTGCCATCTGCCTTCCAACACCAGGTCTCTCGTTTTGGATACCCACCACTACTGAAGATAAACTCACCATCGGTAGCCACATTGCCAACGACTTCTTCGGTCGTCCCTTCCTTTTGCCAATTCACTTTCCCGGTCATCGGGTCATAGCTGGCAATTAAATTACAACCGGCCATGAATATCTGATCTTTACCGTTAATACGATAAATCACGGGGGAGACATAGTTGGGCAACTGCGGTCGACTTGTACGCCACAATTCTTCACCCGTTTTAGAGTCCAAAGCGATCAATGCACCACCACCGGCACCTTTGTTATCAATCGCAACAATCGCCATGCCTTTATAGAGCAGGGGAGAGCAACCAAATCCTTGATGTGACTTAAAGCCATCAAAGGTATGTTCCCAGATTTTTTGCCCGTCTAGATCGAGTGCCGAGGTAATGACTTTGAGATCTCTGAAAAAGCTCACATATAGCCTCTGCCCATCACAACTGACACTTCCCGAGGCAAAGGAGTTTTTCTTATTGTTGTGGTCAAACTCTCCCTGATGCATCAACGTGTTCCAAATCAGCTTCCCCGTTGACTTCTCGTAGCAAAGGACATGCTGAGTCTTCTTGGTTTCATCTGCTGTGGTGAGATAAATTCGGTCTCCAACCACTATGGGGCTCGAGTGTCCCCGCCCAGGAATCTCTACTTTCCATTGCACATTAGTTTCATTATCCCACGACACAGGTGGGCGGGCATTGGCAGGAGCGACACCATTATGATTCGGTCCTCGCCACCATCCCCAATCTAAATCTCCAAGTTCAGGGAATCGTTCTTGCGCCGAGACGACACTAGCTAACAATACAAATAGAAAGGCTGCTTTGATCTTCATTCCATGTTACTTTCATTGTGAAACGTCACTGAGGCATTAGGCTGATACAACGAACGGCACAAAAGTTCATTAAAACCTTGGCTTACCGTCGCCTGGGGCTGGTTGGTTTTTACGAACACCGCCGCGAGGAGCCCAGTTCTGATTGGGGACATGAGCCTGCTTCATGTAGGCTGCCATTCGTTTTACCACGTCTGGATGAGCGTCCGCAATATTTCGAGCTTCTCCCAGGTCATTGCTTAGGTCATAGAGTTCGATTGGACCGGTGAACATAGGCATTCGAATCGCCTTCCAATTCCCGTCACGCACGGCTTGCTTGCTTCCCTGTTCATAAAACTCCCAATACAAGTACTTATGCTCGGCCTGTTTTTCAGCATGCCCCTTCAAAGTCGGGGCAATACTCACTGAGTCGACGTTACGCGGTGAATCCACTCCGGCTAAATCACAAGCCGTCGACATCAGGTCTCCGAAATAGCCAATATGATCAGAAACAATTCCGCTCGGAGCGACTCCTGGCCAATGAGCAATCAATGGCACGCGAATGCCCCCTTCATAAAGATCACGTTTCATTCCTCGCAATGGACCGTTCGGATCAAACGTTTCTGGGTTATGCCCACCTTCGTTATGATGTCCGTTATCACTGGTGAACATCACCACGGTGTTTTCTGCGATCCCCAACTTCTTCAATAGTGCATTCAACCGTCCAATGTCACTATCCATGCGAGTAATCATCGCCGCCTGGCCTTTATCCTGTTTCTTCCACGGCTTGTCTTTATAGATTCCATAATCGGGCACTTCCTGACCATCGCCTGTGCCCCGCGTTCCCTCGTTGTTGGCGTGCGGAATCGTCAATGCCAGATACAAAAAGAACGGTTCATCCTTACTTCGCTCAATAAACTTAACGGCTTCCTCCACGACGAGGTCATGACTGTAGTCAATTCGTTTGGTCGCCCAGCCACCTTCAAATCCTGCATAAGCTCGTCCGGATCCCTGAACCACATTACGCAACTGTTCCTTTTCTTTATTACGCCATAAGAACTCTGGGTAATAATTGTGAGCATGAACCTGATTGAGATAGCCATAGAAGAAGTCAAAGCCCTGGTCATTTGGAAGACCTGTGTTTCCTTCAACTGCATCTCCCAGCCCCCACTTTCCACATAATGCCGTAGCGTATCCAGCTGCCTTCAGACGCTCGGCTACAGTCACATCGGAAGTTCGCAAGGTCTGAACGGATGGGTCTCCACCAGCGTTACCTCGCACCCATGTATGGCCCATATGCTGTCCGGTCATCAACACGCTACGCGACGACGCGCACACCGTACAACCTGCATAGAAATTCCTAAATTGGATCCCAGACCTGGCCATTTGGTCTAACACTGGTGTTTGGATCTTCTTCTGCCCGTAACAGCCGAGGTCACCATAACCAAGGTCATCAGCCATGATGAAGATGATGTTAGGTTTATCTAGCGGCTCGCGTGCCTGCAACGAACACGGGGCTATTAACAACAGCAGTCCAAGAATAACTTTGAGTCTCATCAACGATTTCCAAATTCATTTTTCTTATAGGCATGGTTTGATGTTCCAAAATCAGACCAACACCGCCATTCTAGAGGGGAGATTGCTCGGTTTGAAGAGTATGCAATACGAACGGTAGTCAGCGGATGTCAACTAGCTCAGCATTTATCAACTGAATCTCACCTGAATCTGGCATTCAACCGTTCGCATCCTCTGCCATGAATAGGTATCTTAAATGTAGTTTGTAACTCAGTCCTTTCCTGGGAGTCTTATCTCATGCGACGTTTTCACCTGTTCGGATCCTGCCTGGCAATCCTACTAACCACGGCACTCTATTTTTCACAAGTAACAACCGCCGATGCCGAGACGAAAGACATCGTCGCAATTCTTGCCAACGTCCAGGAAGGCGACACGGGAATTAAACGAGTCGGCCGAATGAGCTTTGCCCCTAATGGAGTGCTGCTTGTCGCCGACATCGGTACAGCAAGTGTCGTAGCGATTGACACCGGAGATACCGGACCGGTTAAGAAACTCAAAGAGCGAGTCAATGATGTCGACAAAAAGATCGCCGCGGCTCTCGGTACAAATAAAGAAGGAATTAACATCGCGGACATGGCCGTGAATCCTGCCAGTGGAAAAATCTATGTCTCGGTTCAACGTAAAGCGGATGGACTCAACGCGATTATCACATTCGACCAAAACGGCAAACTCGCTCCTCTCAACCTCGAGAAAGCACGTTACGTACGCGTTTCCCTCCCGGTAGAAGACCAGAAGAAAATCGCTAACATCTCCGGAGTGGAATTCAGTAAGGACCGCGTCCTCGCTGCGGGGCAAAGCAACGAAGAATTCTCTAGCAGAATCTACTCACTACCTCTCCCGTTAACGCATGGCAAGTCCGGTGAAGTCTACAGTACTGAAACCTATCACGTAGCTCATGGCCGCTGGGAAACCCGAGCTCCGATTCAGTCTTTCATCCCCTATCAGGAAGAGGGAGAGGATTACATTGTCGGATCATTTGCGTGCACACCGATCGCCAAGTTTAAAATCAGTGACATCCAAAAAAATGCTCACATCAAAGGAACATCCGTGGTCGAATTGGGCAGTGGTAACCGACCTGTCGACATGTTCACTTACGAGAAAAACGGCAAGAAGTGGTTGATCACCAACACGGATCGATTCCACCATTCCCGTCGTCCTCTGGGACCAAGTCAGTACTGGGGAGTTCGAGTCAACATGGATTACTTGTCTGCTGACAAGACGAATGAAGAAGCCGCTCGTCGTGTTGTCACTCAGGAAAAGGGACCAAATGGCATCGAAGTTGTAAAGGCATTATTCTTTGCCAAGCACGTTGCCAAACTGAACAATGACGAAATGGTCATCCTTCGTGATAACGAAGGCGCTCTCGACCTTGAAGTTTCGGCATTGCCTGAGTAGTCGCGACATGAGTTGCAAACGAGCCACACGAATCATCAGTGTCCTAGCGGCACTGATGATTCTTATTTTTAACGAGGGTTGCAATCATGCTCCTTCAGAGGTGGCCGATGTACGCCCTGCGTCGGAAATCACATCCGGCCCCATGATCGATTCTGTCCGTGGGACGCACCCGCTCATTTCAGTTTTGATTTCCAGCGAACATAACGACTTGAAGGACGAACAGATCTTACAATTCGGGGTCGTCGACAGTGATACAAATGAGTTGACGCCGATACTCGGCAGTTATCAACGCACCGAAGACTTGCTGAGTTTCACTCCCAGCTTTGCATTATTACCCGGAACTCAGTATCAAGCACGGAACATATTATCAAACACCCACACCGACTACTCCTTTGAATCGGCACAGGCGACAACACCCACATTGGATGTCAAGCCAAACTCTGACACCCTTCCTGCTAACCATCTAAAGTTCTATCTCTTTTTCTCCCAACCTATGCAGCAAGACACTCCTTGGGAGCATTGCAAATTATATGACGTCACGACCGGAAACTACGTTGGTCGACCATTCCGTCATACCGATTTATGGAATCCCGATGGTAAACGATTGACCCTGTGGTTTCATCCTGGACGTCAAAAAACGGGGGTCAATCTTAATGTCGATCTAGGCGCCATTTTGGAAGAGGGCCACAAGTACGAATTGCAAATCAGTGGACTCTGGCAATCATTGGAGGGACAACCACTTGGTACAGATTATCGTTTGAAGTTCACCGCAACGAAATCTGATCATGAGCAGCCAGATCCAGGCCAATGGGCATTAATTGCACCCGACTCAGGCACACGACAACCGCTGACCATCGAATTCGACGAGCGTCTTGACTATGCGATGCTTCGCAACCAACCGCTCACGGTTACACTTGGTAAAACGCTGGTCGACTGTCAAATATTACCCAATGCAAATTCAACAACACTCGAACTAGTCCCTTCTACCAATTGGACTCCCGGAACCTACACGCTCAACATCAATCCTCGTCTTGAGGATCTCGCGGGCAACAGTATTGAACGCCCTTTTGAAGTCGATATCCAACAAGCCAATGCTGAGCAATCCAAAACCACAACCATCACATTTACTCTGGATCCTTAACATGCCTTCTTTTACTTTCAAAACCATCGGTGTGATTTCGCTGTTCCTGACCATGGCAACAAGTACCTCCTGGGGCAAACGCCCTTTCCGCACAAAGCCAATGCCGGTCAACAACTCCTCTCCAGCCATCGCCAGAGTTGCTCCTGAATCCCTGCAGGTTGATAGACTGGA
>CALKCC010000267.1 GCA_938082855.1 uncultured Pirellulaceae bacterium | reverse complement strand
TTGTAATCATGAGTCAAGCAAGACTATCTGGTATCTATACTCCTAATATCGTCTGTTTGGACAATAACGGAAACATAAATGAGGGCGAAACCCGCAGGTATGTGGACTGGTTAATCGATAAAGGCGTCCATGGGTTGTATCCCAACGGCTCGACCGGGGAATTCACACGATTTACCGCCGAAGAACGTGTGCGAATCATTGAAATCATTGCGGACCAGGTCAATGGACGAGTACCAATTCTTGCCGGTGCCGCTGAAGCCAATACAAGAGAAACGATCCGAGCATGTGAGAGATATTATGATTTGGGCGCCACTGCTGTGGCAATCGTTTCGCCCTTCTACTATCAAATCGGTCCTGAAGCGGTTTACACCTACTTCAAAGAGATCGCTGATAATTCACCTATCGATGTCACGCTTTACAACATTCCACTGTTCGCCTCGCCGATTGATGTGGATACCGTAGCCCGACTGGCAGATGACTGCCCACGTATCATTGGAATCAAGGATTCGTCCGGTGACATTCCTCAGATGATGCGGATGATCGATAAGGTTCGGCCTAATCGTCCTGACTTCTCCTTCCTCACCGGCTGGGACCCGGTTCTGGTTCCCATGATGTGGGTTGGAGCTGACGGTGGAACGAATGCCTCCAGTGGAGTCGTTCCCGAGATTACTGGCAAGATTTTTCAATTGGCATCAACTGGTCAATGGGAATTGGCTCGTGATCTTCAATACCGATTACTGAAGCTTTTTGATGCCATGATTTTCCGCAGTGAATTCCCCGAAGGATTTCGGGAAGCCATTAAACTCCGTGGATTTAACACTGGTGTTGGACGGCAACCTCAAGGGCCGGAACTGACTGCGAAACTCCAGGTCCTCAGTTCTGAACTAGAGACGATGTTGAGAGAGGAAGGGTTTATGCAGGAAGCTCAGACTCAATTCACTTCCGCGCCTGCTACCAACGGTATCGATATAGAAGCGATTGTTCGCGGTGTGATGGCAGAATTGGCTCGTCGTGGGTTAGCTCAATAACCCACTGGAATCAAACGGGTGAAGTGACAAACTGCATTCGCGTGGCTACACCAGGTTCTCGGTTTTCTACCTGAATGTCTCCATGATGTAATTGCATGATTCGCCAGGCTTTGGTTAAACCAAATCCAATTCCACGTCCTGCTTCCCGACCAGAAAAGAATGGGTCGAATACAATAGGAATCTGATCTTCTGGAATCCCAGGCCCGTCATCCTCGATAACCACAACTAGAGCATCGTTGTTCACTTCCCATGAGATTTTTATCTTGCCATCTTCCATGGCGTCGATGCTGTTTTGAATCACTGCTTTGAACATTTCCATACAGGCCGAACGGTCAGCCTGAAATTGGACCTCTTCTTGGGAAGCTACCTCGACAACCAGACCTTTGGGATCAGTATATTCAGCCATCTCTTCAACGACTTTGGAGATCATTTCCTGAACGCTGTTAGGCACTAGCTTGATATCCGGTGGTACGGCAAAAAGCATTAAATCTGCAATCATTGCAGAAGCCCGATGAGCCTGGGTTTCTATGGTTGCCAAAACACGGCGACGTTCAGGATCTTGTTCTTCTGAAACCAATCGTTGGGCACGGCTCGAAATATTGGCCAGTGGATTGTTAATCTCGTGCCCTGCACCGTAGGCAAAGTTTTTTACAGCCAACATTTTCTGATGTTGAAGCTGACTCGCAAAGGCCTCTTCGCGTTGATCCCAATTGAGTACTTTCTGCCAATCGGCGAATTGGACCCGTGGGCCCGCTAAAGGGGACGGTGAATTCATCAACTTCATCAGATGATTGGCTACCTGTTCATCCCCGGGCGAAATCTCAGGGTCCAAAGTGTTCACTAGACTGCATAGTGATTTGCCTGTCTCGGAAGAAGTACTAACCAGTTGGCATACATAGGCTGCCGAGCTTTCGGGGTCAGGAGGTACCAGTTCATCGGTAGGATCCGGATCTAATTCAGCAATGGCTTGTTCCCCTTGCTGAGACATCCAATCAGCTAAATTCAGCGCAGAATCTACCGATTGTCCACGCAAAGCCGCTTGTGCTGTGAGCCAGACAAGAAGAAATGGGTCTTCGTCCAATACCGTGCTCAGCTCTTTGGCTCGCTGTTCCCCCGAGAGGCAGACCGTCATACGCACCAGACGTTCCAACGTTTCAGCCAACGCCGGCAACTTCAAGGGCTTGTTATGAACAATTACAGTGGGCCAGTAGGTCATGAATCAGCAGATTTATTATGGCGGTTAAAAAAGGACGCACACCGGATGATGCGCGTCCTTGGTTATCTTTCACTACCTGCAAAGTCCGAGGACCAATTGCAGGAAGAAACGAGTGGTGCCAGTAGTTTTTTGCTAGTTGGCAACTGCTCGTTCCATTTCCAGCAGATCACAGGCTCGGTCAAGCAAGCGATCCACAGTAAATGGTTTATGCATAAAGTCATCAGCGCCGGCAGCAGTCAATTCAGAAATCTTATCCTGCTCAACCATACCCGAGATACAGATGATTTTAACTGCTTCCAAGGTATCGTCATTTCGAACTCGTACGCATACTTCCTTCCCGTTAATATCCGGAAGCATCACATCGAGAACAACCAGGTCAGGACGGAATTCACGAACGAGCATTCCTGCATCAAATCCGTTATTAGCCGTTTTGACTTCAAATCGCCCATCACGTTCGAAAACATCCACCAACAGTTCTACCAATTCGACATCGTCGTCTACGACGAGTACCTTTCGGTCACCACTTTCAAGTGCATCGGTTGGAATTCCGTTCTCTTTCATGAAAGCAAAAAGCTGTTCACGAGGAATTCGTCGAAATCGACTTCCTGGAACACGAAATCCCTTTAAGCTTCCATTGTCAAAACAACGGATAATCGTCTGCTGGCTCACCTTACAGATTTTGGCGGCTTCACCAGTTGTAAATACAGTTTTTGCTGAGAGTGACACGGAAAGTCCCTCCTGAGTTAATCGGCTTGTAAACAGTCCGGGTCTTCTACTTAAAACCCCTGCTGCTTCCAATTCCTGTCTATCACCTTAGTTACTCAATTGTCCTATCCGAATCCAAATCACTTAGATTCCAAGAACAACGTATTTCGTTGGCTTCGCCAAGCTTTCCAATCTTGGCTAAATCCCCAACTCGGCAGATTGTGCCAAAAAATGAGAATCTGCGTCAACACCAATAAAATGGGGAATTCTGCTAGCTTTGGATAAGCTACAATTGTCCGCAGTTAGCAAATTCAAGCTGCCTTCTTACTCCTGTATCAAATCAACACTGAATTATATGAACCCTGAGATCAAACGCAAACTTCGTATGGGCCTCGTCGGTGGAGGCGGAGCGGCATTTATCGGCAAAGTGCATGCAATCGCTGCTACGCTCGATAATCGCGCCAGGCTTTGTGCGGGAGCACTAAGTTCTAACCCGCAACGTGCCAAAGACTCAGCCCCGGCCTTCGGAATTCGTGAAGATCGAGCCTATAGCAGTTTTCATGATCTCTTGGAGCATGAAACTCATCTGGATGAAGAAGATCGCATCGACTTCGTTAGTATTGCTACTCCCAATCACACCCATGCTGAAATTGCCATTGCCGCAATGCAGGCTGGATTTCACGTTATTTGCGATAAACCCATGACCACTACGCTGAGCGATGCTCAGGCACTGGTAAAGACGGTAGAAGATACGGGACGTATCTTTGCTTTAACTCATAATTACACCGGGTATCCCATGATTCGGCAGGCCCGGGAGTTAATCGCTAGTGGCGAAATTGGTGATGTGCTGGCAGTTCGTAGTTCCTACCTCCAAGGATGGCTCACAACATTTGATACGAATGCTGACGCTGCTCGAGGCGCCTGGAAAACCGATCCTGAAAAAGCAGGTTCAGGATCTCTAGGTGATATTGGGACACACGCGTTTAACCTGATCCGATTCGTTACCGGGCTGACCGTTAATAAGATAGCAGCCACGGTTGAGACACTTCACAGTTCCCGTCCCTTGGATGATTACGGTGTCGTACAAATGCGCCTCGAAAACGGTACGTTAGGGTTAATTACCTACAGCCAAATGACGCATGGTCGTCTAAATGATTTCTCACTCGAAATCGATGGCACTCGAGGAGCGTTGTTGTGGAATCAGGAATCCCCCAATCAACTAATCGTACGACGTCAGGGACATTCAACCGAAATCATGGAACGTCACCCCGGTGGGCAATACATGCTGGAACTAGCTCGACAGTCCACTCGCATTCCGGGCGGACATCCGGAAGGATTTTATGAAGCATTTGCCAACGTGTATCGCGCGGCATTTGACGACATGGCTCGCAATATTGCTAATGGATTTCATCCAGGCATCAATACGCTTTACCCGAATGTCTATGATGGTCTCGAAGGCGTACGGTTTATCGAACGCGTTCAGGAGAGTGCTTCATCCAACAGTCAGTGGTTGGAATTCTAAGATCGATTTTGCAAGTACGCTGTGACCAACGCCATATCAGCTGG
Source organism: uncultured Pirellulaceae bacterium (assembly GCA_938082855.1). Lineage (GTDB taxonomy): Bacteria > Planctomycetota > Planctomycetia > Pirellulales > Pirellulaceae > UBA721. The sequence goes on along the minus strand of CALKCC010000267.1, from coordinate 13,340 downwards.
CGTGATGCCACTGATTCTGGAAGCCTGCGCAATCGTTGTGGGACGAATCAGAGATAGCTTTTGCCGCGCTTCTGTACGTAAGTGCCCAATCGCATCGTAATCAAAATCATCCGGAATTTGCTTTTCAGCCAGACGACTCTGTCGATCAATCTCCATTTGTTGTCGAGCGATATATCCCGAGTACTTCACGTCGTAGACAACTTGTTGGACGACATCTTCGGGCAGATCGTTGAGTTCTGGCAGATGAGTGGTGATTTCTTCCCAGGTTGTTTCCGGGCGACGCAGATACTTGGTCAACGTAGCTTGTCCAACATTCTTTGTTTCCAACAAGGCTAAGGCCTGATCAATCTGTTGTTCTTTCTGAGTAAGTCGATCGTATCTCATTTGTGAAACCAAACCGTTTTCAAAACCGAGTTTGGTTAATCGTCGATCGGCATTATCCTGCCGTAACAGTAATCGGTATTCAGCCCGACTGGTAAACATCCGATATGGTTCATCCACTCCGCAAGTCACCAGATCATCAATCAGCACACCAATGTACCCTTCGCTGCGTTGGATAATGAGAGACGCTTTCTGGGCTATTTTCAAGGCGGCATTGGCACCAGCTACCAACCCCTGCGCAACTGCTTCTTCATAACCCGTCGTTCCATTGATCTGTCCGGCGAAGTACAACCCGTCAATGAACTTAGTCTCCAGAGTGGGACGCAATTGGTCCGGCGGGCTGTAGTCATACTCAACGGCATAACCGTAACGCATAATCTGAGCGTTCTCCAGACCCGGAATTAACTTGAACATCGCGTCCTGTACATCCCGAGGCAAGCTTGTTGAGATACCGTTTACGTAAACCTCTTCTGTCTCGTACCCCTCGGGCTCAAGAAATAACTGATGACGGTCCTTATCCGCGAATCGCACAATCTTGTCTTCAATTGAAGGACAATACCGAGGTCCGGCTGAATTGATTTGTCCGCTGTACATCGGAGCACGATCCAGATTATCCCGAATGAGTTGGTGCACCTTGTCATTGGTGTATGTAATCCAGCAAGGAAGTTGCTCTTGAGTGAGTTTCTCTGTTAGGTAAGAAAATGGCTCAGGCTTGTCGTCTCCTGGTTGTTCCTCTGCCTGACTGTAATCGATTGTTCGAGAATTGAGTCGAGGCGGAGTGCCTGTCTTAAAACGTTCCAGACGGAAGCCGGCTTCGGTTAATGCCTGACTAATACCACTGCTAGTACCTTCGCCTGCTCTTCCTCCTGCCGTTTTAGCTTCACCGGTGTGCATCAGAGCCGAGAGGAATGTTCCGGTCGTAAGAATAACCGCCTGAGCACGGTAAATCGCATCTCCCTGAACTCGCACACCTGTAATCCGGACGCTCTCACCTTCTTTTTCAGTTAAGACATCTTCCACCAGTTCCTGCCGGAGAGTGATGCCGTCCTGTTGTTCAATGAGCTTTTTGATTTCCTGCTGATAGAGTTTTTTATCCGCCTGTGCTCGAGGGCTATGCATTGCCGGCCCTTTACGACGATTGAGCATTCGGAATTGGAGTGCGGTTTTATCGATCGCACGTCCCATGAGGCCTCCGAGCGCATCGATCTCACGAACAATCTGACCTTTCGCCACTCCGCCGATGGCAGGGTTGCAGCTCATTTGACCGACCGTATCTAAATTGGTCGTTAAGAGGGCAACTCGAGCGCCTGCGCGCGCTGCAGCCGAAGCCGCTTCTGTTCCTGCATGCCCCGCTCCGACAACCAAGACATCATAGTCGTATGTAGATCCGCTCATGGATGACATTATGATTCGAAGCGAGAGTTTTGGATATCCCTAAGGGTTATACGTTTTGCTCATTCATCAGTCGCTCCACCCAGCGTCACTGATATCTTGTATTTGTTTTGAAGATGAGCATGTGCCGTACTGGCGTAAGATGCCTTCGGGTACTTTTTACAACAAAGCTGAAACGCCTTGATTGCCATCTCAGTTGACTGCATTTGCTCGAAGGTATAGCCAACTTGTAATTGGGCCCAAGGTGCCATTGATTCGCTTCCCCCGATGATTTGGCCGTAGAGGACGAGTGCTTCTTTGTATTCTTTGAGTGCACGGTGGCAACCAGCCATTTGGCGGTAGTTTTCCGGGAAATTCTCACATTGACGATACGTGCCGATAGCTTCTTTAAGTAGGTTGGCGTCACGTTGTGTGGTGGCTAATGCCCATAACCACTTCTGGCTATTGAGGGCATCGGAGGCAACCAACGAGCGATAAATCTGGATTGCTTGAGGGTACTGCTTTACTTCAACGTAAGCTGCCGCCTCTTCTCCCTGCCAAGTCGCTGCATTTTCAGCGTCTACTCCTGCCAGCTGTTTATAAACCTTGATTGCTTCATTCAAATTAGCCTCGGCCCGATAACTTTGAGCAACTTTTGAAAGTCCTAGCACCTTATCCTTAAACTGGCGATAGATCGATCGAGCCTGGTCAAATCGTTTTTGGGAAACGTGATAATCTGCCAAGCTGCCCATGATCGCATCCAAGTTACCAAAGGTCGCAAGCATAGACCGGTAAGCCGCCAGTACCTTATCATCCCGCCGCGAGTACTTTTCGACCTCGATCATTTGATTCCATTGCGTTTGAGCTTTGGCTTTCAACTCATCGGTCGATAGATCAGATTCGAGATTTTGCTTCAGAAAAGAAACGGCCTGGTCTGCCAAACGCAGTCCGACGGTGGCAGTATCCTCATTACCAACCAAGGTTCCAAGTGGGCTACGGACGTATGCGTAGACGTAGTAGGCTAGCTGTTCATCTTTGTAATTCGTTTTCAGACTATCAAGCGCGTCAGGGAAGGCCCCTTTACCAAAGTAGTATGACGCCAAAGAATTAGCAGCCGTGGCACAAGTACCTCCGGTCAGCTTTGTACGCTCAATATCAAACGCCAGACGTTTCCAAATCTTTACCAGACTGGTTTCGTCTTTCTCCTGTTGGGCGATTTCTGCCAGGCCTGAGAGCGAGTAAACAGCGACCGCATCATCTGGGAAATCCGCGATCGTCTCCTGATACGCTTTTTTCCCATAGGAGACTCGGCCAATATCAACAAAGGTCTTGCCAATTAAATAAGAAGCTTTGGCGGCATCCGGAGAATCCGGCCAATAGTCGATCACCGACTGAAACCCTTCTTTGATCGCCGTGTTTTGCTTCCGCAGGTTATTCAGGCACAACGACCATTTGAGTTGAGCGAAGGAAGCAGCATCACTTTGTTCATACAGAGATAGATACTTTTCATATTCGCTCATCGCCACATCGTATTTCTTTTCCTTGAAATACTTTTCCGCGATGTTTAGCTGATAGCGTTCGACCTCTCGCATCTTAGCCCAGCGCTCGAGAGACATTTCGCCTATTTTGGTTTGAGCCAGTGCCGGAGAAGCTAAACTCAACCAGGCAAGAGTCATCAGCATTAGGGTACTTAGTGACTTCATTATTCATCTCCACCAGATTGTTTTTGAGCCAAACGCCACTTTGCATGTTCAATATGAGCATAACTCATGATATTCACTCCCAGCCGATAGCAATTGGCCCAGATATCCTGAGATACACCTGCGTGGCCGTCTGCCCACGCATCTCCAATATCCCCGGGATGATAGTACGCTACCCAGCGTCCATCCTTAAACCAACCCAAAGCTTCTTCGCCACCATGGGGTGCCACATAAGGCACGCGTGAGATTTGATAGGGACGAGTATGAATTGGATCGTCCGTGGGAATTCTAACGGGGCGAACATCCGGCAGGATACGCTGCATCATTGAAATGAATTGGTTATGGAAATGACGGCTACCACCATTATCGCCAAAGATCATTCCGTGTTTGTCGTTGATGTATTCCTGCAGAATCTTAATGTCGTTATTCCCAAGAGAAATATTTCGTTGACCCGTTATGTACAGTAACGGCGGACAGCGAACTCCATCAAACGTCTTCAATTGAGCTGCAGAGTATGCCTTTGTCTTCTTGGCGACTTTCTGCCCGGTTAACTCGGCATATTTGAGCAACATATTCATATCGCCTCCGATACCAAAGTCCTGATTCCAATCGCCCCCGGGATATTCCAACCTGACAAAGCCGACCGTACCATCGCTTGTACCACCGGCGAATCCCGCCCCATCACCTTCTCCAAAACCCATCTTGGTATAGCGATGCGCCGTGACTTCATTCAACTCTAATTTGACATCATCCAATTCCGGTGTGTTGTAATTGATGGCACTGTACGGATTTAGAATAAACTTCTTCCGAATGATCTTCTGGACTTTCACCACCTGTTGTACCGCTTGATTTTCACCTCCGCCGGCAGGAAGGTCATAGTACTGAGTACAGCCTTGAAACTGACTAAGAATCATACAGATCAAGCAGAACAGAACGGTGTAGCTAACGAATCCATTGAGAGACTGATTAAGGCGAGGAGACTTTTGCCCGTAGTACCAGGCATCGGGATCCAAGGGGTTCCAGATTTTGTGATCGACCGATCGCTTTTGCTTTTTCCGTGTTAACACGTTTTCCAGACTGAATGCCTGTCGACGCAACGCTTCGATCTTCTGAGCATGTTGTTCCACAGCCCAAACAACCCAAATCAGTCCTGTGACAAAGAAGGCCGCCAATCCGCCACGAGCAAAATAGGCGCGGAAAACTTCCAGCCCCAGCCATTCACAGAAATAAACTCCGGCATGCCACCAAACCGGAACACCAAAGCTAAACAAACTCCAAAAACCAATCGAGTTCTCAGTGCGAGACTTTGATTGTTTGTAGACCAACCAACAAACCAGACTAGTGACACTCCCAAATACCAAATGCAGAACACTGTCTGGGAGCATGTGAATCCAGAGCCAGTCAGCTAATGCAAACAGCCAAACCAGTGCCATCACGGCACCGACTTGAAATGCTTTTTGTTTGCAAAGTGACTTTAAGAGATTCACTAGTTACTTTCCTTTAATCTTCGAGGGACCTGGCCGCAAGCTAAGCCACTATTTCACACCCTCTAACAAATCATTGAATTTGTCACCCAATGGGTTTTCTTCTGGATCTGCGGCTTTGGTTTCCCCAATACCGAGGTTGTCCAACACAGCGTCTCCAGTCGCTCCTTCTTCTGCTGTAGCATCACCGGTAGCGGTCTGTTCCGAGTTTCCATTGTTCTCAGATTCACCTTCCTGTTGCGTGTCGGCCGCGACTGCGGGTGTGACTTCCTTTTGTACAACAGGTTGTTCTTCTGCCATAAAGAACGGAATAGCTGTAAAGACAAGGAGCACGGCAACGAAGCCAACCGAAGACATCACAATGCCCTGGACGAGCCCATTGGTGGCAACTTCTCCCATGACTTCCTGAGGCTTACGGCCTTTGAGTGATCCGATAAACTCTCGTAGTTCCCCTAAGGAAGCCGCCCCATTACGCTTTACACTTTGGACGTCTCCCATGATGCCTCGTGTTTGCGTATCCTGGTCTGTGTTACTGCTCATAACTAATCCTGACTTTTTTCTAGTACGTGGACGAGATCTCCACCCACTTCACTAATCGCTTCAATGGCAGGCTCAAAGTAAAGTGCTTGAGCCTCCCGATGTACCTTAAATAAGACAATCCGCTCACCAGCTGGTGCATCCCCTAACAGAGCATCCACTTCGCCGGCTATCTGTGATGCCCCAACCTGCTGGCCATTCACATAATATTTATTGTCATTGTCAATCAACACAGAAACCTTGGCTGTGCCCTGTGCATTTATTTCTTCGGCAGCGGCTGGTTGCCATTGCAGATGGCTATCATCCTGAGCTCGAGCGAGGATAACGAAGAAGATAAGCAAATTAAATGCAATATCTCCCATGGCCATGCTGGGCACATCTGCCTGTGACGATCTACGTTTCACTTTCATTTAACGATTCGTTTCACCTCCAACATCAGCCACCAGGTACAACGACCTGCTGCTCCTCTTCGGTTTGAATCGTAATGATGCCTCCTGCTGACTCGATCATCTCAGTCACAGTGACCCAGTGATGATAAGGTGTATCCGCCTTGCTCTTCACTACCACGACACGATCTTCATCACGTGTCTTGCCAGTCAGGGCACGTTTCAATGCCGCATCAAAATCTTCTTGTCTAAGTACATTCCCGTTGAGCATTACTGTGTTACGTCCCAACTGCACTTCGATGTTTTCTGACTGTTCTTCGGACTCTTGTTCACTGCGAGGCAGCGTTTGTTGGCGTCCACTATCCGGCTGTACTGACGCGCAAACCAAGAAGAACACAATCAGGTTAAACGCGATGTCCCCTGTTGCGCTCGACGGTGGTTCCACCATCAGTTTGTTTCTACGTCGTTCTCGCACTGGCCGTTACTCTTCCTTGGATTCCATTCCTGCCGCAGCTAATTGAATGGACACATTTTCTATCAGCTCAGTGGCCGATTGTTCCACCTGTAATACGAACCGGTTAATCACACTGGTGAAATAATTAAACGCTACAAATGCCGGAATCCCAACGATGAGCCCAAAGCAGGTTGTCAGCAACGACACTTGAATCCCACTCGCCGCAGCTTCCACAATATTCGTCTCACCCATTTGCTCGACAATTTGTTGAAACGCAACAATCATCCCTTGAACGGTACCTAGGAATCCCAACATCGGAGCGGCACTTGAGACGGTAGCCAGAACGGGCAAATGACGTTCCAGACCTGCCACAATATGGACACTGTAGTCATCCATCGCTTTGACGACCTGTTCTTCTGTCCGAGCAACATCGTAGTCCAGCTTTCGCAGCACATAATACTTTCTTAATCCGGCAGATAGCACGGCAGGCACGGGCCCCTGTTGGGTATCACATAACTCCAAAGCGTCTTCAATCTTGTCATCAAACAATAGTTGCTGAACCTGTTCCCGAACTTGAAAGTCATCTGCATTGAGCATTTTCAGGCTTCGGTATCGTTCGATGATGACTCCTACAGCCAAAATACCCATCAACAGGATTGGCCACATAAATGCACCACCATTGAGTAGTAATCCCAGTGCACCGGAATTAAGAAATTCCTCAATCGCACTCGGTTCCTCTGACTCTGCCTGTTGCTCCGAGGAACCGTCTCCTGCTTCTCCGTCGCCTGCTGTATCTTGTGACTCAGCAGTTGCATCCGCGTCTGTTCCTGAGTCTTCAGTTTGAGCCTGTTCACCGGTCTGATTTTCCTCGGCCGTCGTTCCCGTACCTTCAGCATCGACGGTAGTAGCCTGATCTGCTGCTTGCTGATCTTCAGCCTGCGTCGTCGTCGGCAGATTTTCTTCTGCTAAGTCACCAAGGATATCATCCTGAGCTAAGACACCACTGGTGGCCGCATTGACCAATAATGCCGAACAAGCCAGAAAGGCTCCGATCGTCAGCAATCTCGCTAACCTTGTTCGTTGCTGAGACCGGGGCGACTGGACTCGTTGGGTTCGTCGAAAAATCATACTGTCTTACTTTCTCAATGTCGGTATTCGACCACATGCCATCGGCATGAAGAACTTGTTTTAATTATCGTTATCGATACTGTTCGCTTCGGCTTCAAATTGATTGAGCATTTCCGGTAATGCCAATCGTCCTCGAGCAAACTTAGCTGCTTCACTGGCGGGAAAATCCCATCGGCAGCGATTGTATCGGCGGAAGGCGAGTTGATTATTGTTACCCATCCGATAACTTTCCCCACTCCAGAATAAGGCATCTGCACTGAGTGCATCTTCGGGGAAGAGTTTCATAAATCGATCGAAGGAATCTCCCGCTTCCGTGTACTCCTCATTCTTATAAAAGGCCTGTCCAATTCTGAAGGCCATTCGTTGAGCGTGTTCATGCCCTTCAAACTTTTCGAGGAATTTCTCACCGACCTGAGCGGCAATTTCATAGTTTTCCGCCTTATAGAAATGGTCAGAGATTCGAATCATCACACTGGCGATCAGTGGGCTCTTAGGATAAGTCGCAGCCAGCGTAACATAGGCTTCCAAGGCTTCATCAAAGTCTCCGGACTGCTCCAGACACTGAGCCAATTTATACTGAGCATCCGGCGCCAAAGTATGGTCGCCGTACTGTTGCAGAATCACTTCATAGGATGAAATCGCCTGAGACCACTGTTCCAATTCCTGTGAAAATTGACCAAGCAGATAGGAAATACGTGGTACGTATTTTGGATCAGGGTAATCTTCCATCACTTCCTGCAGAATTCTGCGACCTGCTTCCAAATCAATCGTTTTCTCTTCGTCACGTCCAAGATCCTTGTGGCTCTTAAACAATTCAAAGTAACTCTCGGCAATTCGAAACTTGGTTTCCACAGCCAATTCTTCATTTTCAAATGCCTTAGAGAATGCTGTGATTAATCCATCCGTTCCGACGACCACTGGCAACGCCTGAGTAAGTTCTAAGGTCTCGGTGGATTCTGCGGACCGTAGATCTGCATAGGTCACGGTAACTTCGTCACCGAAATACGTTTCCAGCTTCGGAGCATTGGCATCAATATTATTTGGCACGGGTGTCTCAATCGCTTCCAGATCGAATGCACCTGTAAACTCACCACTATGAACGGTTGTTTCAAACAAAGAAACTGTTTCTGATTCTCCCAGTGCCGTCGTCACAACGACTTGAATACTGTCGCGTTCGTCCGAAACATCTTGATCCGGATCTAGCACTTTCAAGAAGATCTTTTCGCCAACGTGCAACAATTCAACCGATTCTTCATACTCACGATCGGTGATTTGAAGTTGTCCGGTAGAGACTAAGCGAGCATTATGGTCGAGAATCGTAGCTTCGCCAGAAACTGTCACCTCGTCTTTGTATCGCAAACTTATAGAATCTTCACCGGTGAGATTTAGCACCATGGCGACCAAGCCTGGCAACAATTCCGATTCTTCCTTTCCATCATGCACTCGCCCAATGAGTCCTCGTGGCATCTCCGATGTAAGAGGAATGACATTCGGACTATCTTTGCCGCCAAGTTGCATAATCACCTGCCCTACAAAGCGACCGGCCAACAAAGCTTCGTTATCGGTTACGCTCTGAGGGAGATTCGAGTGCGAATTGCTTATGACGCAATCCACAAAAACAACCGAACCACCGGTGGTCACTAATGCTACTGTGACGGTACTTCCGGAATCCTTAGCCATATCCGGGTCGATCACCTCAACCAGCAAAGGTGCATCAAACGCAACAGCCGCACTATCCTGTTTTTCGGCATCAGCCAGATATTGAACCTGAGCGGGCACGGTCGGTGATTGACGTTGAGCCAGAGACGGAATGATTCGGACTACTGCATCGGTAGGTTCGTTCACATAGACTGCTCGTTCACGTGGAACGGTATGACCAGGAAAAGTGTTTTGACTATCCAGATAACGGAGGTAGACCACATCTCCCTGTTGCACTACCAACACATTTTCAGCCGCGGTATCTGAGGTATCAATTTCCCGGGTGAAGATCCCGGTGTTTGGTCCTGTTTCCGACGCTTCCAATTGAATCGACTCGCCATCATTGACTGCCACTTCAACCGTGATTGTATCAATATCATTAGATCGGTCTTCATCATAATCCACGACTTCAACCACAATTCGTTCGCCGGGATCCACTCGCATCAATTCCTTACGCTGAGCGTTGACGCCTCCTCCGGCGGCACTCGACAGTGCATAGGAAATCGCATTCACCTCGCCATTGTGATACGTTGCCGTAAGTTCCCGTGTGAGCAACTGTGCGGTGTTGAGTTCATTTAATGTTTGCTCATCGGTATACGTGGCAACCACTCGGTCTCCCGCAGCAATCTCCAAAACATCATTAGTCGCCAGCGAGAGAATATCCGAATCGGTCGGAATCTGGAGATCGCCATTAGAAGCATCCCCGACTTCAATCTGATTGATCGCAACAGCGTCACCAACGTATTCATTCACCACCACTTTGGTATAGCGAATTTTTCGCTCTGGGAATCTAAATTCCCAGCTATCTCCACTCTTAACAACCGCATCACGATCTATCGGTCGTAACTCAATCGCTTTCAATTCCATCAGGTTGGAGGTCACCGTCACCGGCGTAAACAATAACTGTTTTTTACCCGAAGCCTCCAACATGACATGGCCTACAAACACTGACTGATAATTGTCATACGACCCAGTGTTAACCAAAGAATGTTCAATGGATTGTTGATCCAGATCTATCTGAACCTGACTACCAGAACCGCTACGACTGTAATCCAACCAGAGTTCATAAACACCAGAAGGAGTTCCTTCAAGACTGACGCTTAGCGTGTCTTCAATGGCATTCCAATTCTGAGTAACCATCGATTCAGCTTTTTCAACTACTGCGAACGTCTCGGTGGTCTTCACCAATTCAGCCATCGACATATCCACTCGCTTCACAACGTTGGGAGCTTCCAGCAATTCCACTTCCGCTGCCGGAGCTTCTATAAATTGCTCAGCCCGCAAAGGCTGTAACAAGACTTGTTGAGTGTCGACACTGGCGATGGCATATTCGAGCTTTGCTCCTTGCTGTTGATTTGCAAAGGCACTGAAGGCTTCCAATTGATGCGTTCCTTTTTCAAGCCACACATCAACCGTCCGGGTACCATTGGCCAACGGCAATTCGAGAATCCCATTGACTGCCAATCCGGTAGTGTTACCCTGCACTCGAAATCTAACCGCTGCACTTCGTTCCATATTGAAGAGTCCGGACCACAGCACACTGCGAGCAACAGCCTTTTCGTCTTCTCCAATTTCTTCCTGGATCACAAGTTCGCTTTCAACCGCGGTGAACTCATCCGAGTTATTGGTTGCTAAAGCAAGCACCTGATTCCATTCGCGATAACTGCGATGGTCTCCCATCACCACCAGTTGCTGAATACCAGAGATCTGTTCTGAAAATCCAAGGACCTGATTTCGTCGTGGGAAACTCGAAAGTCGGAACCAGTATTCACCGTCATAACTTCCCAACAAGTCCATCCGTACTGGCAGGTTGTTTTCCTGATTCGGAGTGGCCACGTTGACTCGGGAAATACTGTATAAATCCTTCATATCCACGGTCAGATCTTTGGGCGCTGCACCGTCAGGTTGACTCAACCAGAAGGTACCGGGATCTTTATCAATCGCCATCAATGGACTGTGATCAATCGCAGAATCCGTTGCCAAAGCTCCGGCCGGCAATTCACTGGTTTTAACCGCGCCTTCAAAAACTCCGGAGTGCGGTGAGGTCTCGGTAACTTCGACCTGAACTTCATCTCCACTATCGGTCACCAATTTGACAACCAGATTATCGATTTCCGCGGTCAGGTCACGATCCGGGTCCGCGACCTGAATGTAAAGCGGGTTTCCAGGTTTAACTTGATTCGAAGGCCGTGACTGACTCAATCGCTCATCATCCGTCCCTTCCTGCTGAGCTATCAGCTCATCGCTGAATGTCGTCTCTTCACTTTCAATATCGATACTGCTGGCAATTTCAAACTCTGCATTGGAGGCAATGCGAATATCAACATCGGAGAGAGGAACGCTCTTGAACTCCGCTCGAAACTCCTCCGGATAGTCACAGCGAATCACGTCCGTCCCTTTTAACTGCAAGTAACCGTCTTCTGTGGCGACGTCACCAAGGACAGTCTCCAGATCACCGCGGAACAACCCTTTACCAGCTCCGGTCGAGATCAGATAGACCATCTCACGATCCCCTCCGGTCGTGGTCACGATCACTGGAATACGATTGTGCCCTCGACTGATTCCGAGGTCACTATCATGAACAACGATCGAAAGCGGTGTCCCTGGGTTATGGCGACTCTTACTCTGTCGTCCGAGACGTCCAATGGTGCGTAACAGATTCAACTGATCGATATACCGTTCTTCCACACGGTAGATTTCAGCAAGATTAAAGAGCGTCTGATTAGCCAGTTCAACATCCGGCACACGTTCCAACACACTTCGGAAGATATCACGAGCTTCATCTCGGTCACCTCGACGGAATGATAAAACACCTCTGAGGAATTCCGCTCGAACGACGATCAGCGTTTCATTACTGTTGGCTAGTTTGTCGAATACCTGTTGAGCCTGATCAAAGACCTTTTGCTCCATAAAGGACTCGCCAATTCCAAATTGAGCTTCCAATGCTTGCTCGGATTCCGGATAGCGGTTTACCACGGTGGTGTACTCGCTGCGTGCAATGTCGAATCGACGAGCTTTGAAGTAATTCTCTGCTAGCAACAATTGCATCGTCGCTTTGGCATCATCACTCACTTCCTCCGACTCACTATTCTTCACAAGCCATGTGCGAACCAAATCTTCTACATAATTGAAATTGTCATCGCCACCGGCTGCAATTAAGCGATTCACAACAAAATCGACCAGGTCGACTGGCATTTGCTCACGATGCTCATCAAAGAGGTCAACGTTTTCGCTATATAGATCAAACGCCAATTCCTGATCACCGAGTCGTAAATACAAAGCAGCCTGCAGTAATGGTGCGATGGGACTATCTTCATCGATCGTCAATCCAACTTCACCAATCTGTGTATAACTGCGGCTTACCAGATCCCGAACGGCTTTGCGCCGATTTTCGTCCACCGAGGAGAAGTTAGCGAGGATTCCTGTTCCAATGGTCGTGGCAACAACATGTTGCTGTTTGGCAGCAGCGGATCTGGCGAACTGGGTTAGTTGGTCAAATCCACGATATTCATCGCCTGAGCGATAGGTTGCCTGTTGATAGGTCAACAACATCGGCATCAATTCAGGCTTTTGCACTTCCTCATCGTTGAGCAGCAACAATTGGGCAATCGGTGATACCATCGGTAGATTCAGTTTTACGAATCGATCCAGATACTGACGAATCTGAGCGGGCTCGAGAGTCTCTGAAGCTCGCAATACGGACAGATACCCGACTGTCGTATAGACATCTAATCCACAGGTAGTAAACGGACGATCTAAGTCTCGGCCCTTTGCCTGTTCGAGTAATGCTAGGACTGTATTCCAGTCGATCGCCTGATCTTCGGCTGGGGCCAGCCGCAACGCAATTGCATTGTGCATCAGAGAACCAAACTGATCTGACTCCTTCCGAAATGCTGCTTCATATACTTGTAGTTTCTTAGCAGGATCTTCTTCCAGGGCGACCAGCCGGTCCATACAGGTTCTCCCATCGGAGGTCAGCACTGGTAAATTCGCCCCGGTCTGATAACGCTCTTTGGCCAAATCGACAAGTTTCAGTTCGGTCAGCAAATCTCCCATCGTCGTCAGATTGGAAGCCTGAATGCCATGTTGCTGCTCTTCACGTCGGATCCAGTTGTACGCCTGTCGTGCCAGATTGGCATCTTCATTTCTTGCCGCACAGATCAGCATTCGACGGTATAAGTCAGCATTGGCCGCTAGAGGG
>CALKCC010000266.1 GCA_938082855.1 uncultured Pirellulaceae bacterium | reverse complement strand
CATGGCTCTAATATGCAAATATCCAAGGTTGCCGTCAGTGCGGGCCTCGACTCGTTTCTGATTTTTCTCCAACCAGTCCTCATAAAGCAGTGATCGAATGGAAGAATAGGAGGTTGGCTGAATTACAATTTCAATTTCCGCCTCGTCACGTTCGATTTGCAACACGGTCTCTTTGTTTACAGATCCATTCAAGACGGCTGTAAGGTCTGAGCCTGGGTCCACGCGTTCACCGTTGATTCTAAGGACGATATCAGCAGTATGTAATTTGCTCTTTTCTAGCCAGGCAGGACTTCCTGGAATGACCCGGTCGACCATTAATCCTGGGCCGTTATAGCTCGAGTCAAAACGAACGCCTAGGTGTCCCGTGATATTACGTGGTGCGAGTGCGGGCGTTGGATCCGTTGGTCCACGGTAACCCAAATGGGAGGCATTCAATTCACCAAGCATCATACTAATGATTCGGGACAGATCAGAGCGGGTATGAGCGAGGGCTGCCTTTGTGGAGTATTTGCGATAGATTTCGTCCCAATTGCGGTTGTTTAAGCGACCGTCATAAAAAACATCCCGCATTATTCGCCAACATTCGGTGAATATCTCCTGATGGTAGGCGGCTCTCGACATGATTTGCGATACCGCGATGCGATAGGCCCCAGCACCGCTTCCTGTACCTGAGGCCCATCCGGGCGTACCGTTCTTGATCCAATAAATTCGATTGGACTTACTCCGCCACTCGATGATGTCCCCCTGGTCAGCTAACAACTTACGAGGTGAGCTCGGTTTATACGGCGTGACCGCAAATGTCGCCTTTTCTGAATCTAGCTCCCCCTGGAAGATTAGTGTTTTACTATCGGGTGACCAAGTGAGTTGTTGCTCGGTAACATTTGGAACCGGTATTTTACGTATGCGCGACGAAATGTCTTCAAAATCGTAATCCAGTTCATTGCCTTCTCCCGAGTCCTTTTCCGCCTCCTTGTCATCCTTGGGTTCTGGAGTGCCATTCACTTGCGATTGCGAATTCTTAAGAGCTTCTTTGAGCTTTAATTCTCGACTGGTCGTCTCATCCAACTCGCGTGTCAAAGGAACGTAATAAATATCGTATTCTCGGTCCACTCGCCGTCCGACAAAAGCGATAGTGCGTCCGTCCGGAGACCACCTTGGATCAAATTCATTATCCGGGTGTTTCGAAAGATTGTATTGGATTTTGGGATCGGAGATCTTTGTAACGTAAATGTCATAATTGAAATCGTTATCTGAGGCGGAATAGGTCATCCATTGTTCATTCGGCGCCCAGTCATAGCTAACAGAACTCCAGGATGAAATTATCTGTTTGGATTCTGCGTTTTCGTTTGCCAGGTCCAAAATCCAGACTCCCTGATTTCGGCGGACGTAACTGAGATATTTACCTTTGGGACTCAAGGCCAAACTGGATTCGACTTCGACTGTGTCTGTTACCTGGTCGATTTGGAACGCATTGTTCCGCCACCATGGCTTTGTCTTGTCAGTGCGTTGTACCTTGAATATGTCGACTTGTCCGTCTTGCTCTCCGACGAACAATATCTGATCACGGGAATCATCAAATACTATGCTAGTTTCAAAGTATGGAGTTTTGGTGACTTGTACCGGTTCGTTTAGCGTTGTATCGGAAATCCAGACGTCTCCTCCCGCGATAAATGCGAAAGTGTCTGAGTTAGCGTTGAAAGTTGCTTCAGTTGCTTTGGAAAGAGAGCGTTCGAATTCGTCGTCGTTAAAAAGATCGCCCTGATATTCGAGCGCAATAACAACAGGCGGTTTCTTCTTGGTCAAATCCAAGCGATAGAGATCAAAGAGGCGCCGGAAGACGAGTGTTTTACCATCCGATGATATGGTTGGTGAAACAATTCCGTCATCTTCAAAATGTGTTAATTGTCGGCTTTTGGAATTTCGAAGATCGTGTTGCCAGATATTGCGTGTGCCGTCTTCCTCCGAAGCGTAATAGAATGAGTTCCCGTCGGGTGACCAAACCGGATAACGCTTATCTATATCGTCTGCCCCAAGTGGTTGCGTGTATTCATTCGTTTCCTTGTCCCAAAGCCATATCTGTCCTGCTTTACTCCCTCGGTATTGTTTACGAGACCAGGACATTCCCTCACGAGAGAATAGAACCTTTGTACCCTGTGTATTGACAGAACCAGCAGACCCGTAAGCGTTAAATAGTTGCCTCTCTCCCGATTGAGGTTTATCTGCAGAAATCGAGAAGAATCGAGTTGCCCAACGCCACCAGGCATCGCGTTGGCCAGATGTAAAGACCGTTGTTCCATCTCCAGAGATCCCAATAGGCAAAGAACCCTCACTGTGGAATGTGAGCTGAGTGGGCCGATTTGACGGGAGGTCCATTCGAAACACCTGATTTACACCAGTTCGGTTACTTGCGTAAAACAAGGTCGTTCCATCGGCCGAAACGATCGGATTTCGCTCGTCGGCTTCATCGGATGTCACACGTGAAATGACACCGCCATCGGTGGGGGCTTGCCAAATGTCACCGCGCCAACTGAAAAAAACAACGTCACCGGTATGATCTAGCCACGGAGTAGAAACCAGTTGTACTGGTTCTGCCTCGGCTATACCGATTAACAGAAATATAAATAGCAGCGATCGACAAAGAACTGAGCGCAATAGTCTTCTCCGTTAAACTGGGTTCTCTACACAGTTTAGGCTAATTACTACCGCTCAATTTTGGTAGCTGAATTTTGAATCGCTACAGCTTAGTTCGTGTTCTAGCCGAGTTTTCCATTCATACTCTTGAGGGTTTTGAGAATGCTGAAAGCGACCACCACGGATTCTGCAAAGATTCGGGCGAACATAAACATGAATACGCCGGTTACCAAATCAATGATCGTCAGAAGAGCACGGAACAGGCCTTCAGGTAGGTCGCTGAGTAAATAGAGAATTTGCTCAGGCACAATGAAGATACCTTCGCCACCACCACTATCGGTGAAACTACGAATAAACCAGATGAGGTGATCGAGCACAAGGATGCCGAAATAGGCAAGCATTAGGGCCCATATCATTGGGGCTAGCAGTGGGGTTACAGCTTTTTTTAATTTAATATCTGTGACCGCGTCAAAGACAGAGGCGGCGGGTTCGAGACCACCATGAGAGGCGACCCTATAGGGATTTTTGCTTGCGCGCGCCGATGTCGGTTTTGTTTCC
>CALKCC010000265.1 GCA_938082855.1 uncultured Pirellulaceae bacterium | reverse complement strand
AATCCGTCGGATTTCGAGAATGGTCGGTGTGGCGTCAGTGATTGCCAGGTGGTTTGCGTCCACGCTTAATTCTGAGTGAGCACCTTGTAGCTGAGCACTCTCGGTTGTGACAACGCCGTCAGACGACGAGGCGATTTTCTGGATGAGAGTCGATGACTGAGTGTCACCATAGATATTGTGATAACTCGTGGCCGGATTGCGACGCGCCGTTTTTAAGACTTGAAAGATCTTTCCGCCAGGTTCAAGTGAATCCAGACTGGTTTTCGTCGTGAGTAGTTCAGTGCTATGAAAGAAATTTGGATTCTCTCGTATGAGCTGTTTGGCAATCAGGTTGGTTGGCTCCGGCAGTTGGAAGAGTGTTTGTCCGATCCATTGGGTGTAATTGTTTGCCATGACACTGCCTTGATGCGGAGTAGCAATGGTGATGACTTTGCTGATTGACGGATTGGGCTGAAAGAATACCGTGTTTGCCAGACCTTGGCGAACGTGCTGTGGAGCCTGCAGTTGCCCAAACGGCTTATGAGAGACCAGTTGCCAGAATGCGTCATTGCTTTCCACCGTCTGCATCAGGGAAAGTAAACCGCCCATGCTGTGCCCGACTAGCACGGTTTTATGAAGCTGCCTGTGTTGTTTTTGTGGATCTAAATTGTGATACATATTCTGCAAGCTGGAACGAAGCTTGGCTGCTGAAAACCAAAATGGTTGACTGGTCGGATATTGATAAAACCAAAACTGATAGTTTTCTCGAATGCTGGGGAAGCTTCGAAGGTCATTGACCATATTCATCCAGACCATGGGAGAGGACCAAAATCCATGGATCATCACGACAGGGATTTTTTGAGAGTCGTAGGGTTCGAGCATGAAAAGCCCTGCTCCGGCTTCGTTCGGATTGAGTAACGAATTCGTTGCTGCTTCGCGAGGACGGCTAAGGGAGGGTTGGTCAAGCAGGTAAGCCAGTGGAATCGATGTGTCTGTTTGTAAAGGTACGCTTGCTTGATGGATTGTGAGTGCAGAATTGTCCACGGTTTTATGGAAATCCAGTGTGCAGTGTTTAGTGACCTTGTCACCGGTTTGGGAAACTTGATCTGCGACGTGTAGAAAGGCTGTTAACGGTAGAGTCATACCCGGTGGGTAATACTGTTCGATTGCAGGATTGGTTTGCTGCCCACCACGAATGCCAATCATGGCGACTCCCAGTCCGTAGGTTCGGTGATGACGCAATAGTTTTTGGATGCGGAAGTCCGAAACGAACTTTAACTCGGCCAGTTGTGTCTGCGGCGGAAATCTCAATTGGACATCAACTTGCTGCTCCCCAACAGAAATGCTGTACGTCGTCCCGTCTCGCAATTGCTTGTCTTCCGCCATAATTCGCATGGCCTGCTCAAGAGACTGATTGTAGATGCGACAGATTTCCTGAAACTGTGGATCATAAGGATTTCTGGAAAATTGAAACTGTGGGGTAAACAGAAATTCGTAGGCGTTGACCAGTGCTAATGTATAGCGTTCTAACGCTTGGTGAGGTTGTTCGTCGTCCAGTAGAGTCTTGGCATCCAGAAACGCAAGCTCAGCCAGGGCATAAAGCTTTTCCTGGGTGGTTCCCTGTTGGATGGACGCCTGCAGTCGAACCAAGGTCTCATCCAAACTGTATTTGCGAATCCAATCGCTGTCGTCCCATACCACCAGATCGTATCGCTGAAGCGTATTGAGAGAACGTTTGGATGGACTGGGACCGACCCATGTTTCGGGATTGAACGGCCGTTTGATCGGAGCAAAGAGGTCTGATCGTTGGACTAAGTATTCTCGGTCGCTGCAACCGTACAGTAGGCTGCAAAAGCAGATAAACAAGACCGTGTACGGAGCATAAGAGCCAGTTAATCTGGGATACCGGGCTAACCTGGGCTCGAACATGAAAGGGCATCACGTAGGGAGAGTTATTGAACTACAATAAGAGTGCAAAGGGTACCAACGTCATGATTGTGACGTCAAGATAGACCCGCCTTTAAGTCACCATTCTCGATTAATGTTGAGCAACCATTAAAACCCTATGTCAGACCGTTTCTCTCACCTATGGCCTCCACAGAATCCTGAGATTCAACAGGCCTTAGCGTCGACGTTTAAAGATGGTGACTGGGGACGTTATCACGGTAAGCAGACTGCCCAATTGGAGCAGGCACTAGCGGAACGATTCCAGCAGCCCTTTGTTCATCTAGTTTGCTCGGGAACGATCGGGATTGAACTGGCGCTGCGTGGATTGGGAGTGGTTGACGGAGACGAAGTAATCCTCGCCGCCTATGACTTTCCCGGAAATTTTAGATGTATCGAGGCAGTGGGAGCACGGCCAGTATTAGCGGATATCAATCCTCGTAGCTGGAGTTTGGATGCAACTAGTTTCGAGAAGGCGGTCTCGAGTTCGACCAAAGCCGTCATCGTCAGCAGTTTGCACGGTGGGCTGGCTGAAATTCAACAGATCGTCGAAATTGCGCGGCAGCACGATGTGTTGGTGATCGAAGATATCTGTCAGGCGCCAGGGGCCCAGATGCTAGACCGGTCTATCGGGACCTGGGGGGATGTGGCTGTCCTGAGTTTTGGCGGGAGCAAACTTCTTTCAGCCGGTCGGGGAGGAGCTGTCCTTTGCAGGCAAGAGTCGACCTGGCAACGCATCAATGTTTTCAAGGACCGAGGCAATGACACTTTTGCGTTAAGTCAATTGCAGGCAGCCGTCTTAAACCCACAGTTAAATACACTCGATCAGCTCAATGAGATTCGGCTGCAAGCAGCTCGGCAGATTATTGCCGCAACGCAAGATATTTCAGGTATATCTGGTTTGTCTCATACGGATCATAGCCAACCGGTGTTTTATAAAATTGCCTGGCTAGTGAATGATTGTCGGCAACGAGCGAATTTATTAGCTGAAGCACATGAGTTAGGCTTGCCATTGTTTGATGGGTTTCGAGGCTTTGTGAAACGAAGCGCTCGGCGTTGTGGCAAACCGGTTGCCTTACCTCATAGCGAGTTGGCAGCAGAGGCAACCATCCTACTTCACCACCCTGTCCTGCTGGCAGAACCGTCAGAAATTGAAATGGTGTGTGAACAACTCGTCTCCCTATTTAAAAAATGGTGTTCTTAAATTGCTTTGTTTATTAACCAATGATGATGGTATTGATGCTCCCGGGATCGCAGCATTAGAGAGCTTTGCGCGTTCGTTGGGAGACGTCATTGTGGTCGCTCCGGATGGCCCACGCTCAGGTTATAGTCATCGCGCGACGACCGATGTTGCGATGCAGTGGCAAGAACGGGATTCAGAACATTTTGCCTGCAGTGGGACGCCTGTTGACTGTGTGCGGGTAGCGCTAACGCATCTAGGTCTCAAGCCAGACTGGGTGTTGTCGGGTATCAACCGTGGTGCCAATCTCGGAGTGGACCTCTATATGTCAGGGACAGCGGGTGCTGCACGAGAGGCGGCAATTCTCAACGTGCCTGCCTTTGCCTTCTCGCATTACCATCGCACGGAGTCAACGATTGATTGGGAATTGGCTGCCGAGGCATGTCAGGATGTGTTTCAACAGTATCAAAATCGAGAGTTGAACAAAGGCTCGTTTTGGAATGTTAATTTGCCCGATCCGTCTTCCCTCATCAATGCAACCGCCCAATTGGTAGAGGTTGCACCAGACCCAAGTCCGATGACGTTAGAGTATTTGGCCGACGACGAAACCGTTCAATACAAAAGTCATTACCATCATCGCCCTCGAATCGACAAACACGACGTGCAGAGCTGTCTCGATGGTGATATTACAATTAGTTGTGTGAGCCTGTTCTGATACCTTAATGCTAGGCGGTACGGCGGCTAGGCGGTAAGTAGACTGATGCTTAATGGATACGGAGTAAATTGAAATGCAGACGAAGACACTTTTGACACTATTGGCTCTCTTAGGATTGGTATGCCTGAGTCCTTGCGCAAATGCGCAGGACAATGGAGATAACGGAGGCAACGGGGATAACAAAGTTGATGCCCAAGTGCAGAAGCTATATCAGCAATTTGAAATGCAGAATGCTAAGCGTCAATTTGAGCAGGCCAATGCAACTCTGGCGAAGGCGTTGGAACTAAAGGACATTGCAACGTTGCACTATTTAAGAGGGCGTGTACGGTTTCGATTGGGCGAATTTGATGCGTCCGTCAAAAGCTTTGATGCTTATGTTAAAGCGATGCCAAAGGCAGAGTCGCGACAATGGGAACGCGGGATCAGTATGTACTATGCCGAGCAATATAAACGTGGCGCTGAACAGTTTGAGTTGTACCAAACCTACCATGATCAGGATGTGGAGAATTCTGTATGGCGGTTTCTTTGCATGGTTCCGGAAACGGGCGTCAAGAAGGCCAGAGCGGTGATGTTGCCGATCGAAAACGATCGCCGGATCCCCATGATGAAAGTGTTTGAGATGTACCGAGGTACTGCGACACCGGAAGAGGTCCTGCAGGATGCGCAGCGGGGGGAACCTGACAAGCAAACGCTGGCTGGCCGGTTGTTTTATGCCCATCTGTATTTGGGGCTTTACTATGAAGTACTTAAGAAGCCTGAGCTAGCAAGAAAGTACATTAAGCTTGCTGCCGATGAATCTTTGATTGGACATCCGGGGATCAATACCTATATGTGGGATGTTGCTCGCGTGCATTGGGATCGCATGCAACAGCAAAAAAAGTCCAGTAAATAGGACGGCAAGACCGAAGTAATCAACTCGAATGACTACATCTCGAGAGCGACTTCGTGATATTCCAACGCCCATTCTTTCATGTAACGGACCTGAGTAGGTTCAATACGATAGATGACTAATTGGGGGTTGTCCGGCGAACCAAGGTAGTGCTGAAGCAGAGGGTTGGTTGTCCAGATTTCATCGATGAGTGACTCCCGGTCTTCAATCAAGGCGACTCCGGTAATACGAACCTGGTCATGTTTTGCATTCACGTAGCATAGTTCTACCTTGGGATTGGCGGCAATTTCCTGCGTTTTGTGATAGCTCTTAAGGTTGGCTACCCAGACGGTAAACCCATCTGTTTTGACAGGTGATACGGGGCGCACCCGTGGTGTGTCCTGATCGATGCTGGCTAGGACAGGAAAGCGATCATCCTGGATAACCTCCTGAGCTAGGCGAGGGACATCCTCCGGACTAACAGGTTCAGGGGTGGGCTGATTCACTACTTTTGTCCGATGCAGTACAGGAATTTGTCTGAGCGGATCAAGAGGTGCCCGTCGAAAGCTGCAGGAGATGCTCGGAATGTTTCTTCCAAAGTTGCATCCACACTGTTCTTGGAAACGCTCTCAAAGGAAGTTCCAGGCTTGAAGACATGGGTGACTCCGTTCTCTGTCACGGTATACACGATACCGTTAATAGCGATAGGAGAAGATGAAAAGCCACCTTCCACTCGTTGTTGCCACAGCTGTTCACCATTTCGGTTGTCATAACAGGTGATAATACCGGGGCGTAACCGAGTGACAATGAGATAATCTCCCACAACGAGAGGGCTGGGAAGATCTCGGCCCCCTCCTCGCTCAACTCGCCAGGCTTCCTGTTTCCCCGAAACATCTCCTGCTCCGCCTGGACGAATAGCAACCATCGTTCCTGAACGACCCGGTACAGAAATGACAGTTTCCTTTGTCAACGCCAGAGTCGGAGTACCACGCCCCACACTGGCAATGCATTCCCAGTACACGTCACCGTTAGCAATGTTGTAGGAAACGACTTTGGAATGCCCGTTTAGGATTAGCTCTTTTCGGCCATCAGCCTGGAAAACGACCGGTGTGCTCCAGCCTCGAATTGTCTC
>CALKCC010000264.1 GCA_938082855.1 uncultured Pirellulaceae bacterium | reverse complement strand
TTGTGGGGCTTGGGCAAGAAGCTCTGGCAACTTACTGGAATGGGGTTCGCCCCCTTCAGTTTCTGCGTTCGCAAAAGCTTCCATTGCATCTGTGAGTTGCTTGATATCCTGATCTAGGATGTCCTGTTTATAGGCGGCAATCGAAGTCTGGATATAGTCTTCTCGAACTCGTTCAGCAACTTCTTCATAAGGAAGATAAGTCGTGACAGGCTCTGGGGTGTAGTTTGGCTCGAGTGGAATCGGAGTATCGAGTCCAGTTAAATCTTCGGCCGGAGGTTCATCGGTTTCTGTTGTGGCGGCTTCAGGCTCTTCTGATTCACCTTCTTCATTCGCAGGTTTTTCTTCCGAGTCTTCTGTTTCGTCCGTAGTTGCCGGAGGGGTATCGTCGGTGTTTTCGGCACTGTCTTCTCCGGCTTCTCCAGCCTCTTCAGTTGCTTGCTCTTCTTCCTGAAGGAAGACTAGGCAGTCATCTTCTTCTGCTTCCTCTGCTGGTTCTTCAGCCGGTTCGTCTGGTGTTTCAGAGGAATCGTCATCTTGTTCTTCTTTAGCATCATCAGTCGCTTCGTCTGTATTCTCCTCGGAAGCGGCATCTTCATTCGTATCGGATTCGTTCTCGTCGCCTTCTGAGGATTCGGCTCCGTTAGCAGCGTCTTCGATGGCATCAAGGACGTCATCGGGAGCAGGGTATCGTTCGATATTCGTTTCGTAATATGTTTTGAGGTTCTCTTCGGTGATACCTTCTTCGAATTTGACTCGAGCATAACGGTCGTATGCGGCGTCATTAAAGGTAACGTATTGGTAGCCAAACTTGCGTGGGGAACGCACGCCGAAAGGACCGTAGATTTCATTGGCCAACTGAAAGCCAGAAGCAGGGTTTAACCCGAGTTCCGTTGGGCCACCTGTGTCATCGACATACCATTCGCTTCGTTGTGCGATCAAGTCTTCTAAATCAGAATCCGTAGGAGGGGTGATTCCTTTGAGAGAAACAGGAATTCTCAAGACCTCGAACTGGTGTTTGGTTGATAACATCTTGTGCGCGACATATCGGTCAGAAATGGCTGGCGCGGTGGGGACACCGGATTCGGCCAGTTGCTGCATTCGACGGGCTGCGACGTAGGGCACGAGCAATTCCGCGATCTCGGAAGTCTCCTTTAGTTCCCCAAAAGCACTCTTCTTTGCTTGGCGGATTTGTTCTGAGGTATTGTGTAGGTAAAGATTTTCCTTGATATTGTCCTCAATGTCTTCCGCTTTAATTCCCATTCCGTATTGGTCAGCAATGGTGGAAAGGAACTTCACAGTAGTCGGATCACTTGGCTGCAATAGACTCCACGGATCTAAGTCACTGGGGTTGGGGATTTCCCCCTTTGCCCTCATGCGAGCCGCAGCGTTTTGGACAAGTTCACTGTAGAACATAGTGAGGCGTTGCCCGGTATCATTCAGGTCCATGGCCTCCGCCTGGGTGATCTCGCCGCCGTCCCATCTTGCCAGTGTAAATTCGCCATTAGCGGACGAAGTATTTGGCCCGCCCTGGATCGCTGCATAGTAGGCTGGTCCAACGACAAAGGCGATGACCGCAATGATGGTTAGCACGGAGTAGGAAAGGTTTTTGTGCTTAGCAACAAAGGCAAACATTCCTTTGTCTTCGTACTTTCCTTCAGCCTTTAGCTTCGCAATATGTTCCAGGCGTTTTTCTTCACGCTGTTGTTTGATTTTGTCAATCTGTTGATCTTTTTGACGACCGTGAATTCGATTGGGGCGTTTTGCTTTGGACATGGTTCGTTCATCTCACTGACGCGAAGATGCTTATTATGGCTTGACAGATAAAAGTAACGTCTTAATGATTCGTCTAAGGATTCCAAAACCTGTGTAACTACATATATAACCCTGATGGGGGTTGCGGCATTAAGGAATTCTTAAGTCCACCGTGTGTTTACACCCACGGTGAAACTACTAATTTTAGGCCGTTTTGAGGGAATTACAAACCCCAATGTGGCCGGTAGGTACTTGTAATATAGCGTTGACTGGTTGCCTGCGCCGATAGTGGGTAACTAATATATTTGTTCAGTTCGTATCGTTTGTAGGGGTGTTGCGAATTACAGCGGAATTAAAGGCGGGGTTTAGTCTTTTGATGCTCAGCCAAATTTATGCTGATATTTAATTCGAGGCATGCTGTTTGGCGTGTTTTGTAACTCCAATTCCCTTAAAACACCTTTCCTTTAATAAAAACTATCCCCATGACCAAGCACCTAGTCATTGTCGAGTCACCCGCTAAGGTAAAGACGATCTCCAAAATCCTGGGACCGGATTATTTGGTAGAAGCGAGTATTGGTCACGTTCTGGACCTTCCTGCAAGGAATCCTAAGGGGGTAAAAGCACCTGTTCCGGGAATCGACCTGGATAATGACTTTGAGCCAAGCTATGAAGTCATCAAAGGCAAGAACAAAACACTGTCCAAGTTAAAGAAGGCCGCCAAAGAGTCTGAAGGCGTTTGGTTGGCAACGGACCTTGACCGCGAAGGGGAAGCGATTGCCTGGTTGTTAGCTGAGGCGATGAAGGTCGAGCCCGAAAAAGTAAAGCGTGTTGTGTTTAACGCAATCACGCGTGATGCCATTCGGCAGGCTTTTGAAAACCCACGAGACATCGATATCGCGAAGGTGAATGCCCAGCAGGCTCGCCGTATTCTGGATCGAATCGTTGGTTATCAGGTATCCCCGTTGCTTTGGAAAAAAGTAGCTGGTGGGCTGAGTGCTGGTCGAGTGCAGAGTGTCGCGGTAAGGCTGATTGTTGAACGTGAACGTGAAATCAGGGCGCATGTTCCGGATGAAACATGGAACGTTAACGTCCGTCTCGCCTTGGATCCGTCACAGGCTTCCGGTTTAGTTGACCAATGGCAGCAATTTATCACCACGCTTGATGATAAGGGAAAGACGCCAACGATTAAGCGACAGAATGCCTGGCTGGCTGAACACGGTAGCCTAAAAACAGAGCTCATTCAGGTAGCAGGTGAAAAGTTTAACCTTGGTTGTTCTGCTGATAAGCCCGAAGATCTTTCCGAGCAAATCAAGGCTGTCGCTGAAGCAGTTGGGATGAACAATGTCCAAGTGGATACGAGCATCAATCCTTCGGGCAAAGGTCCCGGGATGTTTGAGCGAGTGGTTACTGGTGACGTAGATACGGATGCTCAGTACGAGATCAATTCAATCCAAACGAAGCAAACCACTAGTCGACCCTATGCTCCGTTTATCACCAGTTCCATGCAAATGTCCGCTTCTAGCGCGCTTGGCTTTACAGCCAGTCGTACGATGAATATCGCTCAGCGGTTGTATGAAGGACTGGCCATTGCCGGTGAAGGACACGTTGGGCTGATTACCTACATGCGTACGGATTCAACCTATATTGCCCCGGAAGCCATGAATGCTGTCCGTGAATATGTTGGTAAAGAATTCGGGGATGCCTACCTACCCGAGAAGCCGAAATTTTATGGGTCAACGAACCAAAATGCTCAGGAAGCTCACGAGTGTATTCGTCCGACCGATATGACACGAACACCGGAGAAAATTGCCAAAGCTCTGGACCCGGATCAGTTGAAACTTTATCGGCTGATCTATAACCGTTTTGTCTCATGTCAGATGACCAATGCAAAATGGGATTCGACCACTGTTACCTTTGAGCGAAGTGATAAGCCTACCGGTGCTACGTTGAAGGCAACGGGGCGAGTGCTGGCATTCGATGGTTTCTACAGAGTGGCGGGTGTTCCGACTGCTAGTGATGAACAAACGTTGCCGCCGTTGTCTGAAGGCGATACGTCCTCACCCTTTGATATTACGCCGCTTCAGAAATTCTCATCGCCACCGGCTCGATATAACGAAGGTTCGTTGGTCAAAAAACTGGAAGAAGAAGGGATTGGTCGTCCGTCCACTTATGCTTCCATTATTAAGGTGATCCAGGATCGCAACTACGTAGAGAAGATTAGCAATCGATTCCATGCAACCGACCTCGGCGAAGTGGTGACTGATAAGCTGCTGGAAGGTTTCGAGCAGATTATGAACGTCAGCTATACGCGGGAAATGGAATCTGAGCTGGATGCGATTGAAGGTGGGGACCGCGAGTGGACTGGATTCCTGCATAACTTCTACGGAAAGTTCAAAGCCGAATTGGACACGGCTTTTGAAAAGATGACGCACGCCAAAGCGGAAACAGAATTAGCTCCGGAAGAATATAAATGTCCTGATTGTGGTAAACGCCTGGAGTATCGCTTTGGCAGGAACGGCCGTTTCCTAAGTTGTGTAGGATTCCGCGTGCCACCTGAGCCGATCGACATACCTTGCCCAGGGTGTGGCGAGAAAAAAATGGGTGTCAATAAAGGGAAAACAGCTCGCTCGCGACCTTTCTTGACCTGCTTTGAATGCGAAACCAAAGTTACCTGGTCCAAAGTGAAAGAGCACCAGGAACAGATTGGTGAGCTAGCCGCCGGTATGCGTGATGCTTGTAAGTACGCAGCTCCTATCGACGTTGAAGGCAAGCCGATCAATCCGGAACAGGTCAATATCGCCTGCCCAACCTGTAATGATCCCATGTTGAAACGGACTGGTCGATTTGGACCATTTTTGAGTTGCGTTAAGTACCCGGACTGCGATGGTATTGTAAATCTGGATAAATCCGGTACCGTTACGCTACCTAAAGTGAAGCCACTGGAAACGGATTTGGAATGCAGTAAATGCGATGCGAATCTGTATCTACGAAATGGTGCTCGTGGCCCTTGGCTAGGATGTTCGCGTTACCCTAAATGCCGAGGGCGAGGTGCCTGGAAAGGGTTGGAGGACGAGATTCGAGCGAAGTGGGAAGCCGCGTTAGGTCGCCACGAAGAAGAGAATCCTGCTCCGGTCATTAAAACGGTCGATGGTGAAGTGGTTGAGGCTGGATATCGTCCCGAACCGATCCGCGAAAATGCTTAAGCTGGTTGGTCTAGCTGGCCAGAAGGATCATCGAGTCCTCCGTCCGTTATAGAGTTGAGCCCCTTAGGTTTCCGCTCCAACAGCGATTGCCGTTGCCGTTGCATGACTACGACAATGTGACAAGCTGATCAAAACGTCACTGATTCCCAGCTCTTCACAGATCTCTTTGGCGACTCCGTGGATTTCCACTCGTGGTTTACCGGTAAGATCGGTGACGACCTCGATGTCTTTCCAGCGAATTCCTCGGGACCATCCAGTGCCCATGGCCTTCAGCACGGCCTCTTTAACAGCCCAACGACCAGCATACGATTGGGTGGCTCCTTTGCGGCTGCTGCAGTAAGCAATTTCTCCCCGTGTATAGACACGGTTGAGGAACAGTTCGCCATGCTTCTCGATCATCTTGGCGATGCGCAAGCATTCGATGATGTCGGTGCCCAGGCCAAGGACGTTCATCGCAC
>CALKCC010000263.1 GCA_938082855.1 uncultured Pirellulaceae bacterium | reverse complement strand
TCCGTATATGGTTGATGTCATCCGCCGAGAGCTCAACCTCACTCAATAAGGCTCCAGGAGCCTGAGACGCCCCTCTTGATTTGAAAGGCACTAATCATGCTTAGGCGACTACCTGTCCACATTCTATTGTTGTTTTTCATCTGTATAAGTTGCGAGACGATACGTGCTCAAGATGGTTCCAGCCCGGAAGTATTCTCTCGCTGGAACCTACAGAAATTAATGCACCCCCCAAAGTTTCATTGGGAAGACGATCATTCGCCTGTTCGGAGCTTGCTGTTTGAAGGGGAGTCGTTAAACGGAAGAAAGACAGAGGTTTTCGCCTATTACTCGACTCCCGGCATCCTCAATGGTCGGTCTGGATTTGAAACTGACTTACCTGCTGTGGTCTTATTACACGGAGGAGGTGGAACGGCCTTTTCAGAGTGGGTACAAATGTGGGCTGAACGCGGGTATGCGGCGATTGCGATGGACCTGGGAGGTAAACGCCCGAAAGCTCCGGAATTCTCCGATGAAACGCGACGCATCAGTCGGCACTATGACTTCCAGCGAGAACATCGCACTCGGCTTGAACACGCTGGCCCGCTAGACGACCTCAATAACAAGATTTTAAATAACGACGGAGATTTAACAAACGACTGGCAATTCCATGCTGTGGCAGCTGCCATCCGCGCTCATTCTCTCATTCGTAGTTTCCGAGAAACGGATCCGGATAAAACTGCTTTGACGGGGATCAGTTGGGGAGGATACCTAACGTGCTTAACTGCCAGTGTGGACGCTCGTTTTAAAGCAGCTGTTCCTGTCTACGGTTGTGGATTTCTCTATGATGGCGAGTCAGTCCAGCGGCAAGCCATCGAACGCAACACAACGGCCCAACAGAAGGAGTGGATCCGCTGGAACGACCCCTCTCAGTTTTTGCCGCATTGCCGAGTTCCAATCTTCTTCGTGAATGGAACCAACGACAAGCATTATCCTATCCGTTCGTATTCACGCAGCTACGCACTCGTCCCTGGAGACAAAGCGATTCGAATCCAAGCGGGGATGCGTCATAGTCATCAGGCGGGCTGGGCACCGGCCGAGATCGCTCGATTTATTGACCAACATGTCAAAGACGGAGCTCCGTTGATCCAGGTGTTGCATACGTCTATGCAGGAGCGTACTTTTGCAGCGACGGTGAGTGAAAAACAGCTTCCGGTTTCTGCCAAGCTTCAATACACCACCGATAAAGGGCCACTGGTTATCCGCGTCTGGCAAACAATGGAAGCTACGATCAAAGACAATTTAGTATTTGCTGAAGTCCCGGAATCCGCGACCATGTGGAATCTAGCGATCACAGACAAGCTCGGCGGTACGGTAACAACCGATGTGAAATCGAGTGACAATTAGACAATTAGACAGTTAGACAGTTAGACAGTTAGACAGTTAGACAGTTAGACAGTTAGACAGTTAGACAGTTAGACATCGCTGGTTGCTCCGACACCACTTAAGCCCAATTGTAACAACTGACAATTGTTTAACTGTCTAAATGTAAATTGGTTAACTGGTTACGGCTTCGGCCGGTAGGCCTACGCAAATAAATAGTAGATCCCCGATCCGACTTCGTCCTTCGGACTACGACGGACAAGCTCCTTGGTTCTAAAGCTCGAACTCTGTAATTGAGGACAGAGTCGGGCCCCTGATTCAAAACCTACCTGCGTAGGCGGCGCAGCTCGCCGAAGCATATTTAGAAGTTAGCCTTAAATGCAAACTGACAATTGTCTAATTGTCTAATTGTTTAACTGTTTAACTGTCCCATTGTTAATTGGCCAAGTGGTTAAGTGGCTAAATGGCTAAATGTTTACAGGTTAATTGGTTAATTGTTTCCACCCATCCTTGAGTCCGTCGACCTTCACACCATCGTGTGAGTATTGAACACGCACCCATGATCCATCGACGGGCAATCGAACTTCCATGGAATCCCAGGCTTCCGGCAAAGCGGGTTGGACGGTGAAGGTCTTGTCTGGAACGGAATAGGCGAGTCCTGCTAGGCCTTCCAAGTAAAGTAAAATCTTGCCTGCGTTGAAATTCGAGTACTGGTCACCAAAAAGTGTCACATCTCTTCGGTAGGCCTCTGGTGCGACAGGGATATTCCACTTTTCACTCCAGTTGTAATTCTCAATATGGTTCAGCGTTAATTCGGTTGCTTCTTTCACCAGGTTTTGTCGAAACATTCCATCAAGCGTGAAGTAAGCCGTATCAGGGGTATAACCAAAGGAATGGTCCACTGGTGTATTAAACTTTTGCATGGCCTGTTTAGACATCGCTAGAGGAAAGAATTCTCCGTAGAAACCGGAGTCACGATTTAGTGCCCAAGCTTGCACCATTTTCCGAGCATAATCCTGAGGAAAGAATTCAGATCGCATGGCCCAAAAAGCGTTGGTCATCGTCATTCCATTGGAAGGCCCAGCAAAGTAATTCGAAATCCCATTGGCTTCCCAGCGATCGTCGAACATACGACGAATGTGCTCAGGATCCCGCCGCACCAACTCCTGCCAATGAGCAACGTCACTTGCATTGCCTGTTAGCTCCGCCATTTCCTCGAGGATCTCTGCCACCTCAAAACTGTTCATGGCAAATAGTGACAGACGCTCCCAAAACAATTTCCGAAAATGACCTTCATAGCATTTCTTCAGAAACGTCACGTCTCCAGTATGCTGGTAAATCTGCCACGCTCCTCGAACATGTTCGGAAGTTTCACCACCATAGGCTCCGCTATGCCAGGAAATCCCCTTGTTATCAGATAGCATCCGAATGCCGTTAGCTGTTTCCCGATAACGACCATTTTCTGTCAGGTGTTTCCAAGTCAAAACATTGCCATAAGCCAACTCAGCCTTATCCTGAGTCCACGCGCCAACCTTAATTTGGAACATCGCATCGTAACGATGCATGCCCAGGAAATTGTTAACTGCTGTTTGCGTATGGGGTTCCTGTTCCCATCCTTCCTCGACATCGATGTAATACATCAAGTAGAGTGACCAAAGATAGTAGTAGATATCAACGAATTTCGAATCTGAGCAGCGGAACCATGGAATTTCGTCATTGAGCAGACGGTTCATTTCCTTCGTCTTGGCGAGCAAGAATTGCTGATGATGAGCGATTGTATCTCTCGCCAATTTGACTGCGTCTTTTTCCTGGTCATGCATAGCCCAGGCAACGACCGTCCCCTGCGGATCACAAGGTACGGTAAAAGCGTAGTGCTGTACACCACGGTCGTCGCGTTCAGTTTCAGTTGTCTTGGTTAGATCCCGGGAACAGGTTAGAACAGTCGTCATGCCCGAATAAACGCAAGGGCCAATGCGCTCGGGAGCATTTGGATCCGGGCGTGACTTAACTTCGCCGCCTTCAGTGATAACGATTGCATTTTGACCGCGATTACCGATCAATGCTGCAGAGGAAGAGACACTATTTCGGTGGTAAAAGCTATGTCCATCAAATCGCAATTGAATTGGTTTCGAGGACGTAATAATCGAAGCCGCTGCATCGTTGACTGCGATAAATTTCTCTTCTCGAATTGTGACGCCTTCAAGTTCATAAACACAAATCAACTTGTCGGGACGCCAAAGCATACTACTTGGCTTGGGATGCTTAAATGTCTCACCGTCAATGATGACACTTCCATAAAGGACTCTCGTGTCTTTATAGAATTCCCATCCACTAAAGTCATTGCCTACCCCTGTGTGTTCCGTCCCGGTCAATTTGCTTTCGAGCAGGCCGACTCCTCGGCTTCGCAAATCATGATGAAAGGGATGGGTTAACCCAATCGTTTCGTCTTCGATCAACTTCCAACTCGCGTGAAATCCGCCCACGTAGTAAGAAACATTCCCCGCCATAAAGCCATGCTTCCGACCCTGAATTTCGTGCTCAAGCCGTTGGCAATAATCGGTAAACTCTGGCCGCTCGCTGGAATACAACAAACCAACTGGGCAGAGAAGGGATAACACGGCAAGTAATAATGGATGGTTCATGTATGACAGTTAGACAATTAGACAATTAGACAATTAGACAATTAGACAATTAGACAATTAGACAATTTAAATTCGCTGGTTGCTCCGACAACACTTAAGCCCAATTGTAACAACTGACAATTGTTTAACTGGCTAAATGTAAATTGGTCAACTGGTTACGGCTTCGGCCGTAAGGACTACGCAAAGAGTTGGGGTTAGCAACCTGATCCGACTTCGTCCTTCGGACTACGACGGACAAGCTCCTTGGTTCTATTGCATTACCGCTGTCTCTGAGGACGAAGTTTATCCGCCGGAGCCTGAAAGGCGAAGGTGGATAAACTCTGTCCGCAGGACGTAGTCGGACCTGTGGTCCAAAAACTCCCTGCGTAGGCGGCGCAGCTCGCCGAAGCATATTGAGAAGTTGGCCCAAAATGCCAATTGACAATTGTCTAACTGTTTAATTGTCTAAATGTCCCAATGGTTAATTGTTTATAATTGGCTCACGCAACCTATACCCGCTCTTCTCTCCACACTGGCATTATGGACACAGCAATACTGACTCATATCCTCTCGGCTGAAGAACGTAACGACTTTGATCGTGACGGTTTTCTCGTGGTGAGAAATGCCCTTAATTCCGATCTCCATCAACGGTTGATTGATGTCGTCGATCGTGTCGACAAGCGGGAACGCAAGGCAGAGCATGGAAACCGGTTACTCTCAATCACGGACGTAGTACACGAAGACGCGGCGATGGTCGAACTCGTCGACAATCCTCAGGTATTCCCCAAACTATGGAGCATCCTGGGATGGAACATCTACCTTTATCATTCTCACCTCGACGTTACCCCCAGTGAAAATGCGGACGATCAACCGTGGAATGTCGCCTGGCATCAGGATAGCATGCGAGTTAATGACGAGATCGAGTCGAATCCACGCCCACGGCTATCGGTAAAGATTGGATATTACTTAACCGATGTCAGTCAACCAAATCACGGAAACACACTGGTCCTTCCTGGCTCCCATCTAGACAACCGATTGGACTGTCCTAACGACGGAGTCTCCAACCCCGACGGCACCATCCCATTGTGCGTCAATGCCGGTGATGCCGTGATCTTAGATCGACGAGTCTGGCACACTCGCAGCCCGAACACATCTGGCTTCTCACGCAAAGTCATTTGGTACGGTTATAGCTACCGCTGGATGCGCCCCAAGGATGAGATGACGGTGGCTCATCTGTATGAGCAACTCACTCCCATCCAAAGACAACTCTTAGGAGACGCAACTTCTGCCAACAGTGTCTATGACCCAACTCCTCAAGACGTACCACTCCGCGCTTGGCTTGAGCAAAATGCTCCTCAGTTTGCTACAAGCTCACCACATGGGGTATCCGATGCTCGTCCTCCCGCAGGCGGCCAACGAGGGAAAAACATTGGAAGAGCTTAATCGCGAAGCAGCAGCTTCAGCTTTCTTAAACTACAAGTTGGACGGCATGTTACTTAACCGGCTATGCTAAAGACAATATTCAGCGGCAAACATCAGGTGCAATTGAGCAATGCGATTTCAACCACTAACTCTGATCTTACTTCTAATGTTTCTCTCGGCAGAAACCATGTCGGGACAGGTTAAACTGCTGGGCCATTGGCCTCTCATCGATGGTGCTGATGACGTTACAAGCAACAACCGGCATGGCAACGCGCAGAATGTCACGTTTACACAAGACGGTGCATTGTTTAATGGACGTGACTCAATCATCTCCATAGATAAGGCGGATGCCCTGTTCCGTGGGGATTTCAGCATTAGCGTGGACATTCATACCGATGACAATCTGACCGATGTCATTGGCGACATTCTGTCGTATTACAACCCTGACCTCCGTCGCGGCATAAATTTCTCAGTCATGAATTACGCGGGCGTCACGAATGCTCAATCAAACTGGCGGAATGTCCATTTCGGAATTTCAGATGGTAAGACACCACCTGTTTGGAATGACTGTGGGCGCCCGGGGGAAAACATGTACGTTCGGTCGTTAACCGTCTTCAACGGAGACCTATACGCTTCAACCTGGGAACCTGCTGCCGATGACCGTGGACATATCTATCGATACATGGGTGGTAAAAACTGGATTGATGTAGGCTCACCAGATCCTTCTAACTGCATTTCCACACTTGCTGTCTACAACGGGAAATTATATGCCGGGTCGGAACTGTATAGCGGCGGAGGATCCTCCCTGCCACTTTCTCCCAATGAGAACCACGGTGGAGTCGTTTATCGCTATGAAGGTGGCAAGCGATGGACGAGTATGGGAAAGGTCGCCGATGTTCGTAGCGTGAGCGGTCTTGCCGTGTACGATGGGAAACTCTATGCCGGCACGGGTTCAACAGGAGCTTGGAGAGACACTCCCCGCCATCGTGGCATGTACCGATTTGACGGGCCTGGGAAATGGACTGATTGTGGGTGTCCTGATCTAAGGATTGTTCATCTTGGGGTGCACAACGACAAGCTCTTTGGCCTGAGTTATGACGATGGCGGCTTCTTTGAATATTTAGGTGGGAAACAATGGAAACAGCTAGGCCCCATCCCGGAAACCACGCAGGCCTATGCCATGGCAGTCTATCAATCCAAGGTTCAGGTCGCGACTTGGCCAACCGGATCGGTCTACGAACTTAACGGAGCGCAGGACTGGAACCATAAAGGACGTTTGGGAGAAGAAAAGGAAGTCATGGGCATGTCCATCTATAACGGTAGCCTTTATGCCGGAACACTCCCCCTAGCAAGCGTTTACCGTTACGACGGCAATTCCAAATGGACAAATACGGGCAATCTGGATACTACGCCTGACGTGCGTTACCGCCGAGCCTGGTCCATGGCCGTATTCAATGGCAGGCTATTTTGCGGTGTGCTCCCGTCAGGCCATATTTACAGTCTCAATGTCGGTCAAAACGCCACGTATGACCAAACGCTTCCCGCCGGGTGGCAAACGTTGACTGTCACTCGAACCTCGGATCAAGTCAAGCTCTACTTAAACGGCCGACTTGTCGGAGCTAGTGACGCAGACTCACAATCGGTTGGTGAACTCTGTAACGGCATGCCTCTACTGATTGGCTCGGGACAGCACGACTATTTCAACGGTAAGATTAAAAATCTTCGAATCTACAACAACGCTTTGTCTGACCTTCAGATTCGGCGACTTCATAAATAGCAATTTACGATGAACCTATCCAAACTTTTCTTAACTGTATTTACGCTCGCTGCAGCCCTCATTCCCCTGTCGTCTTCATGCCATGGAGAAAGCAAGAAGGCTCTGAATCGCTACAAGGTCACACCACCACCGGCGTATTTGAAATTGGACCCGTTTTACACCAAACATGTCAGTGCCAGTGGCTATCCGGTCATTGGGTCGAAACAAGTCAACGACTACGCCCTCAAAGAGGCTGCCTATCTCATCGATGTAATGCTCGATCACCATCCGGAGGTTCGACAAATCATGATCGCAAATAAGTCTCGTTGCGTCGTCATGGCATATAACGAATTCACGACGGACGTACCCGAGCATTCTCATTTCTCTCCTAAAGACTATTGGGATGCCAGAGCTCGCGGTCTTGGTGGCTCTGAAGGAGACCCTGTATGTTCCGTTGGAGAAGAAAATGTACTTTCCTACAAGGGTGATCCTTATCATCAGGAGTGCATCTTGATCCATGAATTCGCACACAACATTCACTTACGTGGACTAATCCATCATGATCCCACGTTCGACAAGCGGTTAAAGCAGGCTTACGACGATGCACTCGCCATGGGACTCTGGAAAACCAAGTATGCCTCGGTCAATCACCATGAGTACTGGGCGGAAGGCGTCCAATCTTGGTTTTCAAACAACCGGCAACCTGACCACGATCACAACCATGTGGACACTCGAAAAGAGCTGATTGAGTATGACCCGGGATTAGCCGAGCTGTGCCGAGAGATTTTTGGTAACACCAAACTGGTATACACTCGCGCTCCCACCAGATTACGTGCTCACCTCAAGGGCTATGATCCTACGTCAGCACCTGAATTCGTCTGGCCCGAGCACTTAAAACGCCAGATTGAGAAAATCCGAGAAGACGCTCGCAACCGGAAATAACTCACAAAACTCAGGCTAAGGCGGTTCGGATTAGCCTAGCAGCTCTGGTATGACATTCCCTTCGGGAAGAGCTTCAGTCGGTCGGCCATCAAGCGTGTGATATACACCTTTAGGATTCATTCCTAATGCGTGATAAACAGTTGCAGCATAGTCCTCGACTGTGACGGGACGTTCCACGACTTCGGCCGCATGTTTATCGGTCGTCCCCAACACGACTCCGGTCTTCACGCCTCCGCCTCCCATCGTAAGACTGAAGGCCTGAGCCCAGTGATCTCGGCCAGGACCACGGGAATCTGTATTTAATCGCGGTGTCCTTCCGAATTCGCCGGCAGTAATCACCAGCGTATCCTCTAACATCCCACGTTCTTCTAAGTCGTTTAACAACGCGGCATACCCTTGGTCATAGGGCGGCACTTCGGTTCTTAACCGGGGGAATACTTCGGGGTGGTGATCCCAGCCGTAACGCACATATCCCTTCACAGTGATAAAACGCACGCCAGATTCGACTAATCGACGAGCTAGCAACAGCCCCTGCCCCACTCGATTGCGCCCATAACGGTCGCGGACAGCGTCTGGTTCCTGAGCAATGTCAAAGGCCTGCTTCGCTCGATTGGAAGTGAGCAGATCAAAGGCTTGCTCATTGAAAGCATCATGAGTCTTCGCAAACCGCATTTGCTGCTCGACTCGAGCCTGAAATTGGTCGACTCGTTTTAGCAAGGACTGCCTGTCTGCTAATCGTGCGATGCCTACAGAGTCGTTCGGAGTGAATGCCTCCACAGCAAAGCTACTAGAATTAGGATCACGATCAACAAGGAATGGATCGTACTTATGCCCCAATGCTCCAGCCTGGGCTTGTTTCCCAAAATTAGTACTGTTCATCGCTCCGATCTGAACGTACGACGGAACCCCGGCTTTATGACGAGCTTCTGATTGCCATGACATCACGGAACCGAAGCTAGGTGGATAGAAGTCGTTGGTGTATTTACGACCACTAAGCAGGTGATGATCACCTTTACCGTGACTGGCCGAGTAGGAAACCATTGATCGGATAAGGCTAAACTTGTCGTTGCACTTAGCCATGTTTGGCATGAGTTCGCCGAGCTCAACACCAGGGATCCTTGTCTGAATCGGCCGCAACTCACCTCGAATTTCCGCCGGCGCGTCTGGTTTCAAGTCATACATATCAATATGACTGGGGCCACCGAGCATCCAAAGCAGGATACAACTCTTAGGGCGACGCGCTGAACTTGCCAAAGCTTCTTGTTGCAACAGACCACCAAGCGAAACTCCGAGTGGAGTTAATGCTCCAACGGTCAGAAAGTCACGCCGCGTTGCAGTTAGATTTGACAATGTTTTCACTTTTAAATGAGATTCTAAGACATCTAATATTCTAGTTTAGAGACGCATCGAATCCAACGTTGATTACCACAACGTGTAACCGCCGTCGATCACTAAACCAGCACCGGTCATGTAGCGTGAGGCATCACTTGCTAAATAAAGTGCCAGTGGCCCAAGGTCCTCTGGCTGACCATGGTCTCCCATGGGAATCTGTTGCCGGAATGTAGAAACCACGTCTGGCTTTTCCCGAGCCCACTTTTGATTGGGTTCGGTCATAAAACCACCTGGAAGGATCGCATTTACGGTTATTCCATATTGAGCCCAGTCAGCGGCCACACTACGTGTAAATTGCAGAACGGCTCCTTTGGCTGTTTCATAATGACGCCCAGTGATGTTTCGGCCTGCTACCAGCGAGTTGATGGAGC
Organism: uncultured Pirellulaceae bacterium; assembly: GCA_938082855.1. Lineage (GTDB taxonomy): Bacteria > Planctomycetota > Planctomycetia > Pirellulales > Pirellulaceae > UBA721. The sequence continues at coordinate 14,863 of CALKCC010000263.1, read as the reverse complement.
CGATATTGATAATGCGCCCACCTTGCCCAGCGGCAATCATCGCTTTACCAATTCGGCTAGTACAAACGAAGGTACTGGTAAGATTCAAGTCCATCAGTTCCCGCCATTTCTCAAGAGTCATATCTTCCGTTGGGATATCTTCCCGGCGGCCACCCACATTGTTGATCAGAATATCAACGGATCCGTGGTCAGCGATGACCTGATTACAAACCTCTTCGCAATGTTTGGGGTCATTCATATCGGCTTGAATGGTCCAAATTTGCCGTCCCAGTGCAGTCACCTCTTCGGCGATTGATTGCAGACTGTCCTCACGCCGTCCTGTCACGACAATATCGGCACCCGCTTCCGCAATCGCCAGCACCATCTCCCTTCCTAACCCTCGGCTTCCGCCGGTGATCATCATCTTTTTCCCGTCGAGTCGAAACCGATCAAAGACACTCATAAGATTCCCTCTGTATTTAGGCTTTGCAATGTACCAACAAACTCTCTGGTCATTTCTTCCAGCGTAAAATCAGGCTTCCAATCCCAGTCACGACGGGCAGCCGCGTCATCAATCCTCTTGGGCCAGGAGTCTATCAGATCCGCCACTCTTTGATTCGGTTCGAAGATGAACTCAGAATTTCCTAAAACGTTTTTAATCGCATTTGCAATTTCGGCCGCGGTTGGCGAGCAACTCGAAAGATTATAGGAAGCTCGGGTCAGCGAGCTTTTATCAGCGTGCGTAAGCAGATCAATCGCTTTGAGGCAGTCATCTATAAATATGATCGCAGGATTAGAAGATTCCCTGACCTGCAATTGATAGGTGCCATTGCGTACGGCCTCAATAAACATATTCGAGGCGTAGGAACTGGCGGCTCCTGGAGAGGGGTATGCGGAAATTACAATCGGCAATCGAACACTGCGAAAATCCAGCCCCAACGACTCTTTGTAATAGAATCCCATCCTTTCAATGGCCGCTTTGGTAAAACCATAAAACCCGCGTGGCCATTGCTCACAATCCTCCGGCACAGGATCCGGCAAAGGACTCCCAAAGGACGCAATGGAACTCAGGAACACGACGCGATCGACGCTTTCCTTGAGGGCCGATTCGAGCACATGAAATGCTCCCTGCATATTCACCTGCCAGGCCGCATGGCGATCTGCTTCACTTTTCCCAGACAGCAACGAAGCAAAATGGAGTACGACATCAGGCTGAACTTCAGCAAATGTATCCAACACGCTTTGTTCGCAAGTGACATCGAGTTTGCGATAGACCGCGTTTGGCGTCACTCCTGAAAAGGGAGCATCAGCCACATCGGTGAGGATAACCTGAGCATCCTCCGGTAAGCGGTGAGTGAACTGGCAGGCAATATTCCCTGCCCCACCTGTGATTAAGTATTTCATTCGCCCCCTCCTAGACTTGTTCCTAGACGTGCTTCTAAATTTGCTCTAGATATGTGAGTTTACCAAATAAACACCAAGAGGCTGATGATCCATTGTTACACTGACCAAAACCTAAGCAGAGCATTATAATGTTCCCATGCAAAACGAACTCCTTTGGTCCCCGAATACCTCGTCGTCCGACACGGCGATGGCACGCTACCTAGAGCACGTCAACCAGCAATTCCCCAATCGCGATGTAGCTGACTATGACTCTCTCCATCGATGGTCTGTCGAACATTTTGAGGAATTTTGGAAAGATTGGCTCGTCTATAGTGAAGTCATCTTCGAAGGATCGGAATCCCCTGTTCTTACAGGAAGTGGATTACGTGGCACACGCTTCTTCCCGGAAGTACGGCTCAACTTCGCCGAAAACCTATTACGTTTCTCCGGCGACACTACCGCACTGGCTGGCATATCGGAAGCTCGTGAGGACCAGGAGTGCTCTTTTGATGAATTGAGAATGCTGGTTGGCACTGTTCAGCGTCAATTGCACGAACAAGGTATCGTCATTGGCGATCGTGTGGCAGCGTTCATGCCGAACATTCCAGAAACGGTTATTGCAGCGTTGGCGACTTCAGCTGCCGGTGCCATTTGGTCCAGCTGTTCGCCGGATTTCGGGACTCAAAGCGTCGTCGACCGATTTGAACAGATTGAGCCCAAGCTACTGTTCTGCGTCAATGGCTATGTCCACAACGGTAAGTTGATCGACTGCCGTCCCAAACTTGTTGAATTAGCAGCTCGTCTTCCAAGCCTGCAAACGATGGTAGTCATAGAGCTCGTCGATCTGCCCATCGATACGCTTGAAGTGGAAAACTTCGTTCCTTGGGGCGAGTGGATTCATAGTGAACAATCCGAGCCGAATTATGAGCGTCTCCCCTTCGACCATCCGCTCTACATCATGTACAGTTCCGGCACCACTGGAAAACCTAAATGCATCGTCCATGGTGCAGGAGGCACGCTTCTTCAACAAACCAAAGAGCTACTCCTGCATACCGACGTACGGCAAGGCGACAACATCACCTACGTCACTACCTGTGGCTGGATGATGTGGAACTGGCTGATCGCAGCGTTATACACGGGCGCTGAAGTGACGTTATTTGACGGGTTCCCGGCAGCACCAACAATTGCTCGGCTATGGGATTTGGTTGACGAGCGAGAAATCACTCACTTTGGCACGAGTCCGAAGTTTCTGGGAGCCTGTCGTCGTCGATTAACTCCTGCTGAAACTCACCGACTGGAATCTTTACGCGTCATTCTCAGCACGGGAGCTCCTTTACAACCCGAAGACTTCGACTGGGTCTATCAGTCGGTAAAACCCGACGTCCAGTTAAGTTCCATTTCTGGAGGTACGGATATCATTTCCTGCTTCATGCTTGGCAATCCCGTACTTCCCGTACACCGGGGCGAAATTCAATGCTTAGGATTGGGCATGGATGTGGAAGCTGTTGACAGCAACTTCCGCCCATTGGAACGCGGAAGCGGAGCCAAAGGGGAACTAGTCTGCAAGACGCCTTTTGTAAGTATGCCGGTCATGTTCTGGAACGATCCAGACGGTGAAAAATATCGCCAGGCGTATTTCGATCAACGCGACGATCGTTGGGCTCACGGCGACCTAATCGAATTCACAGGCAGTCAAGGGAAGTGCGGCGGCGTGGTTGTTTACGGCCGCAGTGATGCCACATTGAAACCCGGAGGAGTTCGTATTGGGACGGCCGAAATCTACCGTATCGTAGAAGATCTACCTGAAATCGATGACAGTATCGTGATTGGCCAGCCATGGCGCGGTGATATCCGCGTTGTCCTCTATGTCAAACTGCAGGACGAATCTGAGTTAACCTCCGAACTGGAATCAAAAATTCGATCAACTCTTAAGACACAAGCTTCCGCTCGGCACGTCCCTAGTCTCATCATCAAAGTCAATCAGATTCCATACACTCGAAGCGGTAAGAAAGTCGAACTGGCCGTGCTTGACATTGCCATGGGACGCGAGCCGGCTAACCGTGAGGCATTGCAGGATCCAACGGCTTTTGATTGTTATCATCAGCTCTGACCAGAACGCATAAATGCCTGTTTATGCGTTTATTTGTCGCTGTCAACGGTTTCAATTATGCTGTTCATAGCAACGTCATATTCGGACGTCGCATTCAATCATCCTTGAGATCTACAGACAATGGAAGAACAGACGATTGGGCACTTCAAGCTTCAAAGCAAGCTTGGAGCTGGTGGCATGGGGGAGGTATACCTTGCCCATGACACTAAGTTAGATCGTAAAGTTGCCATCAAATTGCTTCCGGATGCAGTTCGATATGACGCGGTGCTTCGTGAACGCTTTTTCCACGAGGCACGTTCCGCCTCTGCTCTCAACCATCCCAATGTATGCACCATCTATGAATTGGGAGATCAAGATCCAGCGCAACCTTACATCTGTATGGAGTTTGTCGACGGAGAAACACTCGAATCGAAGCTCAAGGACCAGACCACTCTTCCACTTGAAGAAACGTGCGAGATCATTTCTCAGGTTGCACAGGCATTACGAGCAGCATTTTCCAGCGGAATTGTTCACCGCGATCTCAAACCAGGCAACATTAGCATTACTCATGACGGCATTGTCAAGATTCTCGATTTTGGGTTAGCCAAGCGTTTAACCGACCAACCGGCAATGGACGATGCCACGATTGAATACAACCTGACGAATGCAGGTGGCATCATGGGGACTCCCAATTACATGAGCCCCGAACAGGCACTAGGAGGCGACATCGATCATCGCACGGACCTCTTTAGTCTTGGAGTTGTCTTTTTTGAAATGCTTTCAGGACAACGCCCTTTTTCCGGTAAATCTCTTGGTGAAACAATTAACAACATCATCAACAGTCCTCCGCCAAGTCTGGCGGCGTTGAATCCCAACACGAATGGTGCCTTGCAGGCAATCGTTCTTCGCTGTCTTCAAAAATCACCTAAGGACCGTTACGCATCACCGGAAGAATTGATTGCCGATCTTGAAGCCTATATGCGAGGCGACGTGACTTCGGCCCGACCGCAGTTTATTTCTGACGGATCTCCGGCAGAAAGTGACGTCTACATCAGTTACTCCGCTCTAGATAACCAGTCACTCTCTGGAGTCGAAGAGGGGTGGATCTCCAGATTTCATCGCAATCTAAAAGTTCGCCTTCAACAACTTGCTGGACGAGAAATCAACGTATTTCGTCCCAACAAAACGACGGCGGAACAGCAACTTGACGAAAGCACAATTCAAGACATCCCCAAAGTCAACTCTCTACTCACCATCGTCTCACCACCCTTCGTGAATTCTGACTCGTGCAAACAGGAAGTTGATTCCTTTGTGGCTGGCAAAGAAAACGCGGATTCGAAGGTGATTAAAGTCGTCAAGATGCCTGTCGACTCGAACTCGCTTGATAACGACGTATTGAAACGCATTAACGACCATAATTTCTTTGACCAAGATGAACGCGGTCGGGTATTGGAGTATGAAGAGTCTTTTGGAGAAGATCTCAAACGTCGGTATTACGAAAAGATCTATGACGTCGCCTACGACCTAAACAAGACTCTGAACACCACCGACGATGACACGCTTGATTTAGAGATTGACGCCCCAAAAGCATTTGTGGCGATCACCACTTCTGATGTTCGTAGTGAATATGAATCTGTATGCCGTGAGTTAACCGAACGGGGATATCTCGTCGTACCTGACAAACCATTGACCCTTGAGGCTCTGGAGTTAGCCGAAGAAGTCGACACCTATCTTGAAGATGCCGAAATCATCGTTCAGGTTGTTGGGCAAAACTATGGAATTGTTCCCGAAGGGGCCCAGCAAAGCGTACTAGAACTCCAATCGGCCTCGATTAGAACACTGATGGAATCAGCGGATTCTCAGAAGCAACAGTTCATTTGGTATAGCACCACCGAGTGTGATGACGACCGCCAAACAGGCTTCATCGAATCCATCCGATCAACGGACGCCGCTCACCACCAATGCGAACTCATTGAAGGACCGATCAGTCTCCTCAAGGAAGCCATCTCTCAGCATCTGGATTCACTGACCGAAAAACCAGTGGAATCCTCTGAGGAACCAAAGGGCATAACTCAGGTCTATCTAATCTGCGATAGTGTGGACGAAGATGCTACGGAAGCTCTGGAAGATCATCTTTTTCAGTCAGGCTTGGAAGTGATCTTACCGGACTTCGACTCCCCGCAAGACGAAATCAGTGAAATCCATCGACAGGCACTAACCGACTGCGACGCCGTCCTCATCTATTACGGCCAGGTTCGCAAGGCTTGGGTCGACATCAAACTGCGTGACACTCTCAAGGCTGCCGGATACGGTCGTGAAAATCCATTGACCCATGTTGCCGTTTACATTGCGCCTCCGACTGACAAACGCAAGGAGCGATTCAAAACCCATCAGGCGGAGATCATCCAACAACCTCAGGAAACGTTCGAGGTCACCGACGAACTAACTGAATTCATCAAGAAGACAACGACTTAATATCACCACCTATGACTGACTTAACACCCTATCCCGGATTGCGTCCCTTTCAGAGCGAAGAAGACTATCTCTTCTTTGGTCGAGAGGAACAAATCGCAGATCTCACAAAACGGTTGCAACAACACCGTTTCGTGGCCGTGGTGGGTTCCTCGGGAAGTGGTAAATCCTCGTTAGTACGCTGTGGTCTTTTGAGCCAGCTTCAAGGCGGGATGATGGTAGGTGCCGGCGCCAGTTGGCAAATCGCTGTCATGCAACCAGGCGGTGACCCACTCGGCAATCTAGCCAATGCATTGATCGATGCCGAATTATACGACGAAGACGAAGAAGACATCGAACACCACGTTATGGCCACCATTAATCGCTCGACAAACGGGCTCGTGGAAGCGGTTAAGCAGGCCGAACTGGAAGAAGGTGCCAACATCCTACTTGTCGTCGACCAATTCGAAGAAATTTTCCGGTTCCACGATGCAGGGAAAAAGGGGGAAGAGCAGGCACCGGATTTCATTCGCTGGTTGATTCATGCCGTCAATCAAAATGAAGTCCCGATCTATATTGTGCTGACGATGCGATCTGACTTCCTCGGAGATTGCGCTAGATTCACCGGGCTAGCAGAAGCCATCAATGATGGAGAATACCTAGTACCCAAGCTAACTCGAGATCAGGTCCAGCAGGCGATCGAAGGCCCGGCCCGCGTCGCAGGCGGCAATGTAAGCCGACGATTAATTCAGCGGCTATTAAATGACGTGGGTGAACAGGCGGATCAACTCCCCGTGTTGCAACACGCTTTAATGCGCAGCTGGGATCATGCGAAAGCGTCAACGCCTGAGGGAAATCGCCCAGAGGTGGACCTGGAAGACTATGAAGCCGTCGGCAGCATGGTCAATGCACTCTCAAACCACGCTGATGAGATATTACATGAAATCACATCCGATGCGCAGGGCGAGTCGGTCATGCTACGCACGACTGAACGAATCTTCAAAGCGCTCACAGAAAAAGGCATCGATGGCCGAGGGATCCGTCGTCCCACTCGACTCTCTGAACTGACAAAGATAGCCGACGCCAGTGCCGGCGATGTATTGAATGTAATCAACGCGTACCGAGCGCCGGGACGAACTTTCCTCATGCCGGGTGTGACAACGGAACTCGAAAAGGACTCCGTTATCGACATCTCTCACGAGAGTCTTATGCGAGTCTGGAAACGTCTAGACCACTGGGTGGACGAAGAGTCTCAATCCGTGCGAATTTACTCGCGGCTTTCCGACACCGCTAGCCTGTGGGAGCGTGGGAAGGCTGGGCTATACCGCGATCCTGATCTACAAATTGCTTTGTCGTGGGTCGAACAAAGCAAGCCAAATCAGGCATGGGCTAATCGCTATGACAACAATTACCAATTAGCTCTACGCTTTTTAGAAAGCAGTGATCGGGAACAACACGAAGAAGAACGAAAGGCAGAGGAAACGCGTCAACGTGAATTGGAACAGGCTCAACAATTAGCCGATGAACAGCGTTTAAGAGCCGAGGAACAGGAAGCGTCCGTCCGACGATCCAAAAAGCTTTCACGATTAATCGCCGGAGTCGCCGGACTCGCTGTCGTCGCAACGATCATTGCCGTCTTCGCCATGTTCAATGCCTGGGAAAAAGAAAACCTTGCCAACGAGGCGCGTGCCACAGCAGAAGAATCTCGCATCCAACTGGCAGCAGCATTCCGTGATAATGACATCGCCGACGCTCAGAAGTTATTCGCCGATTACGACACCTATAACGCACTGCTCATTCTACAAGAGGCCTATGAACGAAATCCGGAAGACAAAGAGCTTGTAAAACATGCTCTGGATGGCGTCACACTGTCAAATCAGTTATATCCATCTCCTAGTTTCATCTCACCTCATGCAACAGAACGGCTATTCACTCTGGACAATGACTACGCTTATATTTCCTCCAATTCTGAGGGATGGCTCCAGATCCACAAAACTCGCCAGGTGGAAAACAACGGCACATCTACGAATGTCGAAACGATCAAACTCTCTGGCTTAGCTGAACAAATTGAGTTAGTCGACGGCTCCCTACAGGTATTAACTACCGACGGTCAAGCACATGCGATTGATTACACCAAATTCTCTATCGAGACGATCACAGTCTTACCACCCAATTCCGGTGGGACTCCCACTCCAATCCCCGTAGAATCGGCTGGTTTTGGTGGCAATCAACTCTACTTCCATGTCGGCGATACTCTGTACTGTCGAGACATGTCCAAACCGACTGCTGAAGCAACACAAATTCAGTCGCCTGAAGGAGTGGCTATTACCCACGCCACCGTGAGTGCGGACGGTCGTTTTGCGATTCTTACCTCGGACGAAAACATTTATCACATCTATTCACTGGAATCACCAGATGCTCCGATACGGTCAGTCCCAGGAGATTCTGAGGTCCAATTCCTTGGCTTCTTACCGCTTCAGAATCAGTTTCTTGCCATTGAAGACCACAATCTCCTCTGCACTTTTTCGCCCACTCGAGAGGATCTCGATACCGTACACCACTTCCCGACCATCAATGCGAAGAAGTATCTAATCAGTCCGGACTCGACTCGCATAACCACTCTTGGTTTCGATGGTTCGGTTAATTCCTACCATCTGGTCGATCTCTCGCCGGTCTTCCAAGAGGATAGTCCGATCCGTTCTCTTAAATTCGATGACCTAAAATACGACCCCGCCGGCATCTATCTTGGCGGACTGAATTCGGATAAGTCACTAACCATTCTGAATTCATTGACCGGAGAAACCGTCTCTAGAAGCACTGCGTATCTGGCAACTAATGGCGAATACGTATTTACTTGGAATATAAAGCCTCAACTGGGAAGACAAGAATTGTTTTTAGTCCTCCCGAATGCTGACTACAACGGCAGCAATGACTCGGCGACGATCCCCCTCAAGCTTCAAATCACCACACCATACGGCCAAGATGCATTACCCAATTTTGCGTCCATGGACTTTTCCCAACTCGACGATGAAGCGGGAAAACAGTTTTTTCAAACTTTGATCACAGCCTTTATCGAGCCCGGCAAGACAAATCCATATCTAATACAGCGGCTGTCCCCAGCCGTCCAACCGGCTTTTGAATTCCTATTTGTCCGGGAGTCGAATGCCATTGAAATCGACACCGAAGTCTACCAGACGCATGCAAAAAAGACGTACTTTGAGGAACGAGCTAACCAAAGTAAGCCTCTTAGCCTTTCAACCATTTTGGCAAGTCGATATCTAACGCCCCTGACTTTAGCAGGCACATTGCAACCTATCGAGGAAGGAGTAACGACGGCGGAATGGGTAACTCGCTATCACATCATTAAACATGCTCAGCAATATATTCTTGCGGCACGAGGCGAGGCCAAGGACAACCCAATTGCCAGCAAGAAAATTCTGGAAATCCTAGCGACCAACCCCGATCTCTTGGAGGCTCGCAGTCAGGCCTATGAAGATCAGATTCACGAAGGAGCCCCGATCGATCTCACTTCGCCAGGCAACATTGACCACTGGGAAGGGATGCAGCATGTGTGGAATACATCGGACGGCAAATTATCTTGCACTGACCCTCAGTTAACATTCACCGATACCAACAATCAATATATCGTTTGGCGAGCTGCCAATTTCAGTGACTTTCAAATAGATTTTCGCTATTTTTGTGAGGCCGGAAATTCGGGGATTACAATCCGTGGTATCCAACCAACAGATGCACAAAAGGTTGTAAATGCAGGGCATATCCATGCCATGCTACGTGAGGGGTACCAACCAGATTTCGTTGCTGTCCAGCCAGTCCGATCATCGAATTATCTACGGTACATGGGTTCAGTAATTATTGACAATGGCCGTTATGGTAGGCCCCTAATTGCCGGACCTCGTGGAAAAACCACTCTAACGCTATCTGACGGGACGCCTAAATCCCTGGCTCGTTCACCATTGGTCGACAGCAATAACCTGCTGGCAAACATTGAAAATCCCGATAACCCCTCAGAGATTACAGTCACTGCACGCGGTTCTCGTATCGAAATGTTCATGAACAATCATAAGACCAGTACTGTATTCGACGATTTTGAATCCCCATATCACTCCGGGGACATTTCCTTCCAAGCCTTTCCACCAACAAAGATTCAAATCTCGAACGTAATCGTGACACCGTTAGGGAGGGATCTAGCAGAATCAGAATTACATAGTACCAGTTCCCATTCCCCCGACCCATCCGCTCACGCTAATTTATTAATAGCACGGCAACGCTGGGCCGAAGCCGCCTCATTAATCAATCTTCAAAACCTTGTCACAGAGCAGACTCCTTTTAACAAAGCACTTCTTAGTCAAGCTGATCTCGCACGGCGTCATTATCACCGCCTACTTATCAAGGCGTGCTATGAGAACGACGTTGAAACTGTTCAGTACATTATTGATATGATCAATGATGAAACCACTCTTAACTCCATTGCAAATGATGCAGTGGGAGACATTGGTGATATTGGATACAAGTCTCGATGGGGATTCCCTCTGTTTGCCGCAGCGATGGAAGGAGCAACAGATGTGCTTCAACTTTTAATCGACAACGGAGTTGATCCAAATGCGCAACCAGGGCTTCAAAAAGACACCGTGTTGAACGCAGTATGCATTGCAAATCAACTGGAGTCCGCAAGGATCCTTTTAGATGCAGGGGCTGATCCGAACAAAGGAAATGCCGCCGGTTTCACCGCAGTGCATGAAGCTGCCAAATTTAGCGAATTGGCGGTACTAGAATTAGTCGTTTCTAAAGGCGGCAATCTCACTCTAGGTAACGGCAATGACCAGTCGGCCATACATTTACTCGCAGAAATTTACAAAAGTGGTCCGAACCTGGGTGTACCTGAGTACGCCGAATACGCGGTAACAGACAGACGACTCGACATGGCACGATTTCTTATGGAGAAGGGATTAGACCCTAACAAATTAGACAAATTCAATCGCACGGCCATCCAGATCGCCAGAAATGTAGGCGACACTGAGCTTGCCGAGTTGCTTGAGTCTCTGGCAAAAGACCGTCCAGACTCTGATTCCGACCAGGATCAAGACAAGGAACCTGAAGAACAACTCAACGAAGATCTCAGCGATGAATAGGAGCCACAAAAAAAGAGGCCTTTGTCATACAACAAAGACCTCTTTGAGTGCGTGATCGCTTGGCTGCGAGCAACCGAAGAAATTTACTCGTCGCTACTTTCAACAGCAGCTTCTTCACTAAATTCTTCGGAAACTTCTTCAGTCGCCTCTTCGGCCGTGGCATCAACAGCCTCGGTGACGCCGGCTTCATCCGTATCAGCTTCTTCTGTCTCAGTTTCTTCTTCTATGCCTGCACCTTTGGTTGCCAGAGCTTTATCCTTGGCAGCATCATCCAACGCATTGAATGTATCAATACACCCAGGGCAGCAAAATCCAACGGTACCTTCTTTGTAACCAGTTCGGCCACCGTCATCGGTTACTTCATGTCCCATGATTGGGCAATGCGTATTGACCAGATTCACTTCAACTGTGGGAGCGGCACTTTCACCACCCTCATCTGAATTACAACCGACTAAAGCAGTCATGACGACTAATGCTATAACAAGTGCGTGTTTCACGAGCCTGTTCCTGTTCTTAAAAAATATGATTTGGGGTAACTCTCTAATCGTACCACTTGAAGACAATTTTGCGGGGCGTTTTTCTATTAAAACGGCTCCCAGTTTTCAATTGCATTGCGGGTTGCTTCAAATTCTTCCAGAAGGTTTCGTACTACATCAGGCTCACGTCGTTGTAATTCACGCCGCTCAGACGCGTCACCTGTCAAATTGAATAGCAATGGAGGATTGCGTAAAACACTCGGCTCTCGCTTCCCCGTCTCGGGCTCACGTGTTCGCTCTCGGGTTTTCAAATGGATCTTGTAATCGCCACTTCGATAGGCCATTGCTTCGCGGAAATAGTAAATGTGCTTGGTACGCGGGCTCTTCCCCCCCTCTAACCAAACTCTCGACATATCCAGTGAATCGATAGCGTGTCCCTCTGGAACCGTTACCCCGGCCAACGTCGCCAACGTGGCATAGATGTCGTAATGGGTCATCAAACCATGATGTTCCTGCGACTTCACTTTCCCCGGCCAGGAAACGATAAATGGCACTCGAGTCCCTCCTTCCCAGGTCGTCGATTTCTGACCTCGCAGCGGTCTGGCAATACCACTGTATTCGGTAAACATTGACCAGGGACCATTATCACTGGTAAACACAACAATCGTATTTTCCAGCTTCTTCGTTTCTTCCAGTGCTTTAACAATCTGCCCCATGGACCAGTCCATTTCCGCCAGGACGTCTCCATAAACACCATTGTCACTAACTCCCTGAAACTCCTTAGACGCAAACACTGGTACGTGAGGCATGTTATGAGCCAGATACACAAAGAATGGTTTTTCATCCTCGGCCTTAATAATATTTACCACCTCCTCGGTATAGCGTTTGGTAAACCCTGACTGAGGAGCGACGGGCCCTAGATTCTCGCGGTTAATATATAAAGGCGTCTTCCACGATTTCTCTGGCGCACTGCGAAAGGACTCGTAATTCGGAGCTGGTCCATCCCAATCGTTGCTCCCTTTCGTCCCACACCAATAATCAAATCCTTGATCCAGCGGATGAAGACCTTCAGACAACTCCAAATGCCACTTGCCGATCAACGCAGTCCGATAATCAGCCGTCTTCAGGAGCTCAGGGATCATGACGGCATCAGCCAACCGACCCCACCGCCCTTTTTCGTTTTGCCAAGGACGATTCGGGTGACAACCGGTCATGAGACCACGCCGACTTGGGGCACACCAGGCCGCAGCCTGAAAATCCGTCAGTCGCATTCCACTTGCAGCCAATGCATCAATATGAGGCGTTTCGTTGAGTTTACTGCCGTAGCACCCTAGATCTCCGTAGCCCATATCATCCGCTAAAACATAGATGATATTCACTCGCGAGGCATCCTGATTAGACGCGAATGCCTCACCCACTTCAGTGAACAATCCCATCATGACCGTGGCGATCAAACACAACGATAGACGCACAGATTTCATTTCAAACCTCCAATAAACGGTTGCTGGCTACTGGTAATTCTCCACATTCTACATAACAGCAATGCACTAATGAACGAACACATCGGGTAGAATCAATACGCTCAGACGATCGACAATATTCATCAATACAAACCGGGATGCTCATGTTTGCTCGCATTTTATCCATCTGCCTACTTTCCACAACGGCCTTAAACGCTGCCGATTGGCCCCAACACCTGGGCCCTCTGCGTACAGGACATTCCGCGGAATCCGGACTGCTCAACACCTGGCCTGCTGACGGGTTAAAGATCAAGTGGAAAATCGATGGCGGAGTCGGCATGTCAGGAATTGCCGTGGTAGACGGGTTAGCCGTCACTCTGGTCCAAAAGAATGAAAAACAACTGGCGATAGCAGTCGATGCCAAAACAGGGGAGACGAATTGGGAAACCGCGATTGCACCGGCCTATAGCAATGCTATGGGAAATGGCCCTCGCGCCTTTCCTGCGATTGCATCGGGACAGGCATTTGTCTTTACTGGCCAGGGCATTCTTGCGTCTGTTGATTTAGCCTCCGGAAAACTGAATTGGAAACACGACACCATCAAAGAATATAAAGGTGAAGTGGCCGATTACGGTATGGCCGCTTCTCCTTTGGTGATCGGAAACTTCGTGATCGTCACCACGGGTCATGAAAACGGCGTCGCAATTGCTGCCTACGGCGTTGATGATGGCGAGTTCATGTGGCAAACAAACTTCGCCGACTCTATCGGCTATTCCTGTCCCGCCTTGTTAAACGTCGCTGACGAAAAGCAACTGGTCGTCTTTACAGGAACTCACCTAAGAGGCCTAAGCACACTCGGCGAACCTCGCTGGGAATATCGATACGTCACTCCCTATGACTGCAATATCGTGACCCCTCAAATCGTTGACGGCGATATTTTCATATCGTCTGGAGAGGATCATGGAGCGGTGCGTCTTAAAGTCACCAAATCCGGAACCGAGTATAGCATAGAAGAAGTTTGGTCCTCGCAGGGACGAACGAGTGTCATGCGTAATGAATGGCAAACATCCATCCTTCACAAAGGTCACTTGTTTGGTTTCGACAATATCGGTGGCGCCGGCCCGATCACCAACTTGAATTGCGTGGATGCCGCTTCGGGCAAATTAGTCTGGCAGGTACCGCGCTTCGGCAAAGGAAATGCGATCGCCGCAGACGGTAAGCTATTCATTAGCATGATGGACGGACAATTGATCATCGCCAAGCTCGACACAAAGCAATACACCGCACTCGGAAGCCAAAAGATAACACGCGGTACGCGACAGGCTCCGACTCTAAGCAACGGCGTGCTTTACCTACGCGACGACGAGTCGATCTACGCCGTCGATGTTTCCGGAAATTAATTCGGGGTAATTAGTATTTCCAAAGCGTCAGCGTATTAACATCCTTCACAAGGATCTTTCCGGGCAGCATCACTGGCGCGGCCCAAGTTGCATCATCCGCAACCTTATAAGAACGAACTTCATCGTACTTCGAGGTACCGGTTCGCAAGATTTTTAAATGGCCGTTATTAATTAACGCTGCGACGTAACCCTGCATTGTCAAAAAGGTAACGTTATTAGCACTGCGAGGAGGCCCTTGCCAAATAAATTCTCCGGTGGCAACATCCAGGCAAAACAACTGCCCTGCGTTGTAATGCGTCATGCCGTACAAACGACCATCGGCGATAACTGCCGAGCTCATGTCCAGCGCAGCCTTTGGTTGATACCAGCGTTCTCTGACGCTCCAGTTACCATTTTCAACTACTGGCTTCAGGCTATACATACCTCGGTTTTCGCCCCCGACAATAACATGTCCTTCATAAACAGAAGGAGTCGG
>CALKCC010000262.1 GCA_938082855.1 uncultured Pirellulaceae bacterium | reverse complement strand
TCAAACCTATGAAGCAGCAGCAGTGGCCGCTGGAAGAACTCCGGATCGAAGTAAATATCGTGTGGCCAAAGCCATCTTTTTGGCTGACGACACGGAAACAGCCCAACGTATTGCACGTTCCAATTCACTCGGCCAAAACTTTGAATACATCGGTCGACTATTTGACAAAGGTTTGGGGCGAAAAATCTACAAGCGTGATTTGGCGATGCCGGACGAAGAATGTGATTTGGATTTCCTGATGACCGAGCAAATCATCGCTGGGGATGTGGATTATGCATTAGAACGAATGCACCAATTCGTTGAAGAAACCGGAGAATTCGGCACTCTATGTCTCATGGGCTACGACTGGGACGACAAAGCTACCTGGCTTAAAAGTATGGAATTGTTTGCGACTGAGTTGATGCCAAAACTTAGACAGTTAACCATTTAGCCATTTAGCCATTTAACCAGTTAGCCAATTGACCATTAGACATTGGGACATTGGGACAGTTAGACAATTAGACAATTAGACAATTGGTGAGGTCGTTATTTGTTTTCTAAAATCCAAGCAAGGTTGAGGACTGCCACAGTCGAACCACCTTTGGGGCCGCCTTCGAAATTGAGGTAGATCTTACCTTCGGTCACAGTGCCGGGACGGCCCGCAGTCATCGCGGAATATGCAAAATTGCCTTCGAAAACTAATCGTTTAATAGGCCAGGTCTTGCCCCCATCCATACTGACCCAAACCGTACCACGATTTCGGCCACTGTCACTGTCGCAGTTACTGTAGACAAGAATGTCTTTACCTTTGATCGGTAGCCGTGTCAGACCTCCCATGCAGCCATAGTTGGTGTTTTGCGGCCCATCAGGAAGTGCCTTCACAAAGGTCACATTCTCCCAGGTCTTTCCGCCGTCACTACTCGTTGCACTCCAGCGACGAAGTGGACTGACGCCTTCCGGAGCCCAGTGCCGTCGAGAATTGTAGTACAGAGTTCCGTCGGAAAGTTCGACGATGCAGGCTTCCCCGAAACCAAACCCAGGGAACGGTTCGCTCACCTCCCAGGTTTTACCACCGTCGTCACTGTAGATGGCATTGGTGTAGTGCTTTGGCCAAAGCGATCGATCATTCTTTCCTGCGTAGCATCGAGTCGGACGAATCAGTCGTCCGGAATGTTCTCCGTGACGGAGGGTAATTCCATTGTCATTCATATGCAGATCGGGCCCGTTGCCTCGACTGTCCTTGCCGAAAGTTGCTTCGAGCGGTTTAAAGCTGATTCCGTCGTCTTTACTGATGTACGTACTTATCTTCGCCGGTGGATGATTCGCTTCGGTGAATACAATCACGTCCCCAGTCTCGTCGTTAACTGTCAATCCACCACTCTGAAATCCGGGTTTTTGAATTTCAACGACCTCACTCCAGGTTTTGCCACCGTCGGTACTGCGACGACTTTTGAGAGAACTTGTTCCCCAAGTTGCAACAATGGTCCCTTTCGGGGTCACCACGATATTCGGAAATCGTTCGCTGGCAAAAATTTGGTGAAATTCAAGCAGAGGCGCTTTCATGTGGGGATCAATCGGACCTTCGAGTTTGGTCTCTCCGTAAGCGCTAGATAGTACGGAAACGGTGAATAGCAGACAGGAAATTGAGGTGATAATGCGGTGCATGGGTGTCTCTTAGGAAGGAATCCAAAGTGGAGGTGTCAATTGAATCATTACAGTATATCGCTTTCGGAAAATGATTTCAGCCGGTTTGCAATAGGATAAGAACGGGAATTGACGATATAATAGGAGAGCACAGAAGTGTCGAATTCATAAAAGTGAGTGGATATGCATCAACATAGATCCGGTTTGACAAGACGAGAAGCAATGCAAGTGGGTTACTCCGGGGCCTTAGGGCTCGGTTTGACCTCGTTGCTGAAGAATCGAGCGTTGGGAGCTGATGCAGAACCTGGTCAGTCGCGACAGTCGAGCGGCAAAAAAATGATTCTGGTATGGACAACCGGAGCCATGAGCCACCACGACACACTGGATATGAAACCGGACGCGCCCGCTGAAGTACGTGGCCAGTTCAATCCAATTCAAACAAAAACACCAGGCTATCAGGTGTGTGAACATATGCCTGAACTGGCAAAGTTGTCAGATAAATACTCCGTCATTCGAAGCTTCACGCACAAAGACAACAACCATTTGATGTCGACCCATCATGTTCTAACTGGACAAATCCAGCCTGGTGCATTTTTCGATAAAATCGCCTCGCGGACAGATTGGCCGAACTATTCAGGTGCCTATAACTATTTCAATCCGCGGAATGACGGGATTCCAAACGGAGTCAATTTACCTACCTACATGCAACAACCACCCCTGTTGTGGCCAGGGCAATACGCGGGACTCCTCGGTGCCAAACACGATCCGTGGCAGATTACCGCCGACCCTAACAAAGACGATTTTAAGGTGGACAGCCTTACACTCGCCGCTGGGCTGGATATTCAGCGAGTCACTGATCGTCAATCGTTGCTATCGGATCTAAACAAACAGCAAGGGCGTTTAGAACGCACAGCTGCTGGTAATCGGATGAAGAGCGAGCAGGAGCAGGCGTACAACATCTTGACCAGTCGCCGACTTGCCGATGCATTCGAAGTCCAAAAGGAATCCGAGCAGGTTCGTGAGAAATACGGACGGCATACCACCGGCCAGTCTTTGCTATTGGCAAGACGACTTGTCGAAGTTGGTGTGCCAGTAGTGCAAGTGAATATCGGCAATGCTCAAAATTGGGATAACCACGGCAACATATTTCCGACTCTGAAAGACCGCTTGCTACCTCCGCTAGATAAAGGCCTGGCCGCTCTGCTAGCTGATCTGGAAGAGCGAGGAATGCTGGAAGATACGTTTGTGGTATTGATTGGCGAATTTGGTAGAACGCCAAAAGTAAATAATAAGGCAGGCCGCGATCACTGGGGACCATGTTTTAGCGCTCTGTTCGCCGGAGGCGGAGTACAGGGTGGACGAGTGATCGGTGAATCTGATCCTCATGGTGGCTATCCCGTTAAGAAACCATTTTCGCCGGAAGATTTCGGTGCAACCGTCTATTCCGTCCTGGGAATCGATCCGGAAAGCGAAATCCGAGATCGGTTCGATCGCCCACTACGCTTGAATTCAGGCTCCGTCATTTCGGAATTATTCTAAGCCAGACTTTCGAGTGCTCTGGTTTGCTTCACGCGTTGGAGTCTATAGAGGCCTTATGCCCTTACAGTCACTATTGGGATTGTTAGGCAAAGATATCCAGCGGAGTACCTTCACACATGATTAGTGGACGATTGTCCTGATCATGAATCATGTAGTTTGCCGGGATTCCCAAAGCGTGGAATATGGTGGCATGCAAGTCGGCTGGAGTGCATGCCAGTTCCGCCGGTTCAGAGGCAGTGGAATCCGATTTGCCGTAAGCACGGCCGCGTTGTACACCAGCACCTGCAAACGCAACGGTATAGCAGCTGGGGAAATGATCCCGTCCGGCGGACGCGTTTACCCGTGGAGTGCGACCGAATTCGGTGAGGAAGACGACGAGTGTATCTTCAATCCGTCCGCTTTGAATCAGGTCAGTAAGTAAAGCATGGGCGGCATGATCCCATGGAGGGAGCAAGTCGTTTTCGAGTCGCACGAAGTTTTGCGAATGCGTGTCCCAGTGATCACCGGACCCAGAATTGAGATCGCCTACGCCGGCGTTGACGAAGACGAGCGGTACGCCGGCATCAGTCAGACGCCGAGCGAGCATGGCACTTTGTCCCGCGACGTGTTTCCCATACAGGTCACGAACACTCTTGGGTTCGCGGCGTAATTCAAATGCCCCCTGAACTTCAGGAGACAGCATCATGTTGAAAGCGAGGTCTTGCGAGGCTTCGGTGAGGGCCGGGCCAGAATCCGTGCCTTCCCAGTCTAGATGTCGATTGAGGTTGTCTAATAGCATCGATCGCGTGGCAAGTCGGCGACGTGAGACGCCTTGGGGAGTTAAGTCCACTGTTCCCGCAACAGGAGACCTTCCTTTAAAAGCTGTTCCCCTTCCAGGATGCACAAATACGGGGTCATATTCGAGTCCCAAAAATCCACCGTATTGACCATTGAGCAACCCTCGGTCGGCCAGTGGATACGGCAAACTAATACAGCGAGGTAGATTCGCCGCTAAAGTCTCGTTGACATCCTGCGACTCCAGTTCGATCTCTTCATCTCTTACGGGTAATTCCGGAAGCGTACCGTCAACTTCAGTTAAGACGGGATTTGAGAAAACCAGATCATCATAATAGGTGGATTCATCTCCATTGAGCAGGGCCATGGTGACGTATTTGGCATCCGCGTGGA
>CALKCC010000261.1 GCA_938082855.1 uncultured Pirellulaceae bacterium | reverse complement strand
GGTACGGGCATTTGCCTGAGCGACTTACTGCAAGCTGGTGTGGAAACGCCAGCGACAAAATCAGTGATCATGGTCTATCTGTGTGGAGGGCCTACACAGTTTGAAACATTTGACCCTAAACCAAATGCGCCCGTCGAAATCCGCGGCTCTTTTCAGCCGACACAAACAACGGTTCCCGGCGTTCAGTTTTGTGAGCTTCTTCCTAAGCTGGCTGCGATGAATGATAAATTTTCCATCATCCGGTCGATAGTCGGTATGGAGAATCGGCACGAGTCGTTTCAATGTTACACAGGTCGAGCTGGTGGGCGACCACAGGACAGTGAACCGGCAGGAGGCTGGCCAACTTTTGGCTCAATTGTGTCAAGAGAACTGGGGGCTGGAATCAATGGTGCTCTCCCGTATATCGATGCCTCGCCTAAAATGAGCTATCAGCCCTATGCGAATCGCGGGATTCATGACAATGCATCCAAAACGTCCTGGCCTGGCTTCACTGGCATGAGTCACGTTCCCTTTGCCGTCGAAGCAGATGTCAAAAAGGATCTTGTTCTCAATGGAATTAATCTGTCACGATTGAGTAACCGTGAACAGCTTCTAGAGCAGATTGATAATATCCGCCAATCGACCGAGACAGCCGGAATAGACTCGTTTCAAAAGAAAGCCTTCGGAATTCTGACGTCAAGTAACATGGCTCAAGCTTTGGACCTTGAGCAGGAAGACAAGAAGGTTCGGGATTGGTATGGAGATACGGTCACTACCGACCCAGCTTTTGGTGCTCCCCCACAAAGTGCTCAGCATCTGTTATTGGCTCGTCGTCTTGTCGAAGCTGGCGTTCGCTGTGTTACGGTAGCCTTCGGGGCATGGGATTGGCACAGTAATCGCGAAGGTACAATCGAGTATCTATCAAACAGGTACCTTCCTAACTTTGATCGAGCAATCTCCGTATTATTGACGGACTTGGAACAACGAGGCCTATCCGAGCAAGTTCAGGTGGTTGTTTGGGGAGAATTTGGCAGAACGCCTCGCATCAATGCCAAAGGTGGTCGGGATCACTGGGAACGCACCCAGTCTATCCTTATGGCTGGAGGGAATGTTCAAGGCGGATGCACGTTAGGCAGGACCGATAAACAGGGAGGTGTTCCGATAGAAAGGCCGGTTCATGTCCAGGAAGTCTTCGCCACGATGTATCAGCATCTCGGACTGGATGTCAACGCAGTTAAAATTCCAGATCTCAATGGACGGCCACGCTATTTAGTTGACGAGAACCGACAGCCCATTCAGGAAATCTTGGCTTAACGATGGTTTGAGCTGTAACTGTCGATCCGATTTCCGCCACTGTTGGAAAATTGGTAAAATGACAGCTCCATCTTTATCACATTACCTCCACTGACCAAGAGAACATGAACTCACTTAAATCGTTTCTCCCACTCGTACTGCTTTCAGTGTTAGAAACCTCCGCTGTGCTAGCCGAACCTCCTGAATTCGAAGCGTCCAAGAGCAAGGAAAAAGTCAAAGTCTTCATCCTGGCAGGTCAATCTAACATGGAAGGCCGCGGATTCCCCGAACCTCTCACATGGCAGGTTGGGCAGGAAGAGTATCGTGAGCGTTATACACACTTCATCAAAGACGGGAATTACGAACAGTTCATCAAAACGGTTAATGAAACCAAGGATCCTAACGATCGCCGCAAAACTCCGACTTATTTATGGAGCGAAAGAAAAGACGTCTGGATTAATTACCTTGGGAAACATGGCAACTTGAAAGTTGGTTACGGGGCTCCCAATGAGGGATTTGGGCCCGAATTCAATTTTGGTCATGTTATGGGAAATCATTATGACGAGCAGGTTTTGATCATCAAGACATCCTGGGGCGGACGAGCGTTAGCTCAGGGGTTTATGCCTCCCTCCAGCATGCCATCGGCAGCCGAGTTTGAAGTTTTGACCAAAGAAGAAAATGCGAAGAATACTGAATGGAATGCCAATCAGAAGGAACGCATTGCCAAAAACAACCTGAAGATCATGGAAGAGAATAAAACGGCAGAAAAGAAGAAGCCGTTACAGAAGTTTAAACCACGCCCCATGATCTCTGTCGAAGAGTACCAACAACGATACGGTATTGACTATCGCAACATGGTGAGCGAAGTCCATGAATGTCTGGCAAACCTCAAAGAGCGATTCCCCGGTTATCAGGGACAGGGATATGAAATCGAAGGGTTTGTTTGGTTTCAGGGATGGAACGACCAATATAACGATCGCTGGCTTTCCTACGAAAGCAACCTTGAAAACCTAATTCGGGATTTACGCAACGAATTTGATGTCCCGGAGATGAAAGTCGTTATCGGTGAAATGGGACATGACGGACCTAATGAACCACAACCTGACTCACCTCGCTCTATCATCATGGCCGCTCAGCAAGCCGTTGCAAAGAATCCTGAATTTCGCTCGACTGCCATCTGTGTGAACACTCGCCAGTATTGGGACATGGATGCTCATAACATTTACCACGGTCCCGGCGGCTGGAGTAAGGATGTCGACAAATGGCGTCAATTCGGAAACGACCGACCTTACCATTACTTAGGCAGCCCTTGGTTCTTTGCTCAAACGGGAACAGGGTTCGGTGAAGCCATGGTCAAGTTGGTTAAACGAAGTAAGTAACCACTGAATTCGTGGATTATCATCTAAATACTCTGGAGGTCGGTGGATGACCTTATTACTCGGAATCGACATTGGCACCACTACGATCACTTCGATCGCTGTTGACGCTGCGAGTGGATCAATTATTGAACGAGCAACCACGTCCAACGATGCCAAATTCAATGACCGACCAGCAGGTCGTAGTGAATGGGATGCCAATCGCATCGTCACACAGGCCATGACTTGCGTGAAGGATGTTGCGTCCAGATTAGGGCCCAAGTCCTCCGAGATTGTCGGCATCGGAATGACCGGCCAACAGCACGGCATGGTACTAGTCGACCGTCAACTCAACCCGGTTTCCCCCTACATCAACTGGCAGGATCAACGCGGCAATGAATTGGACAGCTCCGGAACTTCCATTGTCGAAAGTTTATGCAGTCGACTAGGAGACGACCAATACCAACGACATGGCTGCTACCTCCGTTCTGGCTTCATGAACGTGACGCTGTATTGTCTGGCTCAACAGAACCTCCTGCCAGCCGAATCTCGTGCGGCTTTTATCATGGATCTGGTTGCAAGTCGTCTATGTGATGCCCCCCTAGTCAGTGACCCTACGGCCGCTGGAAGCGCTGGGCTCCTCGACATTCAGTCAAATCGCTGGGACGCAGACGCTTTACAGACGCTAGAAATTCCCCAAGAAGTATTACCTGAAGTCCGATCCGTTCGAGACACGGTGGGCAACGTGACTGCCGAAGTCGCTCGGGAAACTGGCTTGCCAGAGGGAATTCCTGTCTTCGTTCCAATCGGTGACAATCAGGCCAGCTTCCTAGGAAGTGTCGCTGACCGATACTCCCAGTTAGCCATCAACGTCGGCACAGGCGGGCAGGTCTCGGCCTACAGTGATAAAACCGGCGAACACGCCTCATTGGAAGTAAGGCCATTTCCATACGGAGGCTTTTTACTTGCCAATGTCGGAGCCTGTGGAGGGAGAAGCTTTGCGGCCCTCGAATCTTTTTTCCAAGCGGTCGCTAGAGACGTCTTCGGCGTGCCCCCAGACGAATCGGCCTTCGAACGAATGAAAGAGCTGGCGATTAACATTTCACCGGATGCCACACTGCCAGTATGCTCCCCCATTTTTACGGGCACGCGACAGGATCCAACCCAAAGAGCCTCTTGGTCAGGATTGAGTCCGGATAACTTTACCCCGGCACTCATGACTCGCTCGCTCCTAGCAGGAATGGCATCTTCTTTTAACGAGGGCTTTGCAGCTATCCTGTCGTGTGGCGTAACCGGGCTGCAGGAAATCGTTGGAGCAGGCAATGGAATTCGGGAGAACCAAGTCCTGCAAAACTGTATCGAATCTCAATTTGATATGCAGATTCGCATACCCAAACAAAGTGAAGAGGCTACTTTTGGTGCTGCCATCACAGCGGCTATCGGCTGTGGCATCCTTAATGATCTCTCAGATTCCTCTCAGTGGATTCACTACGATTAAATATCATGAGCACTAAATCCAATTTCACCCTTTCCGTCTTCTTACTCCTCTGTGCTCTGACCACCTTACAAGCCAGTGAAGAGCAAGTCACGGTCGAGTTTAATCAACACATTCGGCCGCTCTTGTCCAACAAGTGCTTTACATGCCATGGCCCAGATGCGAACAAGCGAGAAGCCGGATTACGTTTAGACTTGCGGGAATCCGCCATCGCAACGCTGGATTCCGGGGTCCAAGCCATTACGCCGGGCGTCCCTGAAGAAAGTGAAGTTTGGGCTCGAATCAATTCTGCAGACGAATTTACACGCATGCCCCCGGCTGGTCATGGGGATCCACTTTCAACCAATGAAAAATCCCTAATCCGCAATTGGATTAAGCAAGGTGCCAAATACCAGACTCACTGGGCATTCAACAGTCCTGAACGCACTCCTCTGCCGACTGTTAAGCAAACCGAGTGGCCCGAAAACCCGATCGACTATTATATATTACGAAAGTTGGAACAGAATGGCCTCAGCCCAAGCAGTCCGGCATCCAAAGAAACGCTGATCCGTCGGCTCGCGTTTGACCTTACAGGATTACCTCCGTCACTCAACGAGATCGATCGTTTTCTCGCGGATCAGTCTGATGACGCCTATCAACGTCTTGTGGAACACTATCTGGCATCTCCAGCTTATGGTGAAAACCTTGCTTCTGTTTGGCTGGACCTAGCCAGATATGCCGACACCAATGGCTATCAATACGACACTGAACGCAAGCACTGGGTATGGCGTGATTGGGTCATTCATGCATACAACCAAAACAAATCCTTCGATGACTTTACCAAAGAACAGATTGCCGGGGATCTCATCCCAGACTCCACACCTGAACAAATACTGGCTACAGGATTCAACCGAAATCATGGAATCACAATCGAAGGAGGCGTTATCGGTGAGGAATACCGGACGGAGTATGTCATGGACCGTCTCATCACTACCAGTAGCGTGTGGATGGGATTGACCGTCGGATGCGCAAGATGCCATGACCACAAGTATGACCCAATTAGCCAAAAAGAATTTTATCAACTCTATGCCTTCTTTAACCTCGTTCCAGAACGAGGCCAAAATGGCTTTCAGCCACAAATGCAAATCAATTCCCCGCTCGCTGCCGCTCGCATGCAGGCATTGACCGGTCGCATTCAGAACTTAGAGGCAAGCTTACCTGCGGCTCGAGAAGACCTCAGTGGGCTAGAGGATTGGGCCAAGAGTATTGCCAGCAGTGGCAATACCTGGCACGTTCAAAAACCTGACTCGGCCAAATCATCCGGCGGGACCACCATCACCCCTCAAGAAGATCAATCGCTATTGGTTTCAGGTGTGAATCCACAGAAAGACATTTACACGATTACCTATGAGACCACCCAAACCAACATTACCGCCATCAGGCTCGAATGCCTGACGCATCCATCGCTACCTGGCGGCGGCCCCGGTCGTCATACCAATTCAAACTTCGTCTTAACAGGCATAGAACTGACAGCTTCGCCGACCGACAAGCCAGAGCAGTCACAAAAAGTGACTTTCCGAGAAGCGAAAGCGGATTATAACCAGGCAAATTGGCATGTAAGCTCTGCCTTAGACCCCAATACCGCAACGGGCTGGGCCGTCGATGGCCCCACTCGCAAGCAGCCAGCCACGGCCATTTTCATTGCTGAAAAGCCCTTCGGTTTTGAAGCAGGTACGACCCTGAGTTTGACGCTTAAGCATGAAGCCAGTTTCGGAACGCATGGGATCGGCAGGCCTCGCATCAGCCTTTCTACCTCGGACCCGAAAGGACTCAGCTTTCAAGGACTGGATGGGGCGATCGTTGACGCTGCTCGGTTAACACCGCAGAAGAGAACCGCCAACCAACAAAAGCTTCTCCAAGAACATTACATAACCAATCATGGACCGGCCCAAGCGATCGAAGTGGAGCTCGCCAGATTGCGTCAGCAGCAATCACAGGGGTTCCCTCAAACAATGATCATGCGTGATCAACCCGGAATCCGAACGACCCACGTCTTAAACCGAGGGCAGTATAACGAGCCTACCGACGAAGTTCAGGCAGGAACTCCTGCTGTACTTCCAGGCATGGCTAACCAATCCCCTGCGAACCGTTTAGGACTAGCCAATTGGCTGATGTCTCCACAACACCCCTTAACTGCCCGAGTTGCCGTTAATCGCTATTGGCAAATGTTCTTTGGCAATGGGTTGGTAAAAACCGCTGAGGATTTTGGTAATCAGGGCGCCCTCCCCAGTCATCCTCAGCTGCTTGATTATCTGGCCCTTGAATTCCAACATTCAGAGTGGGATATCAAACATCTACATCGTTTAATTGTCAGTTCAGCAACCTACCAGCAAACATCTCACGTAGGTCGGGATAAGTACATCGCCGACCCGGAGAATTTGCTTTTAGCGCGTGGGCCAAGGATGCGTTTAACTGCAGAACAGGTACGTGACAACGCTTTGGCAGTTAGTGGACTGTTGCTTAATACCGTCGGCGGCCCGAGCGTTTACCCTTATCAACCCAAAGGGATCTGGCTGGAACTCAACAATCGCCCCGGTTATTCGCGGGCATATCCTCAGGGAACAGGCCAACAGCTATACCGCCGTAGCCTCTATACATTTTGGAAACGGACCGTCCCATCTCCAATGATGAAAACTTTAGACGCGCCGGAACGGGAGTTTTGCACATTAAAACGTTCTCTAACGAACACTCCACTGCAATCGCTACTGTTGCTCAATGGAATTCAGTTCGTGGAAGCGGCTCGCCACATGGCTACCGCAGTACTTCATCAGCCATTCGAGTCTGACTCTCAGCGTATGAGCCATGCGTTTCGTGTCGCTACTGGGCGACACCCGGATAATACTGAACTTGAATTACTGCTCGAAGCCTTCCAGCAGCAGGCAACTGATTTCCAGAACGATACTGAATCGGTAACTAATCTGTTATCCGTTGGGGATTCTCCCGTGGATACCAGCCTAAATGCAGTCGAATTAGCGACCTGGACAGCACTCTGCCGAATTCTCTTGAACCTCGATGAATCAATAACAAAGGGGTAAGCCAATGAAGTCCAATCCAATAGAACAATCTCATTTACTCACCAATCGCCGACAGTTTTTCGGAAAGGCCAGCACTGGTATCGGCGTCGCTGCATTGGCTTCTATGCTTCAAGCTGATCAGCCAACCGGACAAGCCAAGGCACTTCCCGGATTGCCACACTTTGCTCCTAAAGCGAAGCGAGTAATCTACTTGTTGCAGTCCGGCGCTCCTTCACAGGTGGATCTATACGACTACAAACCATCACTGGAAAAACTGCATCTACAGGAATTGCCAGAAGACGTACGCAAAGGCCAGCGTCTAACGGGAATGACAGCCCGACAAGCTAAATTCCCATTGGT
>CALKCC010000260.1 GCA_938082855.1 uncultured Pirellulaceae bacterium | reverse complement strand
CCCGCGACGACTCGTTCCACAACTATGCTCTCTGGAATGCGCTCAACTTCACGTACCGTGACATCCCCTTCTGAGTCCTCGGTATCACTCGTTTTTCCTAACTCAAACTGAGCGACATAGGTTTTGGAAACTGTATGAATGTATTCGGTGAGTCGAGTGGCACGTCCGACCGGCACGATCAGTACACCAGTCGCTAGAGGATCTAACGTACCGGCATGCCCTGTTTTGACCGGCCGTACGATACGCTGAACTCGATTGACCACATCGCGTGACGTCCAACCGGCCGGTTTATTTATGTTTAGAAGGCCAAACACGCAAAACAATCCAAATAATCAACTATGCAAATAGACTTAAACAACGTCGAAACAGGCGAAATCACACCTAGCTCGAACACAATAAAATCCAGCGAATAAGCCTATTTTACAATCGTAAAAAGAGGCCCTCGGCCTTAACTGCGTTCCATAATATAAGAGGTATACCACAAGTTGTGTGTTTACCCAGACGCTAAAGTACGACCTTTAACGAAAAGTTCAACGATCATGAACGCTGCTCCATCCTATCCCACCCTTCGTTTAAGACGATTACGTTACAACGCCGGTGTACGCAATTTAACTCGACACACACGTTTACACCCTGCTTCACTGATCCTGCCTCTCTTTGTACGAACTGGTACCAAGATCCGACAGGAGATAAGTTCGATGCCAGGGCAATTCCAATTGTCCATTGACGAGTTAGTCGAAGAAGCGAAACAGGCACGCGACCTGGGAATCGGCGGCATTATTTTGTTTGGTATCCCGGATGAAAAGGATCACCAAGGTAGTGATGCATTGCACCAAAGTGGAATCGTGCAACAGGCCGTGGCAGAAGTCAAAGCAGCCGTGCCGGAGATTTTAGTTTTGACAGATCTGTGTATGTGCGAGTACACCGATCACGGGCACTGCGGCATCCTCCACGAACAAGCAGGGATCACAGACGTATCCAATGATCCCACTTTAACTTTACTTGGACAACAGGCTGTTACCCACGCACAGCAAGGGGCTGACATTATTGCTCCAAGCGGCATGATGGACGGTATGGTTCAGGCCATTCGCTCAGCATTGGACGAAGCAGGGTTTAATCACATTCCCATCATGAGCTACGCGGCCAAGTACGCCAGCAGCTACTATGGACCTTTTCGCGATGCCGCGGAAAGTGCTCCCAGCTTCGGCGACCGCCGGACCTATCAAATGGATCCTGCGGCCTTAGCCGAGCAAGCTCTGCGGGAAGTGGAATTAGATGTGCAGGAAGGAGCGGATATGCTGATGGTCAAGCCAGCCCTCGCCTATCTCGACATTATCACCCGCGTCGCTCAACAACACCCGGGGATCCCGTTGGCCGCCTACAACGTATCGGGTGAGTATAGTATGGTGAAGGCTGCCGCTGCGAACGGCTGGATTGATGAAGCTCGCGTGGTCGACGAAACGATGACAGCCATACATCGAGCCGGCGCCGATATCATACTGACCTACTGGGCAAAAGACATCGCTCGACGGATCTGCTCTTGAGCCAAACAAACCCTTAGTACCTACCTTCCCTCGTTCCTCCACTCATAAACTCGACTAGCATGACGTACGATAAAAGCCAACAGATCTTTGAAACCGCTCAAACCCTGATGCCTGGTGGCGTCAATAGTCCCGCTCGTGCCTTCGGTTCGGTGGGAGGCACTCCATTGATTATCGATCGAGGTGAAGGCGCATATATCTTTGACGTGGACGGCAATCGCCTTATCGATTACATCCAATCCTGGGGCCCCATGATTTTGGGACACAAACACCCAAACGTGATGAAGGCAGTGCAGGATGCATTGGCAAAGGGGTTTAGCTTTGGTGCTCCTACTGAAGGTGAAAATGAACTCGCCAAGTTAATCATCGATGCCGTTGATTCGGTGGAAAAAGTACGTCTGGTGAATTCCGGTACCGAAGCGACGATGAGTGCCATCCGGTTGGCACGTGGATATACCCAGCGAGATGTCATTGTCAAATTTGCCGGAAATTACCATGGGCATGTCGATAGTCTGTTGGTGGCTGCCGGTAGTAGCGCCGCCACACTAGCTGTCCCGAATTCCCCAGGAGTCACAGCAGGCACAAGTCAGGATACGCTCATCCTCACTTACAATGACAGCGAAGGCGTCAAACAGGCTTTTGCAGAACACGGAGATCGCATTGCCGGAGTCATCTTTGAACCCGTCGTTGGCAACATGGGATGTGTTATTCCCAGTCCCGAATTCCTACAGACGTTACGCGAATGCACAACAGCCAGCGGAGCACTGCTGATTTTCGACGAGGTAATGACCGGATTTCGAGTGGCCTATGGAGGAGCTCAGTCTCTTTGGAATATCACACCGGATTTGACAACACTTGGGAAAATCGTGGGAGGCGGCATGCCGATTGGAGCCTATGGTGGCCGCGCTGACATCATGGACCACGTCTTACCTGCCGGTCAGGTCTTTCAAGCTGGCACGCTTAGTGGCAATCCGATTGCCTGTGCGGCCGGAAGTGCAACGTTGCGAGAATTACGGGATAACTCTCCCTATGACCGACTGGACACACTTGCCGAAACACTTGCCTCTGGCTTGGCTTCCGCAGCACAAGCTGCCGGACAAACCTGCTGTGTGCAGCGTGTTGGCAGCATGATGACGCTATTTTTCAATCCAGGTCCGGTAAACTGTTGGGAAGATGCGTCAGCCAGTGATACCGAAAAGTTTGGACAGTACTTCTGGGGACTGATTCGCGAGGGAGTCTATATGCCCTGCAGCCAATATGAAGCATTGTTTGTATCGGCAGCTCACACAGAAGACGACATCCAGAACACCATTTCCGCAGCCGAGTCGGTATTGGCTAGTCTCTAAGTGACTCTCAACGTCTCTTAGAGTCTTTTAATTGTAAGCACCAGAATTACTTGCCGTCGTGCAAGCGGTCGCCAAGGAAGTTATCGAGTTCATCGATGGCATAGATTTGATTTGCCGTATCGGCGATCGGGTAGGAGACTCGACGAAACTCAACCGTGCGTTGCTCGTCATCCAGAACCACATAACAACTTCTTGCATCGCCATCCCGAGGTTGCCCTACGCTACCAACGTTGATCATGACTTTTTGATCGCCCAGTTCGTAAAGATTGTCCAGTTGAGCCAAAGATAAAAACTCGAAGTCCTCTGTAAAAACCCCTGGCACATGAGTGTGTCCCTGAAAGCAATACTGCGGAATCAAGCTAAACACCTTTTCAATCTTTCGGCGATTATAGACGTCTTCCGGAAAGATATATTCATTGATGGGATTTCTGGCACTCCCGTGAACAAAAAGAAACTCGTCCACTTGATGAGTTCGCGGCAGTTCCGCTAGAAATCTCCAGCGTTGCTTGGCTTGTTCAGAGTCAGACGAATCAAACTCAAGCTGCTTTCTAGTCCAAAATATCGCTCGCTCGGCCGTACTAGAAAACCCCTCTGGGTCAAACAAAGCGGCTTGATCGTGGTTTCCCAGAATACAGAGTGCAAACTGACGGACTTCATCGATACATTCGCGAGGACTGGGGCCGTATCCGATCACATCCCCTAAGCAGAAGATCTCATCAATGTTTTGACTCTGAATATCTTCCAGCACTTTTTGAAGTGCGATGAGATTCCCATGGATGTCACTGACTACTGCCCGTCTCAAGTGCTTACCTGTCTGTCGTAGATATTCGTCTGTGGTATTCTCTAACGTCCCGCTCTCAAACGGTCACCCAGAGAATTATGTAATTCGTCAATACTATAGATTTTACGAGCAGTTTCATCGTAGGGATAGCTCAGACGACGAAATTGGACGAGCTTAGTGTCGGGATCGAACAGGACATAACTACTTCTGTTATCTTCGTCGCGGGGTTGCCCAACGCTTCCCACATTGATCAACGCTTTATTGGCCCCAAGCTGATATTCATAGTCACACTCATCCGGTGCAATGAAATCGAAATCATGAGTGAACACACCGGGAATATGCGTATGTCCTTGGAAGCAGTACTGAACCACACGGTCGAAGATGGACTCAAGCTTCGGACGCTTATAAACATCTTCTGGGAATACGTACTCGTTGGTAGGCTCCCGAGCACTACCATGCACAAACATAACTTCGCCTTCCACGTGCATGCGTGGTAATTCACCTAAGAAATCCCAGCGGTGATTTCGCTGCGCGGTGTTACCAGCGGATTGTTCAAGTTGATCGCGCGTCCAATATACAGCCTGTAAAGCAACCGGATTGAATCCATCCGGGTCAAACTGAGTCGCTTCGTCGTGATTGCCGAGTATGGTGATATCGCAACGCCGCATAACAGCGTCAAGGCACTCGCGAGGATTAGGGCCATAGCCCACGATATCCCCGAGGCAAATAATTCGCGAAATCCCCTGCTCCTGAATATCTGCCAGCACGACCTGCAGAGCTTCATAATTGGCATGGATATCACTAATGATTGCGTATTTCACCGGTGCAACCTAAACAAAAAAATTGAAGTCATTTTTTCTATTGTGTGGCAAACTTATAAACATATCTACCACAGATAGACAAAGTCCTTATGATTATATGCATTCGTTTTGAATTGCATGCAAACCCATCAAATTCCGCTTATTATTTTCGAGACAGACACCTTGCGAATCCTCGCCATTGAAACAACCCAACGTCAAGGGTCAATCGCTCTGCTTGACGACGAATCCATCGAACTTCACCATACGCTTCCTGCTGAAAACAGATCCGCAGCCAGCCTCGCTCCGGAAATCAAAGCTGTTTGTGCCAGTCATCAATGGCCCCTTAGCTCCATCGACCTGATCGCCGTAACGACGGGCCCAGGCTCTTTTACGGGTTTACGAGTCGGCATCGTTACAGCCAAAACGCTGGGATATGCACTCGACACCCCCGTGGTGGGAATCAACACGCTCGATGCCATCGCTCTGCAAGCCTTAAGTTCCGGTAGTGTGGAAGTCGTCATGGATGCACAACGGAATTCCGTATTTCGCAGACGTTACACAGTTCAGCCAGGACAGCTTCCTACTCCGATCGATGAAGTAACAATCATCGACGATCAACAATGGGCAGAAGAGTTACCCGACGGCATGAAGGTTTCGGGCCCCGTGCTCGCCAAACTCAAAGACAATCTGCCTGAACATGTCGAATTGGAAGACGAATCCCTGTGGGCTCCCAAAGCAATCAGTGTTGCCAAACTGGCCCGTCAAAGTAAACCACTGGATTCTCCGCTAGAGCTCATGCCGGACTACTTTCGCAAAAGCGCCGCTGAAGAAAAACACGACGCAACGAACACGTAACCTCATCGCCTGACAACTCAAACTGAGGCCGATCTATTTTCCAATACAGAATGTGGAGAATATTCGATCAAGGATATCATCGGTATAGACTTCCCCAATCACCAACCCTAGCTGATTCAGGGCTGTTCTTAACTCAGCGGCAATGAGTTCTTCCACCCACTGTTGCTCACACAAGGCCAACGCTCGCCTCACACTTTCGGTGGCTGTCGTCAGACTATCAATACAGCGAGCCGCTGTTTGTTGAACCACGGGCCCTTCAGTCGCCTGCTGAGAAAGTACGCTCTGTAGGTGATCACGCAACGCACGAACACCGGATTGCGTATGTGACGTCTCCACATCTGCAACGGCCAAACGACGAAACTCAGGCAAGTCACTTTTGGTGCTCACCACGATCCGCAATCCGACTGGATCACGACTTAACTGTTCCGATTCCCACGGAGCAAGTCCCTGACGGCTTCCATCGATACACAATAATTCCACATGTGACATGGCTGCTTGCTGAGAAGTCATTTCCTGTGCATCCTGGTCGATCTCCGAAAGTTGCTCCCAGGTTAACTCGACACCTGCCGTATCAATCAGCGTACAATCCACTTCCCCAATCTTCAGCTGTCTAGCCACATAATCTCTGGTAGTACCTGCCACCTCTGATACGAGAGCAGCATCTTCATCAACTAGTGCATTTAGCAGACTACTCTTACCTACATTGGGAAGCCCTCGCAGTAGAACGCGGACCTGATTTCGCTGCACTAACCGACTATCGAGTTGATTCAAAATCACTTGCAATTGCTCAGCGACCGCTCCCACCTGACGGGTCAGTTGCTCCTGCGAGATAAACTCAATATCCTCTTCGACAAAATCCAGGCCCGCTTCGAGGTGAGCCAGCAATTCGATCATCTGATCTCGCAAAGACTGCAGTTTCCTATTGAGTCCACCGGCCAATTGGGACAATGCCACAGACAATTCCTGCTGATCTGTAGCATCAATCACACCCAGAACGGCTTCCGCCTGAGTTAAATCGAGCCTCCCGGCGAGGAATGCCCGCATGGTGAATTCCCCCGGTTCAGCAATCCGGGCAGTAGCAGACTCCCCCTGACATAGCTGATTGAGTGCGGCCTGTAAGAGCGGTGCTGCCCCTGGCAAATGTAATTCCACCGAAGGTTGGCGGGTGTAACTACGTGAATCCGGCCAGTAATAGAGTTGAGCTGCCGAGAGAGGGAAGTCGGCAATCTTAACGGTGACATCCACTACCGTCGGATCTGTAATTCCCGCAAGGGCGCTCAGATCTGTCGGTGCTGGCGAATCAGGTGAGCCAGCCGGAGCTTTCGTGTCTGGAAGCAGGGAAGCAAGACAGCTTGCTGCCTGAGGCCCGCTAATTCTCACGATACCTCGTTGGGACTGAC
>CALKCC010000259.1 GCA_938082855.1 uncultured Pirellulaceae bacterium | reverse complement strand
GATTATCATCCGAGTACACCTAGGGGACCGCAAACGTGATTTTGAACTCCCGGACAATGAAGTCGCCACGCTCGAATTGAACGAGTGGCTTTCGGCGGGGACAAAAATCGAAGTGACGTATCATACAGATGCATTGAGGCTTGAAGGTAATGGCAACTTCAAATTCCAATATCGCATTGCACACGACTACATCCAAAAGAACGATCCGAAATTGTATCAGCACGTCGTAACCAATGAAGTCCCGAAAGCGAAGACTCGTAGCACAGCACCTGGGCACTGGGTGCACTGGCAAAAATACTGGCAAGGACCACGTCCACGGTTCTTTTCTGCTGAAGTGGAAGGTCCGTTTTACGAACAATGGCCACCGAATCGCCAAACCAAACTTCTAACGCAAGATGCCTCGGCGGACAGAGCTCTGGAAATCTTAATGCCGATTGCCCAGCGGGCCTGGAGGCGAATCGTTACTGAACAGGAACTCGCACCTTACGTCCAATTGGTTCAGCAGAAAGCAAAGACACTAGGCGACATCCCTGCACTTAAAGAGGGCATCGTTGCTATCCTTTCGTCCCCTTCATTCTTGATGCTCTACAGCGATTCGGATTCCAGCACCGATAAATTTGCTTCCAAACTCTCTTATGTGCTAAACAGCGCACCTCCAGATTCCCCATTGAGCAATGCGGTGAAGACCAAGCGTCTGAATTCAGCTGAAGACTTACTTCAGGAGCTGCATACTCGAATCGAGTCGGGGAAAGCTGATGCATTCATCCAGCAATTCCCTTATGCCTGGTTACAGCTGGATCGTATAAACTTCATGGCTCCGGATCCGGATCGCTACCCGCTCTATCATCGCAAGCAATTGAGCGACGATATGATACAGGAAGTCTTGATTTTCTTCCGCCATGCCATCGAAAACAACATCGAGATTCCGGAATTACTTACAACCGACTATTCCTTTATCAATTCCGACCTAGCTGCCGTGTACGGAATAGAAGACGAATATCAAAGTTCCCAATTCCACCAACATCACTTTAGCGATGGAAGACGTGGAGGGTTCCTCGGTATGGGTGCATTCCATACTTTAACAGCTGATAGTTTGACCACTTCCCCGATCCATCGAGCTGTTTATGTACTCGAGAACTTTTTGGGAACGACACCTACTCCGCCTCCGGGAGACATTGAGATTCAGGAACCGGATGTCAGGCAGGCCAAGACAATCAAAGAGATTCTCAATGCACACAAATCAGATGCCAGTTGTGCTTCCTGTCACCAACGGATTGACCCGTACGGTTATGCGTTTGAGAATTTCGATCCGATCGGAGCATGGCGTGATAAATATACCGAACACCTTCAATCCCAAGCAGCCACCGGCCGCCCAATCCCCGTTGATGCGACTGCGTCCTTTGTAGATGGAAGGACTTATAGCGACATCCGCGAGTTCCGGGAAATCATGCAAAGTGAGTTCTATCGACAGCAGTTTGTTCGTTGTTTTATTACCAAAGTTCTTGAATACGCCAACGGTAATGAACCCAAAGATCACTCCGAATTGGACCGACTGGTCACTGCATCCAAAGCACTGAACTATAGGATTGTTGACACTTTAGCCTTAGTTTTGGACAGTCCACTATTTCGGGGCCCATAGTCAATTCTGTTATTCCAACTCCGTTCACGCATACAGAGTGAATTCAATGAGAATAGAATAGGTTCATAACTAATACTCTCTCCAGCGATCTTACCAATCATTGACTATGCGTTACTTACTACCATGCATACTGCTACTTTCCATACATCCCTTTGCCTGGAGTCAGGACTCCGTTAAGCAAACTCATTGGGAGCAATTCAGAGGGCCGCACGGTAACGGGCATGTAAATGCTCCCAATCTTCCTGACAGCTGGAATGAAGAGACGAATGTTGTTTGGAAGACCAAAGTACATGATCGAGGCTGGTCATCCCCGGTCATTTGGGGAAAACAAATCTGGGTGACTACGGCCACCAATGATGGTCATAAAATGTACGCCGTCTGTCTGGATAAAACGACGGGAAAAATCCTGCATGACATTCATTTATTTGATGTTGAATCTCCTCAGCGAATCACTGTCGACAACAGTTATGCGACCCCAACTTCAGTCATAGACGACAAACAAGTGTATGTGCATTTCGGCACCTACGGTACGGCGTGTATCGATCGAATTTCGGGCGACATCGTCTGGACTCGAAGAGACCTTAAGTGCGACCACGAAGCCGGAGCCGGCCCTGCCAGTTCTCCAATGCTGTTAGGTGACCTGTTTATCGTCAACGTCGATGGACGTGATGTGCAATATGTCATTGCCATCAATAAACACTCTGGCAAGACCGTTTGGAAAACGGCGCGATCCGCTGACTTTTCCGAAGTCCCGGTACATAAGCGAAAGGCCTACAGTATGCCCAGCTTGATAGAACATGACGGGCAACAACAGTTAATCAGTAACGGAGCGATGGGATGCTATGGCTACCATCCAACCACCGGCAAAGAACTTTGGCGAATCAAGCATCATGGATTTTCCAATGCTCCCCGTCCCGTCGCTGGGCATGGCTTAGTTTTCACCACAGTCGATCGTGATGATCCGGAACTCTGGGCCATTCGCCTTGGGGGAATTGGTGACGTAACCGATAGCCATATCGTATGGAAAGTGACGGCCGCGATGCCGCCGCGATGTTCACCGCTTTTGGTAGACGATCTACTCTACCTGGTTAATCGACTTGGAATTATTACTTGCCTCGATGCGAAAACGGGCGAGCAGGTTTGGCGAGAACGGCTCGCTGGCAACTTCTCAGCCTCTCCTATTTATTCTCTTGGAAAAATCTATCTTTTCAATGAAGATGCGACCACGTTCATTCTTAAGCCAGGCCGGGAATTAAATATCCTCGCTGAAAACAAATTGGCAGAAGACTTTCTGGTCGCCACCCCCGGAGTTTCAGAGAATGCTCTGTTCCTGCGGACGGAACACTATGTTTATCGAATTGAAAAAGGTGGTAAACGGATTTCTCTGAATAACAATCCGCTCGGTACTCCTAAGGCCACTGCAGATTCCTTTATCGGTAAGTGGGATATGAGCCAACCGGGAGCTCCGGATAAGATTGCTTTTGTCGTCACTATCAATGCTGACAAAACAGCCACCAAGAGTCATGTTCCCTCGTCTAAAGGAAAATGGGAAATCGTTGACGGACAATTGAGAATCGTCTGGAGTGAAGGATGGCGTGATATTATCGCTCCCACCAAAAGTGGGTTTCGCAAAATCGCTTTTGCTCCAGGCAATGATTTTGACGACAAGCCTAATAACTCCGCTGTTGCCAGGAAACAGAAATAGTCTGGCCACCCAACCGAGGTATTCTGCACAATGCATGCATGGCGATCTGATAAAATCAGATTGATGAGTTGCAACAACAACCCATAGACCTCATTCAAGCCTCTATCATCCCCTCCCCCTGAAAGCCCTTCACCATGATTCGTTCGCTTTTTGTTTTGGCTTTACTTTTACAGCTGACTACACCTGAATTAGGCAGCTTATCAGGGAAAGTAACCGGTCTGCAGATGAGCGGAAGCGTATTGTTCGCTCAGGATACCACCGTTAGCGAATTACAAACTGAGTACGCGCAACAAGTGCAGGCATTACTCAAGCAGTACTGTTATGAGTGCCATAATGCCGAATTGGCTGAGGCCGAATTGGACATGACGGTTTTCAAGTCGATTGCTGATATTCAAAAAGACACCAAATCATGGATTCGCATTTCGCAAATGCTGGACAGTCGGCAAATGCCTCCCAAAGAGTCCGAACAACCAAACGACTCGCAACGCACAAAGCTTCAACAATGGACTCGGACTCTACTTGAACATGAAGCCCGAACGCACGCAGGTGACCCCGGACCGGTTATTCTCCGCCGCCTGAATAACTCGGAATACAACTACACCATTCGGGATCTAACAGGCCTACAGACTCTCGATCCAACGAAAGAATTCCCTATTGATGGAGCAGCTGGAGAGGGCTTCATCAACACGGGTGATGCCTTGTCGACGTCTCCCAATCTGATTCGCAAGTATCTCGATGCTGGCAAATCAATTGCCGAACATGCCGTCTTTACTCCATCCGGACTGCGATGGTCTGAATCCACAACACGCCGAAATGAAGTGAATCGCTTGATGGAGCAAATTCGCGAATTCTATCGAATAGCCAACCGTGGCTCTTCCGAGCAATCGTATGAAGAGCAAGGAAGTCTGAATCTACGTGGTTACTTAGAAGCTCTGGCGACAGAGCGTACAGGCTTGATCGACAAATCTGTCAGCGTCGAACAAGTGGCTGTGAAACGGAATCTCAATCCTCTTTACCT
Organism: uncultured Pirellulaceae bacterium; assembly: GCA_938082855.1. GTDB lineage: Bacteria > Planctomycetota > Planctomycetia > Pirellulales > Pirellulaceae > UBA721. Next base: position 10,906 of record CALKCC010000259.1, on the reverse strand, counting down.
ACAAAAGCTGTGGCAACTACATCAAACGGCTGATCAACAAACGAACCTACTGCGATACATTGGGAAACGGTTGCAAACTGTAACTCCAGACAATCTGGAACAATTCGCTCAGGAACTCGATGCCTGGCGAAACTCGCTATGGTCATTCAATGTTGTCGGACATATCGGCCGCAAGGGAGTCCCCAGCCATTGGCAAGCTAAAGTCGCACCGCTGACTACCGTTATCGAATTAGAAAGAGCGATTCCTGCTGAATTAGAGCAGGATCTTGTCATCCACCTTGCAGCTCACACGGCCGGCGACGGAAATGATTCCGACTATGTCCTCTGGAAAAACGCTCGCTTGGATAAAGAAGGCGAACCCCCTATTTATCTGGCGAATATTCAGGAAGTTGCAGCAAGATACGAGAAACTCCGAAAAGATTTGCTTGGCCAAACCTCTCTGTATTTAGCAGCAGTTTCCGAAGCCACCAAGCTACCTTTACCGATCAATATTCCGGAGTTAGCAGGCAAGCACAAACTCGATCCCACTGCACTTTCCCGGTGGTTGAATTTAATGGACATTCGCACCTCGACGGGAGTCGATATCAAAGGACACGCGTTGGGACAAACCAAGGATGTGGCCGGCTACAATTTCGTCAACGGTTGGGGTGCTGGCCTTCCAAATCTTAGTTCCAATGCTTCTGACAATGAAGTCAAAATCCCTGGTGATCTACGTGGACATGGCATCGCCGTTCACCCAACTCCCACCATGTATATGGCGATCCTTTGGCAAGCACCTGCTGACATGCGAGTTTCTCTGACCGCTCTTGTTGGTGATGCCCATAGCAATTGTGGAGACGGTACTGAGTTTTGGCTTCGACATCTGTCCGGAGACAAAATGGATGAACTTTGGCATGGAGTCGCAGGGCTGAGAGTCACACAGGAATTCCCAGCCAAAGAAATCACCATTCGAAAAGGAGAAGCAATCGGTTTATATATCGGCCCCAGATCATCTCATGTTTGTGACCTTACTAAAGTGGAACTGACATTAAAGGAGCTCGACGGAGACAAACGCGAGTGGGATCTTGCGAAAGACTGTGCAGATAACATTCTGGATGGCAATCCACATGCCGACAGCTTAGGTAACCCTGGGATCTGGCACTTCACCAAAGGGCTTGTTACCGACCTCAACAAACCGACCGAGACCATTAAGTCCATTCCTTTTGGGACACTACTGGAAACCTGGTCCAAAGAGCAGGATAAGGCGGCACAGGCTCAGTTAGCTGGGGAAATCCAGAAAATCGCAACTGGCCCTGCTCCGGCAGATCCAGAGTCAGCAGAAGGGCGACTCTACAAACATTTACAAGAGTTTATCACCGACATTCCACCAGGGAATCTGCAGGACGGAGTGACGCCAGATGAGCGATTCGGTGTTCACCCTGTATCTGGTGAAGTTGCACCTTTGGATTTTGTATCGCAGGCTCCAAGTGCTACCGCCTTTCGCATACCTGCTATCCTCGCGAAAGGAAGAACGCTTCGCGTCAGTGGGCTTGTCGACCCTCATCACGGCAAAGAGGCTTCGGTTCAACTCACCTTTGAAAATGACAAGAATATCTACGACCGTCTGCTGGTAACATTGCCTATACTCTCTGAGCCTGGCAATGAAAACCATGAAAAGCTTCTCGCCACGCTGGATGAATTCAGAGAACTCTTCCCACGGGCTTTAGCCTATGTGCGTCTCGTGCCAGTCGACGAAGTTGTCACGCTGGTTTTGTGGTTCCGGGAAGACCAATACCTGTCAAAACTCATGCTGACCCCAAAGCAGCAAGAGGAGTTGGAGGCTTTATGGGATGAGTTCTTATTTGTGGCACAAGAGCCGCTTCAATTTGAAGTCGCCTACGAACAAATCTACCAATTTGCCACCCAGGATCGACCGGACATCGTCGAAGCATTGAAACCGATTGCAGACGACGTCAAAGCATATGCGGACACTTTCCGTCAGCGATTAATAGATACCGAAGGGACTCATGTAAATGCAATCGTGGACTTTGCACATCAAGCCTGGCGACGAGATCTAACCGCTGACCAGAGAGCTCAGATTCATCAGTTATATGCCGCTTTACGTGAAGCAGGTCTCCATCATGAACCAGCGTGTCGATTGACAATTGCACGGATTCTGACGTCGCCCAATTTCCTTTTCAAACAAGAGGATGCCCGCGAGGGTACAGAAGCAACTGCCGTATCAACCGACGAAATCGCGTCTCGATTGAGTTACTTCCTCTGGTCATCCATGCCTGATGAAAAGCTTCGGGAAGCCGCTAGAACCGGCCAGCTTGAAACAACAGAACAAGTTGTCACGATGACAAAGGACATGCTGAAAGACTCTAGAACCAACCGACTGGCCACAGAGTTTGCGGCCCAGTGGTTACACATTAGAAATTTTGACGCCAATGATGACAAGAACGAGGCCCTTTATCCCGAATTTGCTGACATTCGCGATGACATGTATCAGGAATCGCTACTCTTCTTTGAAGACCTCTTTCGAAATAATGGCTCAGTGCTCGGAATCCTCGACGCCGACCATACGTTCCTTAATGAAACACTTGCGAAGCACTATGGTATCGAAGGTGTGACAGGAAGCCACTGGCGACGAGTCGAGAATGTAAGGGCTGCTGGGCGAGGTGGTATCCTGGCAATGGCAACGACACTGGCAACCAATTCAGGCGCCAGTCGAACCAGCCCGATCCTGCGAGGTAACTGGGTTTATGAAACTCTGCTTGGGGAAAGACTACCGAAGCCACCCGCCAACGTTCCCCAATTGCCCGACTTAGTTCCCGATGGAAAAACCGCTCGTGAACTCATCGAGTTACACAGTAGCGTAGCCGAATGTGCTAAATGCCATGCCTTAATCGATCCTTACGGGTTTGCCCTCGAGCAGTACGATGTTTTGGGACGCCTACGACCTGAATTAGTCGATACTAAGACGCGACTGGTAGACAACACCGAATTAGAAGGGGTCGAGGGTCTCAGAGATTACCTTACACAACAGCGAAAGGACGACTTCCTACGCCAATTTTGCAAGAAACTATTGGGTTATGCTCTGGGACGCGAAGTACAGTTATCCGATAAACCTCTTATAGACGAAATGATTCAAGGACTGAAAGCGAATCAATATCAAGTCAATGATGCGATCATTCGGATCGTCACAAGCAAGCAATTCCGTTACATCCGAGGGCGCGATTTAATCGTGCAGGATTAAGAATCGCTGCTGTATAATTAGTTTACTCACCTCCAAATCCAACCATCTCAAAAGGCCAATACTATGAACAAACATGTGCTTTCACGACGGACCATGCTACGTGGTTTGGGTTGCTCGGTCGCACTCCCTTGGATGGAGTCAGCTGCCGTATGGGGAGATGAAGCCACTGGCAAGCAAGCATCCAGTGAAGCGCCGGTTCGCATGGCAGTCTTATTCAGCGGTTGTGGATATCATTCCAATGAATGGTGGGCCAAAGGCCAAGGTTCTGAGATGGAGCTAGGAAAGGTTTTGACTCCTTTAGAACCCCATCGAGGTAAACTCAACTTTATTAAAGGGCTCTATAACGCTGAAGCTTTAAAAGGAAATATCCATAGCTCTCAGACTGGGAATGTGCTTTCCGGTGCACCACTAGCCTCTGGCGGAAAAATTCGATCCGGAATCAGTGTCGATCAAATGGTCGCCCAAAAGCTGGGGCATCGCACTAAAGTATCGAGTCTCGTGCTGGGGTGCGAAAAAGCCAATCCATCGGTCCACAAAGATTATTCGATGCTGTATAGCTCCCATATCTCCTGGAGCAGCCCGACAACACCAACTCCGTTGGAAGTCTACCCTGCCCTTGCCTTTGATCAGCTATTTAAAGACTCTTCCCAACAGGGCGATCAAAGCGTCTTAGATGCAATCCTCTCAGATGCCAAAGATTTCCGACGGAAGATCAGTCGTCGAGATCAACTGAAATTGGATGAGTATTTAAATAGTGTGAGGGAGGTGGAAACCCGTATTGAACAAGCGGGGAAACGAGGGGAACTGCAAGGATTTAAACCTACGCTTCTCGAACCTGATATGCCACGTCCCGAAGACGGATATCCGCAGGATATTGTGGAACACATGCGGCTGATGAGTGACCTTCTGGTATTAGCCTTCCAAACTGATACCACTCGAATATGCACACTCAAGCTGAATAACGATCATGGGACTCTACGATTCCCACATCTCGGCGTGGACTACATGATCCATCATCTGCTCTCACATACAGACAGTGCCGATTGGCTCAAAGTTAATCAGTTCTTCTTAGAACAAGTCGCTTACATTGCCGAGAAGATGGACAGTATTCAGGAAGGTGAACGAACCTTACTGGATAACTCAATGGTTATGTTGTGCTCTAGCATGCTAAACGGTCACCATAATGCCAACGAGCTCCCTGTTGTTATGCTGGGAAGTGCTGGCGGCCAAATCAAGACAGGGCAGAATCTTAATTACCTAGAAGATGAAAATCGTCAAATGTGTCGACTGTTCATGTCCATGATGAACAAAATGGACGTCAAACTGGATGCTTTTGGTGATGCCACTGAAGCACTCGCTGAAATATAATTGACGGCATCGCTGCTGTTTCCATCAGTTGCCAGATGCCTATTTCGGCATGAAAACCCATTTTCATGACAACACAATTCAGGTACGTCCATCCTATGCTACGTCGTAACTTCCTGAGCACCGCGGGTGTTTCCATTGCTCTTCCTTTTCTCCCTTCACTGGGATGGGCAAACCCGTCTTCCAGTCGAGAGCAAGAGAATTCAATCTCTCCGAAGAGGATGGTTTGCATTGGAAACATGTTGGGGTTTTATCCGCCAGCCTTTTGGCCAAAACTCGATCCAGCAAATAGCACTGACGGCTTAACCATTCACCGAGACTTTACGATGGGTGAGACGTCAGCTTCTCTTGCGGGCATCCGTAATGACCTGACAATCATCCAGGGTTTGGAGCACGGTACTAAAGGGGGACACTTCTCCATCCATACGTTTCTGTCTGGGGTTCGGCAAATTGATGCCAAGTCGATGCCGCTTGGCAATGTAACGGTGGATCAGTTTGCTGCCGAAGCGACTTCTGGAAGGACACGATTTCCCACTCTGACGATTGGTAGCGAAACTGGAATACATGGCGGATGTCAGATTTCCTGGACGAAGACGGGCACGCGCGTCCCACCGATTCCAGGCCCTGAACAGCTCTTCAAAAAACTGTTCGTACAAACCGATGCCAGTCAAAAGGCAGCCAAAACAGATCAGTTCAAATTACAGGCCTCCATTCTGGATGTCGTGCGAGACGAGGCCAGTCGAGTTGAACGCAAACTCAATTCACAAGATCGTCAAAAGCTGGATGAGTATCTCACCTCCATTCGCGATGTTGAGAAACGTATCGGAATGCGGAAAAACTGGATCGATGTTCCTAAACCAGCAGCTCCCTTCCCCGCTCCCAAAAACAAAAACATGGTAGAAGATCTGCCATTGCTGTATGAGTTAATTGCATTGGCGTTACAAACCAACTCCACTCATATTGCCACGTTGGAAATCGGAGGAGACTTCAATCCGCTCGACCTGGGAATCAAAGGTGGCTACCACGGATTCTCTCATCATGGCAAAAAGCAAAGCAGCATCGAAGCACTAATCAAACTCGAAGCCTATCAGATCGAACAATTCACGAAATTCGTCGAACGCTTAAGAGCGATGGATGACGAAACTGGCACGATGCTTGATAACACGATGGTGTTGTTTGGAAGTGGGATGGGCGATGCAAATTCTCACACCAACACCAATCTGCCAGTCGTTCTGGCGGGAGGTGGATTTGAACATGGTCGGTTGCTTGAATTCGATGCCAAGTCCTCCCATCGCCCTCCGCTGACAAATCTGTTCGTCACGATGCTCCAGCAATTCGGTCTGGAGACGGAACAATTCGCAACAAGTACAGGGACGCTTCGAGGTTTCGCGTAATGCGTACTTCTCTAATTCAGCACCTCATCGTAGGACTTGTTTTACTAAACACCTGCGTCTGTTACTTCTCCAATTCTGTTTACGGTATGGATGCAACAGATCCGTTCCTCACTAAATATTGCATCGACTGTCATTCCGAATCAGAAGCCAGTGGTGAACGCGAGTTTTCCACGTTAAACCTGAAGCAAAACTCGCTGGATATGCAAATCAGGCTCCAGGAAGTCATCGATCAATTGACACTTGCAACCATGCCGCCCGAAGACGCGGACCAGCCTTCTGAGCAGGCACGACTGGAAGCAATTAATCGCTTGACTAAGTCTCTGGCAGACATGCGTGCGAAATCAAGAAGTACAGGTGGGCAAACTGTCTTTCGCCGACTTACTCGCCGTGAATATCAAAACACTATCAGTGACCTGCTGGGCATCAACATGCTCATGTTTGACCCGACCATAGAGTTCCCTGCTGACAACCTCAACGGAAGTTTCGATAATGTGGGGCACACTTTGGTCACTTCGGGTTTTTTGTTGGAAAAATATCTCGAGGCAGCAGATGCCAGTGTCGAAAAGGCTTTCGAGCAACTCAAAGAATCGGCTCCTCAATCCTGGGTCTTCAAAGACTACTTTTACCAACAGACCGAATTGAGAATCGCTCACGACCTGGCATTTAAGCATCGTTATCTAGTCCTCTATGACCACCGGCACAACGACAAGCCTGAAGGTGCCTATGGACATCTGGATGACTTAACCGAGGGTGTGCCTGTCGATGGGGTATACGAAGTCCGAGTTCATGCTCAGGCCTTACACCGAAATACCCCCTACAGTAAGACCGCCATACAAATGGATACTTCAGAACCGTTTCGCATGGGCGTGCGTCCGGGTAATACTGCTATTGGAGATATGGTTCATACACAACCCATCGAGCCACTGATGGCCGAAACTGTCATCGAAGATGACACGTTGAAGTGGTATACCTTTCAAATTCCGCTCGACAAAGGCCATGGTCCCAGATTCACTTTCGAAAACGGAGCACATAGTACACGAGGAGCTTCAGGACGAGTCTTTCGAATCCACAGAGATCTCATTCCTGAAGAACACAGAGACAAAAAGGGAATCGTCCTACAACGCAACTGGCTTCTCAAAGAGGGGCTCATTCCCCAAATTCGAATTCACGAAGTGAGATTACATGGTCCACTGCCGGACCCCAACAAAACTAAACGCAGACTCGATTTATTGGGAGGCGATGAGTTTCAATCGGAACAAGTAGCCGAGTTGGTCGCAAATTTTGCACGACGAGCATTTCGCCGACCGGTCGCAGATGAAGAAGTTGAGAATCTGATGCGTATCTTTGAGTCCCGAGTCGCAGACGGACACTCAGAATTGCAGGCATACAAAGACACTCTAAAAGCAGTGCTCTGTTCCCCTTCCTTCCTCTATTTTTCCCCGAGTCCATCCGCGGCGGAAACAAATGACGAGTCTAGCCAACATGCACTGGCGGAACGTCTCGCCTACTTCCTGACCTCTTCCATGCCAGATGAACGATTGAGTTCGTTGGCCGATCGAAACCTGCTTCAAGCTGACAAGTTGAAGGAGGAAGCCGTGAGATTATTGACCGGCAAGAACTCGCAGCGATTCGTAGCAGACTTCATGGATAGCTGGCTAGGTCTGAGAATGCTCGGCACTATGCCCCCTGACCCTGAAGACTACAACGTTTATTACGCTGCTTCACTCGAAGAAGAAATGAAAAGAGAATCGCATCTTTTCATGATGGATCTAATCAACCGCAATGGATCAGCAATGGAGTTTTTACAAGCCACTCATAGTTTTGCAAATCGAGATCTTGCCAAGCTTTATGGCGTGGCAGAGCAAATTCCAGTGGAACAAGCAGGGGATTTTCACCGTGTTGAATTCACCGATCCCAAACGAGGAGGGCTGCTGGGACAGGCCAGTGTACTGACTGTGTCCGCCAACGGAGTTGAAACGTCTCCGGTAGTCCGAGGTGTCTGGGTCTCGGAGAAAATCATGGGAATCTCTCCTCCTCTCCCTCCGGATGATGTGCCAGATATTGATCCGGACGTCCGAGGCGCAACAACCATTCGCGAACAACTGGCCAAACATCGGGAATTGGCAACCTGCAATCAATGTCACCGAAAAATCGACCCTTATGGATTTGCCCTCGAAGGGTTTGACCCGATTGGCAGACTACGTACTTTTTATGACGCTCAGCGCAAACAACCTATTGATACTTCAGGCGAATTGCCAGGCGATAAATCCTTCAGTGGTGTTAGTGAGCTAAAGGCTCATTTAATAGATCAAAAGGAATTCTTTCTGAGAACGCTAACCAGTAGCCTTCTAATTCATGCACTGGGAAGGGAGATGGAGTCATCTGATCGAGCAGAAATTGAGGCCATTCTAGCATCAGTCGCAGATCAGGAATTTGGAATGCAGGACTTAATCATCGCGGTGATACTCAGCGACCTATTCCAACATTGACGATTGCCTCAGGCCAGCTTGATAAGCTAATCAGCTTGAAACGTCCACTTGAAGCAAGCCGGTTCGTAATCCAGTAGGATAAGAGAGTGATGAATAGAAACTCTTTGAGGAAACTGGCGTATGTATCTCAAACTTCTAGCAACCTGTGTCGTAACAGTATTTCTTTCGGCTTTTAGCTCAGCGGCTGAGCCAAAGCAACTTCAGGCTGGTGCAGCTGCTGCCAACATCACACCATCTTTGGGTAGTCTCACTATTGGTGGATTTCGTCCCATTCCCGCAACTCACATCCACGACGATCTGTTTGCTCGGTGTATTGTGCTTGACGATGGTGACACCAAGATTGCAATCGTCGTTGCTGACATTCTTGGTTTACCCAAAGAGGTTTGCGATTTGGCAAAAGAGCAAGTGGCTCAACATACTGAGATCCCAGCCAGCCATGTCTTAATTGCAGCCACGCATACCCATTCTGCAGCAACTCCACGGGGCCCCAAAGGAGTCTTCTGGAAGGACGAGATTTCTGACTACGGAAAGTTCCTCGCTCAGAAGTTTTCAGATGGCATTCGTCGCGCCGTCAACAATCTAGAACCAGCTCGGATCGGTTGGGGAGTCGCTTTGGAGCCTCGTGAAGTATTTAATCGACGTTGGTTTTCCACAGATGCCAGCGTCCTGGCGAATCCATTTGGAGGAGTCGACAGAGTACGTATGAATCCTCCCAGAAATCATCCATCCCTACAGCGTCCGGCGGGCATTACCGACCCGGAAATCCGCTTTCTGTCCGTTCAGTCCACAGCAGGGCGCCCTATTGCGTTGTTGGCCAATTATTCACTGCACTATGTTGGAGGGGTCAATACCGGAGACGTATCAGCAGATTACTTTGGGTACTTCTCGAGATACATCGAAGAGAAGATTGGGGCAGAACATGTTGAACCTCCTTTTGTAGGAGCACTGTCAAACGGTACAAGCGGTGACATCAACAATATCAATTTCCAACCCAAACCCGGAGGGAAGCGTTACGCCCGCTACGAAAAGATGAAAGAAGTGGCTGACAATGTCGCTAACAAAGTTTGGGAGGCATACAAAAAAGTCGAATATGTAAACTGGGTGCCCTTAGATGCCAGGCAAAAAGACATTGAATTGCAGCTTCGTCAACCAACGCCAGCCATGCAAAAGCACTTTGATGAAGCTCTGAAGTTACCTGAAGGAGAATTCATCTCTCACCGCATGGAGAAGATCTATGCACAGCGGATCGCCAAGCTCAAAGACGGACCTAGCTCGATCCACGCTTCCCTGCAGGCCATTCGAATTGGCGACAGTTGTATTTCAGCTATTCCGTTTGAGACATTTGTTGAAATCGGATTACAACTAAAGGAAGAATCTCCATTTGATAATTCGTTTACCATCGAATTAGCCAATGGATGGTATGGCTACCTACCGACTCCCGAACAACATCGTCTGGGAGGCTACGAAACCTGGTTGGGAACCAACTGGGTTGAGGAAACCGCATCTGACCAAATCATCACTGAAATCCAGTCGATGGTTAAAGAACTTAAATCATCTAAATAACATCTTCAATGAGCGATCCCATGATGAAACCAATACTATGTCTGCTACTCCTGTCCAGCGTTGTCACAGCTCAGGACTTGAATGTTTTGACTCCGTCGCAAAGAGAAGCAACCAATTACTACAAACAGCTTCAGGCAGACGCAACCAAACTACTCCAACAAAGAGAAGAGAATTTCTCGAAGCTAAATACGTCGGAGGCCATCGAGCAATATCAGTCAGATTTAAAGCAACAATTCGAGCAGGCATTGGGGGGATTCCCCGATCGCACACCGCTTAACGCAAAGACCATTAAACGTACTCGCCTGTCCACATACACGATTGAGAACATTCTCTTTGAGAGCCAGCCCAATCATCACGTGGTTGGCAATATGTATCTACCTCATGGGGATGGCCCATTTCCGGTCGTTCTTGTATCAAGTGGTCATAGTCGTACTGGCAAACTTGCAGACTACAATCAACGGTTTGGCATTCGGATGGCAACCTTGGGAATCGCCGCATTCGTATTCGATCCGATTGGGCAAGGTGAACGTTCTCAGGTGGTGACCCCTGACGTGGAGCCGCTATTCAGCGGGACGACCACAGAGCATTTTCTGATGGGAACGAGCTCTATTTTGGTGGGACGAAATACGGCGACCTATCGTGTCTGGGATGCCATCAGAGCCATTGACTATGTGCAGTCCCGACAGGACATCAACCCCGACAAAATTGGCTACACCGGTTGTAGCGGAGGCGGCACGCTCACAAGTTATGTAATGGCTCTCGATCCACGTGTCACGTGTGCCGCTCCGGCTTGTTACCTAACCACCTTCAATCATCTTATTAACTCGATTGGACCTCAGGACTCAGAGCAAAACATT
>CALKCC010000258.1 GCA_938082855.1 uncultured Pirellulaceae bacterium | reverse complement strand
TGGCCTTCAGGCAAGTCATGTCGACGTGGAAGTAGACACTGTCTGTGATCCCAACACTCCGGCACCGACTCCTTCGATCACTACCGTCGGCCTCCCAGATAAAGCCGTCAGAGAAAGTGGCCAGCGGGTGAAGCGAGCCATTGAAAATGCAGGTTTTCGTTTAAAGTACGACCATATCACGATCAATCTGGCTCCGGTCGAACTTCCCAAGCATGCTGCCTCTTTTGACCTTCCCATCGCCTTAGGAATGCTCGCCGGCATGGATTACTTACAGCAGGAACGCCTGAATCAATTCGCCGTAGTTGGTGAACTCTCATTAGCCGGAGAAACTCGTCCCGTACGAGGAGCCTTGAGTATGGCAATTGCCAGTGTGCGTAGTCGGAGCCTCAATGGGCTAATCGTCCCATCAGCCAATGCAGCCGAAGCCGCTGTTGTCGATGGAGCTAGAATCTTTGCCGTCGATAGTTTGGCTCAGGCCACTGCTTTTCTAAATGGAAAAATAGAAATCGATTGCACTCCCAGTCAATCACAACAGCTGTTCGATCGACATGGGCAGTATGAATTGGATTACGCCGACGTACGCGGGCAGGAGATGGCCAAGCGAGCTTTGGTGATCGCTGCCTCCGGAGCTCATAATCTGCTAATGGTCGGGCCTCCTGGGAGCGGTAAAACCATGCTTGCCAAACGATTCCCCACCATCCTACCGCAACTCAATAATGCTGAATCGATTGAAACCAGTCAGGTCTATAGCGTTTTGGGCCGTCTCGCGCCGGATCAACCTCTTTTAGTCAAACGCCCATATCGCTCGCCTCATCACACGATTAGTCAGGCTGGCCTTGTCGGCGGGGGAACCACTCCGCTCCCCGGAGAAATCTCCCTTTCACATAACGGCGTCCTGTTTCTCGACGAACTCCCAGAATTCAGTCGCGCCACTCTGGAAGTCCTGCGGCAGCCTCTGGAAGACAAGTGTGTGACGATTTCCCGAGCCAAGGGAGCCGCGACGTTTCCGGCAGACTTCATGTTACTTGCAGCAATGAACCCCTGTCCCTGTGGATTCAAGAATGATCCTCGCCGAAATTGCCATTGCCAACAGCCATTAGTGGATAAATATGTCTCGCGAATTAGTGGCCCCATGCTTGATCGAATCGACCTGCAAATTGAAGTGCCAGCTGTGCCGATCGAGCAGTTGAGTGATAAACGAGGTGGTACACCAAGCCGAGAAATGAGAGAGAAAGTAGTCATCGCCCGCCAGGCCCAACAGGATCGGTTTCGAGGCAGCAGGACTCTGTACAACGCCCAAATGTCAGCCCCCCAGGTAAGGAAATATTGCGAGTCCACTCAGGCGGCCAAACAAGCTCTAAAAATGGCCGTCGACACCATGGGCTTCTCCGCTAGAGCTCATGACAAAATCCTCCGCACCGCTCGCACCATCGCGGACTTATCCGGCACAGCAAAGATCGAAGAAGAGCACATACACGAAGCGGTCAATTACAGACTCCTCGACCGCCAATACTGGTCGCGATAAACACGAACTAGGCAACCCCGAATTCAGCCATCACCGTGGCTGGGCGTTTTTATTTAGCCTCGCGATTCCAAATCGACTCCAAGGGCCAAACCGTCACGTTTTCAAACACAGCCTCTCCCTGATGCCCAAACAACTGCACTTTGAGATCCCTAGTGGTCGGAAAAATACGGGTCGTCATTACTACCGAACCATCTGCAGCAAACACTTCCAAACTTGAACGATCCCAAATGATCCGTAATCTCTGAGATTGGTTGTCCGGCAGCCTAACTTGATGACGACGCATCGCTTCAGGAATGTGATTAACCGTGCCTGAATAAGATCGATCAACGACCAGTTGCTTCTTGTCATCAATAAACACAAAGGTGATTTCGTCTGGTGCAGAAACAAATTTAAGTCCTGCGCGTTTTGCCGCGGTCACCTCAACATCGACCGTCAACTCCAAGGACCGCCCCGCTACAGTATCAGGTACGAGTTCAAACTCGCCATCCACCTCCAGACGTTCTTTCTCGACAAGAACCTGTTGCCGGAGTGCCTTCAACTCTTCAACAGGTGTTTGCACCAACCGTAATTCGCCCTGTATTCGTTTGAGACGTAACGATCGCGGCACAGACATCGAACCTTTCCAGGGACGAGTTGGGATCTGGCTGGTTTCCCAGTTGTTCATCCAACCAATCCAAATCCTACGTCCATCGATCGCGGGAATATCGGACCAGGAAACCGGAGCATAAAAATCCGTACCGTAATCAACCCAGAGTACGACATCAGAGGCATTCTCATTGACAAATTTGGTGCCGTCGAACTGCCCGATAAAATACTCTCCTCCAGAGCCTCCGGCGACTGCCTGACCTCCCATATCAACTTCGAGTATCCAGCGGGACTGACCAGGCTCCCCTTCCACGGGCAACTCAAATAAATCAGGGCACTCCCAATTCGGTTTCCCTGGGGCGCCGGCGGGCCCGAACTCACTTAACAACGACCACTGCTTTAGATTAGCAGAACCATAAAACTGTATTTTCTTCTGTTTGGCTAAGGCAACTACCATTACCCACTTTTCTGTTTCGCGATGCCAAAACACTTTGGGGTCACGAAAATCTGCTTCACCTATATCAATGACCGGATTACCAGCATAGCGAGTCCAGTTGCGTCCACGATCGGTACTATAAGCGAGGTCCTGAGTTTGGCGACCATGTCCGTGCCCGGTAAAGATGGCAACCAAAGGAGGAGTGTCTCCTTTCCCAAACCCAGTCGTATTATTCCAATCCACCACGGCACATCCGGAAAACGCCATCACCCCATACTCGTGATGCAAAGCAATCGGTAAATGCTGCCAATGCACAAGGTCTTTACTAACAGCATGCCCCCAACTCATGTGCCCCCAATTGTTCCCCAACGGGTTGTGCTGATAGAAGAGATGGTATTCTCCGTCAAAATAAACAAGTCCATTAGGGTCATTCATCCAGTTCAATTCCGGACTGAAATGCACTTGAGGACGGAGGGGCTCCTGATAGTATTCTGCAGAAGCTCGGTAATCTTCCAATCTCCATGTTCCCGCCCCGCGGCGAGGACGATTACTCTGTAGGATTTCATCCACATTGATGTGTCCAAACCCGCCTGTCGAGTAATCAAACACTCGGAATTCAACCGTTTCGCCGTGCCACTTTTTCACATCCCACGAAACCCAACTGAGCAATTCATCATTTGCCGCCGTGGCCGAGAGTATCCGCTTGCCGTCCAGCAACAACTCCACACCAACTTGATCCGGTATATTGCCACCTCCCAAAAGAAACACAATGAAGTCACGTTGAATCTTAAAGGGAGGGGAAGTGAGTGTGCCGGTGGTACTGTCACCCTTTAGAAAGGTATTAACCAGTTGCTTTCCACGAAACCCAGCGACGTCCTGCTGTCCCTCGAGTTTCCCGCGGGCCGGGCGTTTTCCAAAAGCGTCTCCTGTGATCTTCCACGGCAAATAGCTCTCAGCTTCAAACTGTGAGACAATCAGATCGTCTGCTTCACCGACAGCCCGAGCAACTTGCTGAGGAGAGCACTGCCAGACCACCAGCAGTAACAAGCCGCACCGCAGCCAGAAGCATTTCTCACATTTCACAACGCATCCCCCGAACAACAGTTCCACCGTCAGTTCATTTGCGTTTGATTGGCCAGGGTTGCACGCCAACACGATCCGCCCAGGCCTGCCACTTTTCGATCAACTCCTGCTTCTTTTCCGGCAGATCCGACGATAGATCATGCAACTCCGTCCGATCCTGCTGCATATCGTAAAGCTCCCACTTTGTTGGTTGGTCACGACGGTAGGCTGAGACGATTTTGTATCGTCCATCACGAAGTGCCAGGTTTCCATGATGTTCAAACCCAAGTGCAGCGTCTCGTCCCAACGATTCTCCGGCCAATGCCGGCAGCAGGCTAATCCCTTCCATCGGCTGAATTTCCTGCCCGTCATGGAATGTGGCCGGATAGGTGGCACCTGCGGCTTCTACGAACGTCGGCATCAAGTCAATTAAATGAGAAGGGTTGTGAAACACACTACCTTTCATTTTCCGCTCCATTCCGTCGGGCCAGTGAATGATAAACGGAGTACTAATCCCTCCTTCATATCCATCGTGTTTATATCCACGAAACGGAGTGTTTGATGCATTAGCCCAGCCTAGCCCGTATGCCACGAAAGTATCTTCTCCGCCTGGCATTGTTCGAGGTCCGGTACGAACCCAGCGACCATCACGTGTTTGCATAGGCGGCCAGATCTTGGTTTGAAAGTCATTAGGCCCTAACGGCTTGAAGTCAAACTGGTCCTGCTTGTCAGAATTATCCGCTCGGCCATAGTACTCCGCACAACCGCCATTGTCCTGCAGGTAGATAAAGATCGTATTGTCCAAGGCATTGTTTCGTTTCAACTCGCTAACGAGATTTCCAATTCCCTGATCCATCCGATCCACCATCGCTGCATATACTTCCATACAGCGAATATCCCATTGCTTATGAGGAAATTTCTCCCAGTCCATTGCCGCTGGACTCATCGCCCAATGATCTTCGATCACACCCAGTCGTTTGGCTTTTTCATATCGTTTGGATCGAATCGGGGCGTAGCCTTCGTCGTAAACACCTTCGTACTTCTTG
>CALKCC010000257.1 GCA_938082855.1 uncultured Pirellulaceae bacterium | reverse complement strand
TCCAGCGATTTGTCATGCATCGTTTGCATGCCATATTCCACGGACAAATAAGTCTTCCCGGCAAATTCCTGCAAAAGCTCCAATACGTCGTCCGGGACGCAATCGGGACGAGTCCCGATGGCCATGCCGACGACATCCGGGTGAGTCAGGGGAAGATCATACAGAGGACGTAAGCGATCAACCGGTGCGTAAGTATTGGTGGCCGGTTGATAATAGGCGATGAACTTGCCAACGTTATACCGCCCCTTCACTCGGGAAATCCCGTCTTCTAACTGATTCAGGATATCCTGTCTTCGCACACGCCGACTGGGACTGAAACTCCGGTTATCACAAAAAGTACACCCCCCTGTGGTAACGGACCCATCAACGTTGGGACATGTGAAACCGGCATCGAGGCTAACTTTTTGAACTCGTTCGCCAAACTTGTTTTTTAGGTGGAAACCTAGGGAATAATAACGTAAACCGGCCTCTCGCCAGTCGTATTCCGGGCTGATATCCGTTGTGTTTTGAGTTTTTATACTCATCTTCCGTTTGACTAAATAGTGCCCTAATCTAGAATACTCGTAACACCCACCTGAGGTGTTCCCTCCTATGGTACCAGTTTCACCAACGAGCAGTACCTAGGGCCCCGTTTTTGAGGCAATTTACCGCGTTCAAGGTTGGATAATACCCAATTTGAATGACGCGTCATTGCAGTTTGAACAGAGATTCTGAGCGACGAGATAAGACATTCCATGAGCAAATACGGCAAGCTCGAACCAGTCGGTGGTGGTGACCCCATCCCACTGTTATCTGAAAAACTATTGGTTGGCCGTAGAGAAAGCTGCGATATTGTCTTGCGTTTCAAAAACGTCTCCGCCCACCATTGCCAACTGTACGTCAACGAAGGCTATTGGTTTGCGAGGGATTTAAATAGCCGGAACGGAACACGCGTTCATAATGATCGCATTACCACCAAACGGCTCGATCCGGGCTGTGTCATTCAATTCGCGAAACATCAATACACCGTCGAATATGATCCAGCCGATTTAGGAGCCTCCGGACCTCCTCCTTCAGATGATGATGGATTACGGTCAATTCTCGGGCAAAGCTTGCTCGACCGAGCCGGACTCGAACGTCGACGAAAGCCCGACCCATCACGACGATATGACCCCAACAACAATGCCGCTGGGCAGATCAAAGACCCCAACAAACCCCTCTAAAAAGTCCGATAGATCTACGCTCTCCGGACAATCATATTCTTCCGCACCACTGAATCAGTGAATGACTCGTACCGGTGACTCCAACTCCGGATCCCAGGGAAACGCTGGCCGAACAGGCTGGCTATAAGGCAAGTGCCTACACGTTGCCGGCGTAGGGCCGCGGGTGTCCAACACCAAAAATACATGGCTACAATACTCAAAAGCCATACGGTAGTTCATCGGATTTTTGGCCACGATGAACTTGGCTTGCGTCACATCTATCCCTAGAGCAGGGTACTGTTCTCCACACCATTCATACGTGGGAAACGAAGCGAGGCAAACCAAGATTCCTTCCACTCGCACAACAGCCGCAGGCCCCATATTGCCTTCGCATCCATCCCAGATTCCTCCGGAATAAGTAAAGCGACCATCGGTCAGCCTTAGCACTTCCGCTTCTACCTCGATCGGATTTCCCCACTTGGGGTCGTGTTGATGACCAATTTCAAGGGAAAGAGTGCTACCTTCCCCCGCCTGATGGCACTTGGTAGCGGCGGCTCGATCGACGACGGGTAATACGGATGGCACGTTGGGGCCCAAGGCCATTAATGCAGGCAGTAACTGAACGCTATCCCCCGCAGCGCCTCCTCCGCAGCAATCTGCAGTCTCTACAATCACGATCGGACCATCATTGGCCAAACCAAACTGAATGGCATCATCGACATCAAACAATTCTGGCTCTAACAGAAATCGTTGCTCCCAATAGAACTCTGCGATTTCCCCCGCTAACTGATCGGCTAATGCCTGATCATCGTTAGTGACTACCAGACCGCCACCTCCCATCTGCGGAGCGTCTAAATAGGGATGGACCAGAAAGGCGCTCGTGGAATAAACATCATCCTGAGCTTCTAGTTGCTTGGCTCGCTGCATCGTCTTGGCAAAGGGTCCGTTTCCATCCGTCGTCCCGTTTATCGCTCCAACGATAACTGGCGCGAGTCCCATCGACATGGTCGGTTTTAGATTTCCGTTAAGGATGTCGAGTATGGCCTGAGCACCTCGCATACCTGTTTCATGTGCATCGCGGTGCGGATAGGTTTCCCATGCCACTAATACATCCGAATGCTCAATCATCTGCTGGGTAATGTGTGCGTGTAAATCTAATGTGGCCACGATCGGGATATCCTCTCCAACCACTTGCCGCACTGCTTGCAGTAAATCCCCTTCCAGGTCGCATAGGCTTTCTGATGCTGCCGATCCATGCAAGGCGAGTAACACTCCATCTAATCTGTCGGCTTCCAACGCAGTGTTTAGACCATCGATCAAATTTGCTTTGATCTGTTCATAGGCAGAATCCTGCACTAAACCACCAGGGCAGGCGGTTGCAGCAATTCCAGCAACAGGAATGACCTCGTCTCCATGTTGCTTAAGAACATCCAAATACCCACCGATTGTCCCTTCGGTAAGCTGTAGCACTTCATCTCCCTTAAGATACTGAGTCCGCTTAAAGGAATCGATATCCGTAGGAATACCACCAAAGTGATTGCACTCGACAAGCAATGCGGAGATGTAGATATGATACATATAACAATTAGACAATTAGACATCGCTCGATAGTTGAATAACGCTTGAACTCAATTGTAACAATTGACAGTTGTTTAATTGCCCCAATGTCCATTGCCCAATGGTCAAATGGTTAACTGGCTAAATGGTTACGGCTTCGGCCGTCCTGCCTACGCATTTATGAGCAGAACCCTGATCCGACTTCGTCCTCCTTCGTCGGACTACGACGGATAAACTCCTTTGTTTTAAACACTACTTCTAATACTGAGGACTGACGTTATCCGCCGAAGCCTGAAGGGAGAACGGACAAGCTCCAAGATTCTATAGCATTGCATCTTTAGCGAAGCACAATGACTCAATTTCGAACTCTGGATACCAACACTGAAATGTATAAAAAAAGCTCCCTTTGAATACCGATTTTAAGCCCATTCCAATTGCTTAACTGTTTAATTGTTTAACTGCCCCAATGTTCATTGCCCAATGGTTAAATGGCTAATTGGTTAACTGGCTAAATGGTTAAATGTAAAAGGGAGTTTACCCGTCGTAGTCCGAAGGACGAAGTCGGGCCAACGGTACGAGAAATCTCTGCGTAGGCGGCGCAGCTCGCCGAAGCATATATAGAAGTTAGCCCAAAATGCCGACTGACAATTGTCTAATTGTCCCAATGTCCATTGTCCAATGGTCAAATGGTTAATTGGTTAAATGTCTAAAACTGGTTCGTCACACGTTCCACGCCACAGTCACGATGGCGGAAGCCACCATCAACCGGTAGTGCCACGCAGGTAACATAGTCCGCTGCATCTGAGGATAGGAAAACGGCTGCTTTACCGATATCAGAGGGCAGCCCAAGACGTCCCCAGGGGAGCTTTCCGCCTTCGACTTCCATGGCTTCTTCGGACCAAGTCTCTCGTTCCTTCGGCGTATCAATCCAACCTGGCTGAATGGAATTCACGTTAATACGATGCTCTGCCAATTCCATTGCAACCGTCCGCATTAAATGGTCGGTCCCTGCTTTGGCCGCGTTATAAGCAACGCTCAATCCGATCGGCATGACCGCCTGAACACTCGAGATGAAGATAATACTGCCACCGTCGCCACGTTCGACCATGTGCCTGGCCACCAACTGGCTAATGTAAAACCCGGCACTCAACGTGCCCTTAATCGTTCTTTCCCAATCGTCGGCTTCAAGATCAAGAAAGAGCGAACGATGCGTTGAAGCTGGGTTACTCACCAACACATCAATTCGGCCGGCCTGAGCAATGGCAGCGTCAAAGATTGTCTGACACCCTTCCGGCGTAAATGCGTCACCGGCTGCCACATAACAATCTCTGCCCAAGGCTCGAATCTCAGCTGCAGTTGACTCCAAATCAGGACTATTCGGCAGATCGTTAATGACAACATCCGCACCGGCTCGAGCCAACTCAAGCGCGCAGCCTTTCCCAATTCCTCTGCCGCTGCCTGTGACCAAAGCTATCTTTCCTGTTAAGTCAAAATCACTCATTACACCAACTCCAGGGTAAAGGGCGTCAACAATTCCACTCCGCCAGCAGTCACTCGATAGTTATTTTCGAGTCGCATGCCATGGGCAAGTTCTTCACTATATAATCCTGGCTCCACAGTGAATACATCTCCTTCTTCAAATACGTCGTCCCAATAAGGATTTAGGTGGGGTGCTTCGTGAGGATATAACCCCACGCCATGGCCTAAATGATGAGGGAAGACGCCGTGGGGGAATTCCCCAAGGAGTGTTTCGACTTCTTTATATATTTGTTTTGCGGATACCCCGGGCTTAACCTCCTGCTCGATCAACGCAAACACCTGTTGAATCAACTCCCAGGCTCGCAATTGCAGATCAGTTGGTTCACCGTCCACCGAAATCGTCCGGCAGTTATCGGCATAGTAACCTCGGTAACAGGGGCCTAGATCTAAAATGTAGAGTTGTCCGGCAGCAGCTCGGTTATCCCGAGGGGGTCCACCTCGCGAATTACACTGGAAATCGTTTCCTAAAAGCGCTGTTAATGGCTCACCTGCCGTTTTCACAGCCACGGCCTGCAATTCGTTAAAGACATCCAGTTCATGAATACCCGGTTCGATGATTTCCCGAGCTCGTACATACATGGCTTCTGTGCAGTCAATCGCCTTTTGCATCAGCGCCAGTTCATCGGGGTCTTTGCGACGACGAATTTGCCAAAGTGCCGGCTCCAAATCAATCACGTCTGATGCCGAGACATCAATACCAGCATTGCGTAATGCATGGAGGCCGGTCACCGAAGCATCCACCGCCAGTCGGGTCACAGAGGAGCCTCCAATTACTTCACCAAGGACTTTTGCCGCTGCTGCATGTTGTTCGGGCCTCAGCGTTGAATGCCACTGTGCTTCATATGTAACAACGTCATCCGCTGCCACTTCCGGTGGAACCTGATTGGGCGTAACCAAAGTCAATCGACCGTCCGCATTGAGACAAGCAAGACTGGTCATCAAATAGAACGGGCGGAATCCTGACAGGTATTGAACGTGCTCTGGTCGCGTCACAATCAGACGAGACACATTCTGCTCCTGCATTGCAGCTAAAACTCGTTGCTGACGCAGTCGGCAGGCCTGGGGAGATAAAGTCATGGGGGAGGGGAGCTCTTAGCTGGTTTTCAAACTTCTAGCATCTGCATTTGCCATCATTCTAACGACTGATTTGTCATACACCACTGTCACCACGCCGACGCTGTCGATTTTTCGGATCCCTAAGGAAGGCCTACAATACCAAGCATCCCCTTGGTTTATTTTTTAGTCGCTGAGACGAGCCACGCTCCAGACCTGTAGCAATGCTGACTAAACAAACAAGAATGAACAGAGCGTAGTCTAATGAGTTTTCCCCACATCGCTATAACCGCAATGAATAGCTATTTTTTAGCTATTTTCAATTGACTCCAGAAGCGGGGCTCCGATAATTCAATTGAGGAGAACCAAATGAGCAAACGCACAATGACACTCAATCTAACGACTCGCGAAATGGAAGTATTAACCGAGTTATGCCAAAAGAAAGGGCTCAATAAGACGGCCTTGATACGTCAGGCCTTACGCCTGTATCAAGCAGTCGAGCTACGACTGGACAACGGGGATAAGCTAATTTTTGAAAACACGCAAACGGATGAGAAATCGGAGATCCTTATTCTGTGACCTATTGTGCCAGCACGGTATATCTTTGGGATACAAGTCGTAAAGAGCTGGTTGAAGCGCTCCTCTTTGACGATATCCAACAAAAACACCTGGAAGACTATTTATACCAATGGAAAGCGGGTCATTCGGATCCAATGGACGAACATTCTCATTGGAATTGGGCTGACAAGTACATCCGATTGTCAAGTTATCTATTCTTTGATTTTTTTAGCATTGAGTGCGAAGAGCAGACTCAGGCGTTGATGGCAGTAAACTTGGCAAAGCGATGCCGACAAATCGAGCAACGCAACCAACACATGATTTATGTTGAGTATCTAGAGGTCGCACCTTGGAATCGTGGTACGGAAAACGTCCCTCCCAGATTCAAGCTCGCAGGGACTGCGATGATCGCTGCAGCCATCCAGAAAAGTTTTGATGAAGGATTTCAAGGTCGAATAGGCCTGCATTCACTCCCACAATCAAATACATTTTATCAAGAGCAATGTCGGATGACGGACATGGGGCCTGATACCGACACGCCAGGAAATTTGCATTACTTCGAAATGACCACCCATCAGGCACAACAATTTCTTTGGAAAGAGAAGACCGATGAAACTTAATTTAACCAAGGGTTGGTATAAGGCACGGCGATGCCTTGAAGACGGGCATAAAATACATGCTGGCGTTACTCCCACGAAAAAGCACCCACAGAGCAAAAGCAAACACGTCTCAAAGCCTAATCGCAAACAAACAAATCAGTAACACTTCGACTATCACTGTCACCACGCCGACGCTGTCAATTTTTCGGATTCCTAACGAAGGCCTACAATACCGAGTACCTCATGCCCGTGCATCTCTTTGGCAAGCAAACCAAAGGATGACCTATGCTAGCTCGATTA
>CALKCC010000256.1 GCA_938082855.1 uncultured Pirellulaceae bacterium | reverse complement strand
CGACGTCCCTCCTGTTATGTGTCGCAATGTCTCCGTTAGCGCTCCGACTCGCCTGCATTTTGGATTGCTCGCCTTTGGCAATCAGGAAGGCCGCAATTTCGGTGGAGTAGGCCTCATGCTCAAAAAGCCACGGATTAAAGTCAAAGCGAAAGCTAGCGACTCTTTCCAAACCACCGGGATCTTCGCTGAAAGGCTGGCCGAATTCGCCGAGATGTGGAAGGCCTACACGAAAGCCGACTCACTTCCCAATTGCACATTGAAAGTCACCAAGGCGCCACCACAACATGTCGGATTGGGGCTGGGTACACAACTGGGCCTATCCACAGCCGAAGCGTTACAACGCTTTGCCATGCAAACCGGATTTTCAGCCATGGAACGCGCCATTGTTGTCAACCGAGCTGCCCGCAGCGCCGTAGGCACGTATGGGTTTGAATTTGGTGGATTGATTGTTGAACGCGGGCGATTGCCAAATGAGAGGATCTCACCGCTTGAATGCCGGATGGAATTTCCCAAGAAATGGCGAATTGCCTTAATCCGTCCGGAACAGGGGAGCGGTCTTTCCGGGGAATCTGAAACAAAAGCCTTTACCGACATCCCACCAGTTTCCCAGAAGGTCACCGACCAACTACTCGACATCATCCAATCCCAACTCCTCCCCGGACTGACTGCGAAAGATTTTGATTCGGTAGCCAATGCTGTTGAATCGTACGGTCACCTGGCAGGAAGTTGCTTCGAAGCAGTTCAAGGAGGCCCATACAACGGGCGTGCTCTTAATCAACGCGTCGCCTGGCTGAAAGAACAAGGAGCACGCGGAGTGGGACAAAGTAGCTGGGGCCCCACTCTATTCTGCTTTTTTGATTCCAAAGACGCCGCCAAAGAATTCAAACGAAATTTAGGCACAGACGGTTCCGGCCAAAAGCTCATCGTAGACATCGTTAAGCCCGACAATCAAGGCGCAGTGGTTTCCTATACCTAACGCCAACAGCCACTTAATTCTTTGCAGGCTGATTGCCCTCTCGATTCTTTGAATCATAATAGAGCCATATCGAAGGCAATTCATTTCAACAGGCGATTTATGCTCGAACTTGGCGTCAACATAGACCACGTAGCCACAATCCGACAGGCTCGAAAGACGTACGAACCAGACCCGGTCACAGCCGCTGCCATGGCAGAGCTCGGCGGGGCGGACTGTATTACTATCCACCTACGAGAAGACCGTCGTCACATTATTGACCGCGACGTTCGGATTCTGGCGGACACCGTGAATATCAAGCTCAATCTGGAAATGAGCATTGCTGCCGACATCGTGGACATCGCCTGTCAAACTAAGCCAAATCAAGTCACACTCGTTCCCGAAAAACGCGAAGAAGTCACCACCGAAGGTGGTTTGGACCTGGTCGGAAATTTCGACAACATTCGCTCCGCCGTAGAACGAATACAGGAGGCTGGAATTAGTGTCTCACTATTCCTTGACCCGGAATCTGCACAAATTGAAGCAGCCCAATCCCTTCAGGTCGATGCCATTGAACTGCACACCGGTCAATACGCTCTTACCGATGGCGTACAACAACAAGATTGCCTGCAAGAACTGACTCTGGCTGGAAAGCAAATCGTCGACAGCGGCATTACACTCCATGCTGGTCATGGCTTGAATTACCAAAACGTCATTCCGATTGCACGTATCAACGACATGGTCGAATTAAACATCGGACATTCCATCATCGCCCGCGCAGTTTTTGTAGGACTGACGCAGGCCGTTAGTGAAATGAAAGAACTTCTTCGCATTGCCGAATCCGGAGTTTGAGAATTTCCCCATGCAAATTGGATACTGCACCAACGTTCACGCCGGTCCGGACCTCAAGTCCACTCAGGAAAACCTGCTGCAATATGCTGCCAAGGTAAAAGAACAATTTTCACCTGATGAGCCAATGGGCATTGGCCTGTGGCTAGCTGCTCCTGCCGCGGTTGCATTAAAAGACCAGTCCACTTTGAATGAGTTTAAAAGCTGGTTAAACCAACAGGATTTGGTCCCCTTCACGCTAAATGGTTTCCCTTATGGCGACTTCCATTCCGAAGTAGTCAAACATCAGGTCTACAAGCCAACATGGTTCGAAGAAGACCGGTTCACTTACACCACCAATCTCATTGACGCGTTACATCGCTTGCTTCCGGAAGGAATGGAAGGCAGTATCTCCACACTACCTGTCGCCTGGAATCGACGATCAATGACGCCGCCGCAGTGGCTGCAAACTTCACAACAATTACTTCAACTCTGTCGATACCTGCATCAACTCGAACAAGAAACGGGACGACTCATCTATGTTTGTCTTGAACCTGAACCAGGCTGCGTGCTGGATGTCGCCAAGGACATGATCGATCTATTTCAGGAACGATTGCTTCCGTTTGATGATGACAATATTGTGACTCGTTACTTAAGGATCTGTCACGACGTCTGCCACAGCGCGGTTATGTTTGAAGCTCAGGCCGATGTCTTAAGAAAGTATCAACAACTCGGAATTCAAGTCGGCAAAGTCCAGGTTTCCTCAGCCGTCCGTGTAGATTTTTCAACGATCGATGCAGGACACCGAGAAGCAGCACTCGAACAACTGCGCAGCTTTAACGAACCTCGCTATCTACACCAAACAAGCATTCGTGACACCAGTGGAGAAACCAAATTCTACGAAGACCTTGATCTTGCATTGGCCACCGCGGAAGACCCAACTCAACTTACTAACACCTGGAGCGTACATTTCCATGTCCCCGTCTACCTCCAGTCACTCGGGCTACTTGGAACCTCTCAGGACGACATTCTGGATTGCTTTGATGTTTGTAAAAGCATGCCCGACCTGAAACATTTTGAAGTCGAAACTTATGCCTGGAATGTCCTCCCCGAAGAACATCAGGTTAGGAATCTAGCCGACGGCATTGCCAAAGAAATGGCGTGGGTGAAGCAAAGGTTAACCAGTTAGACAATTAGACAATTAGACAATTAGACAATTAGACAATTAGACAATTAGACAATTAGACAATTTTCGTGGATTAAGCATGCAGTTAAAAGATCAGATTGCCGTAGTGACCGGAGCGTCGACCGGGATTGGCCGAGCAATCGCGGTCACCTTTGCTGCCCAGGGAGCGAAACTCATTCTGCATGCACGAAGCAACCAGCAGGCACTCGAAGAAACAGAATCACTGGTCAATCAATTTGGTAATACCTGCCAAACTTATCTGGCAGACTTAACCTGTGCACAACAGAGACAGGAGTTCACAACCGCAGCTCTCGACAACGGCCCGATCAACATCTGGGTAAACAATGCAGGCGCTGACATCCTGACCGGCAGTGAAGCCAAACTATGTTTCACTGAGAAGCTTCAAAAACTCTGGGACATGGATGTATTGGGAACGATCGAGCTCTGCCGGTTAATTAGTCAGCCATTGAGCGACGTTGGAAAAACAGCCAACGCTGTCATTCTGAACATGGGCTGGGATCAAGCTGAAACCGGTCAATCGGGAGATAGTGGACAACTATTTGCTCCTACCAAAGCAGCTGTCATGGCGTACTCTCGTAGCCTCGCACGATCGCTTGCACCCAACGTACGCGTCAATTGCCTGGCACCTGGCTGGATCCAAACCGCGTGGGGAGACTCAGCCCCCAGCCACTGGGACCAACGCGCTCAGGCCGAAGCATTGATGCAACGCTGGGGAACGCCTCAAGATGTTGCAAACACTGCCCTTTATGCTGCAGCACCTTCTTCATCTTTCATTACCGGCCAAATATTGTCGGTCAATGGAGGACTCAACCACGAACAAATAACTCCTCCGGAATCATAATCACCATTTCCCAAGCAAGTAGTGAAACGTGTCCCATTCAACAGACATCGCCGGAAGTCAAATCCTGTTCGTCACCGGCAGGCTCGCTGAGCATGGTCTGCGGGAAATTCTGGACCGACTCAGCAGCGAATTAAAATTCAACTACGAGCTAGCGGTAATGCCAATCACCGTCGCCGCATTGATGACTCCAGCTTGGATTGCCAAACGCCTCACCATCCCTCAGGGAACAGACCTGATAATCGTCCCCGGCTATTGCGAACATCAACTCGAAGACCTTCAGCAGTCCACTCATGTCCCCGTGCAGGCCGGGCCTCACGACATGAGAAAGATTCCACAACACTTTGGACTCGGTTACCAGCGTCCGGAAGACTATGGTGCATATGACATCGAAATCCTGGGAGAAATCAATCACGCCCCGCGACTTTCCTTTGAAGAAATACTATCTCAGGCGAAGGATATTAAAGCGGATGGAGCCGATTACATCGACATCGGATGTGACCCCGGCGGCGAGTGGAGCGGTGTTGGAGACTGTGTAAAAAGATTAGTGGAAGCCGGATTTCAGGTGTCTATTGACAGTCTCAATCCGGTCGAGATTTCGGCAGCCGTCGAAGCCGGAGCCTCACTCGTTTTGAGCGTTAACAGTTCGAATCGGGATGCTGCGGTCGACTGGGGAGTTCCAGTCGTTGTCATTCCAGATGATTTTGCTACCCTCGGCGGGCTCGACGACACCATCGAATTTCTGGCCTCTGCAGGCGTGCCACTCAGGATAGATCCCATTCTTGAGCCAATTGGCTGCGGGTTCACCGCGAGCTTGGAACGCTACATGCAAGTTCGCAAACGGTATCCAGACGCTGAGATGATGATGGGAATCGGGAATATCTCGGAACTCACTGATGTCGATAGCGCCGGAGTCAACACGATCCTCTTAGGTATTTGTCAGGAACTGGGTATTCGCAGTGTTTTGACAACTCAGGTAATTAATTGGGCTCGATCAAGTGTCAAAGAATGTGACATCGCCCGCCGTGTCGTGCATTATGCCATCACGAATCGTGTCCCTCCTAAGCACCTCGAAACTCAACTGCTTACCTTGCGAGACTCGGAAATCACAGTCTATGGGCAACAGTCGCTCAACGACCTGGCCGACAGCATCAAAGACCCCAATTACCGAATCTATGCTGAATACGGAAAGATTCATTTAGTCAGTGCCGGTCTGCACCTCAGTGATTCCGACCCATTCAAACTATTCGACCGTCTGGCACAGGGGGAAGGACAGGATACGCCCCCCCACAATCTGGACGCCTCTCACAGCTTCTATCTTGGCTACGAAATGGCCAAAGCTCTCACGGCGCTCACTCTTTCCAAGCAATACACACAAGACGAATCACTGGACTGGGGATTTTTGACTCAGCCAGAGACGAGCCATCGGTTGACTCGAAAACGATCCGACAAGCCTTCCAGCCCACCCTCTTAACAGCATCCGCTAAGTTGAGCGGCAATGAATTGCTCCAGCAATTGGAATGCCGCCGTCTCCTGGCTACCTGCCGTCTTTTCAACAATCACTTTTAAGTGTTTCATTTGGCTGAGGATTTCTCCAGATGGAATAAAGCTGGTTCGAGTTGCCAGAATCGCAGCTTCCAAGACGGCGTGCTTTGCACGATTGAAGCCAAAAAACTCACGCAACTGGCCTTGCTGGAGCACTTGGCATTCGATGCGTGTTCGTTCCTCGGAATCATCCAGCCGAGTCACTTCAAACTCAAACCACTGACAGGCGTTAGCCAGCACATGTCCCTGAATACCTGTCACTTCCGTAAATCGAGGCTCCTGCTGCCACACATTAATTGCCGCACAGGCGAGTAACATCACATCATCGGTGATGTGTAAGACGCCACGCCCTTCCCGTTTTAAATTCTGATAAGTGCGCGACGACGTATATGGTTTCAGAACAAACGTATCCCATTCCCCTGAATCACATACTTCCGGGCCCATGGGAGAAACATTCGCTGTCCCATCTTCACGATTTGTCGTCACAATTCCTTCAAGAATCATCTTCGCTTGCCCTTACCCTAAAACGTAACTGGCTTATCGGGATTTTGAAATGCTGGATCATCGTCCGCATAGCATTCGTCTTGCACGGTCGGCACATTGACCGTCACTTCCAGTCCGGCCAGAGATAAAAATCGAGCTAAGAGATCAAAGCCATGGCTGGTAAGTACGGACTCAGGATGAAATTGGATTCCAAAGACTGGCAAACTCTGATGCTCGATTCCCATGACCGTTCCATCTTCAAGCCACGCAGTCTTCTTCAGGCATTCAGGGAGACTGGCATCTTCGACAATCAACGAATGATAACGGCAAGCATTGATCGACTGAGGCACTCCTGCAAACAGACCACTGCCGTCGTGATGCACTTCACTGCTCCGGCCATGGACAGGTTCGTTGGCGAGAACAACATTGGCACCAAAAGCCTGACCGATCGTCTGATGCCCCAGACAGACCCCCAATATTGGGAATTCCTGACTTAGCTCTTTAACCACGTCGAGACTAATCCCCGCCGAATCGGGAGTACAGGGTCCTGGTGAGATGACAATCGCATCTGGCGCCATGGCTCGAATTTCGTCCACCGTAATTTGGTCATTCCGCGCGACGTGAATTGTTTGGCCTAAACGCTGAAAATAGCGTCCTAGGTTATGCACAAAACTGTCATAGTTATCAATTAATAGAATCATCACACGGTTTCAGTTTACGAGCGTTTTAAGCCAACGCCCTCAACATTCCTGTCGCCTTTTCCCACGTTTCAACATACTCGCGTTCAGGATTTGACTGAGCGACGATGCCTCCTCCCACGGGAAATTGCCACCAGCCTTTTCCGGCTGTAATCGTCCGAATGAGAATGCTTAAATCCATGGTCCCATCGAATCCAACATAACCCAGACTACCACAATAAGGGCCTCGAGCGGTTGGCTCCAATTCCGAAATGATCTCCATCGCCCGCACCTTCGGGGCTCCCGTAATGGAACCGCCAGGAAATGCCTGCCGGATCAGATCGAACGGTGTTTTATCCGGTCGCAGTCGTCCTTCCACCACACTTACCAAATGCTGCACAAACTGATAGACCTCGAGGCGACATAGATCTTTCACAAAGACACTTTCAGGTTCACAGATCGGCGATAGATCATTCCGCAGCAGATCGACAATCATCACATTTTCAGCACGATCCTTTTCACTCTGCCTAAGTTCCTCGGCTGCATACAAATCGGCCTCGGGCATGAGCACTCGAGCTCTGGTGCCTTTGATCGGCCGAGCTTCCACTACGGAGTCACGCACCTGTAAAAACCGTTCCGGAGAGGCGCTCACAATCTCAAACTCATCGGTTGCAAAGTAGCCAGCAAAGGTCGCAGGATTTCGATGCCGCAGCCGCATATACAAATCCACCGAATCTGCCGTGGCTGGATGCAGGAGTCGCTGGCTCAGATTCACCTGAAAAATATCTCCCGCGTAAATGTAGTCAATGCACTTCTGCACAGCCTCTAAATAGGCTTCTCGCGAAAAATTACTCGTCAGATTACCGCGGACTTCAAACTGCGGTGCCAACGCTTCACGGCCTATTTCTGGATCGGGATCATGAGGTGTACGAGCGGGGATCGGTCCAGACAGAATCTGCTGAAAGAACGCAGCACGCTCTAAAGCCCGATTCGCTCGAGCAATCGGTTCTTGTTCAGGTAAGCCTTGCGAAATAATCCAGGCTCTCTGTTCATGATGATCAAAAGCCACTACGACGTCATAGAAACCAACGGCGAGCGACGGAACTTGGAATTCATCACAATGAGGTTCCGGAATCGACTCGAGACTGTACCCTAAATCATACGAGAACAACCCTGCGACTCCTCCCTGAAAAGGAGGCAGGTCTTCGAGGGTCTCTAGTGTTTTCCCTGCAGTCACCTCCTGCCAGACCGTTTCCAATTCCTTCAACTCATCCCGCTCTCGCGGCTTCAATTCGAGATATCTAAAGGGATCTGCACATACGAATGAATAACGCCCAAGGTCCTCCAATCGCATCGCACTATCGAGAAACAGGCAATGCGGCAATGACGCAAGCCGTAAAAATACGGCTTCCGCATCGGGCATTGGTATCAATTCCTGAACAATAGCCATCGATTTGCTTGAAAGAAGAAAGAAGGGACAAGTCTCACGTTAACTATAAATGGCCTGCTATATTTAATTAAGTGCAAACCCTCTCACCTCCAGACTATTCATTGAAGAACTGTTTTTAACTTACAACCATGAGTCCTGCTGAACGTGAAAACATCGTCGCCTTCCTGATCGAACAAGGCGTTCTCTCGCCTGGCATTCAGCATGAATTGCTACCGGATGACGAACTATTACGGCTTATGAATCCGGATACCATGTGCGGTGGTAGCGGATGTGACCCCGGAATCTGCTAACTAGTGACCAAGCTGATTCGATAGTCTCTTTCGAATTCACTATAATGACATGCTGATTATTACACGTCTTCATTTTCAGCAGGTCCTTAACGATGAATCGCCTACTCCTGTCACTGACGCTTGTTTCCATGCTTTCCCTTCCGGTCACATCACTCCGTGGAGTCGATGGCGAGCCCTCTCCTGCTGCCCAAAAAGAAGCAACCAAAGGAAACTGGACGGGATGGCGCGGTCCCACTCGCGATGGTCTTTCTGCCGAGTCCGGCCTGCAATCCAGTTGGGCGGAAGGTGGCCCGCAGCTGGCATGGAAAGTGAGTGGCTTAGGAAGTGGTTTCTCCAGTGTCGCCGTGGCTGACGGCAGAATCTACACGATGGGTAAAAAAGGCGGGTCCACGAAGATGATCGCCTTAAGCACAAATCAAGGAAGCGTCGTCTGGGAAGCTGACATGGGAACCGGTGCTAACCCCAACTGCACACCGACAGTAGATGGAGATCGCATCTACGGACTCACTCATTCCGGTGAATTAGTTTGCGTAAGCGCCAAAGATGGAAAGATTTTGTGGCAACGCAACTTTCCAACCGATTTCAAGGGACGCATGGAATCCGGTTGGGGATACTCAGAATCTCCCGTCATCGACGGTGACAATCTTATTTGCACTCCAGGCGGAAACTCGGCCGTAATGGTCGCACTTAATAAAGTGACCGGCGAGTTGATTTGGTCTGCCGAAATGCCAGCGACCGTTGGTGACCGAGGACAGGATGGCGCCGGATACTCTTCGATTGTCATCAGTGAGATCGCAGGCCGCAAACAGTACGTTCAGCTGACAGGACGAGGCGTGCTCGGTGTGGATGCAGCGAGCGGCAAGCTGCTATGGCTCTACAATCGAATTGCAAACTCGACCGCTAATATCCCGACTCCGATCGTGAAAGGCGACTATATCTTTTGTAGCACCGGCTACGGAACCGGCGCTGCTCTGATTCAAATCCATGATCGCAACGGACAATTCCAGGTCGAAGAGAAATACTTTTTGGAAGCCAAGAAACTCCAAAACCATCATGGCGGAATGCTCTTAATCGGTGATTACATTTATTGCGGACATGGTCACAATCAGGGTTTTCCCGTTTGCCTCAACATGATGACAGGTGAATATGCCTGGGGACCTGAGCGTGGAGTTGGTTCAGGTAGTGCTGCCATCCTTTACGCCGATGGCCATCTGTATTTCCGCTATCAGAGCGGCGACATGGCTCTCATTGAAGCCACTCCAACCGGATATAAACTCAAAGGAAAATTCCGCACCGATGAAGTCAACGGGCAAAGCTGGCCTCACCCTGTCATTGCGGGAAAGAAATTGTACCTACGCGATCAGGGCACCCTGATGGTTTATGACATTGCCAAATAAGCCCAGTCCCTTCAATCCGTATTCACCATGACCAACAAAATTAAGATTGCGTTTATCGGAGTCGACAACCCGCATGGAGCAGGTTGGCGCGATTTGCTAGGTAACGTCTGCGAGGACGCCGAGTTAACGGCCTTGGTTCCGCACTTTGCTGGCAGCATCACCAGTCTCGAAGAGCAATATTCAGACTTACCCCGTTACGAAACAGTCGAAGCTCTGTTAGCTCATGAACAGTTTGACGCTGCCATGGTTGCTGTCAGTAACCGCCATTCGCCGGATGTGATTGAAGAACTTGCCCAGGCCGGGAAACACGTCCTGGCTGAAAAGCCAGTTGCTGGTCGCTCGGCAGATGCGCAGAGAATCAAACAAGCCATCGACGATGCTGGAGTCGCATTCCAGACCGGATACATGTGGCGATATGATGACTGTGCCAATCGTTTGAAACGGATGATTGAAGAAGATCGGTTTGGAAAACTCATTAGCATCGAGTCGATTTATGCCACCAGCGATGTCAATCGCAGAGGACCGGCTCATTACCTATTTGACGTCGACGAGAGTTACGCAGGTTTTTTCAGTTGGCT
>CALKCC010000255.1 GCA_938082855.1 uncultured Pirellulaceae bacterium | reverse complement strand
CTTTGAGGAACTTAACTGATGTAGTTGACTTACTTGTTCATTAAGTTGCGGTAATTGACTACTGGTTAGAGAACCACCGAGATCCCAACAGAGGATCGGGCTTAAGTTTGCCGAGGCGGACAAATCCGAGGTTAAGTTTGGAGGGGCTATGAGTTTGAGCCCTAGACGTTGAGCAATCTCTAACTGCCGGCCGGTGGGAAATTGCTTTAGGGCGACGGTGTTGAAACCAAGCGAGTGCAGGAATTCGAGCGATTCACCGTTATGTTCGATGATCTTTGGCATAAATGGATACCCATTTACCATTAAGACTGATTCCTGAATTTTGATCTGACTTTGGTTTTCATCAAACTGGCGAGATTGTAACTCAGCTTCACGCTGATAACTCGCCTGTTCGACCGCAGGAGTGGAAACTCTAGGGGTCTGCATTTCAAACTGATCAATCCAAAGTTTCAATCTGCCAGGGGAACTATAGACGTTGAGCAGGAGTTGAGAGATGTAAGCTTGTCCGGCATCGACCTCAGGTCCGTACTGACTTCGTAGGCTGGGTATTTTGCGTTGTAACTGAGAGTGAATGTTAGGGACGCTAAGTCGCTGCCAGGAACCGGCGCTGTTATAGGCGTCTCCGTACACATGCACTTTTAGTGCCTTACCTGTATGGGCATCTTTGGTACGAGGGAGGACGACGGTCGCAATCACTTGAATATGATTACGATTCGCCTGAATCCACACAGATGGATTTAGCTCATCAATGAGACGTACGTTGGGAGTACGGTAACCATAGTGAATATGTGTACTTTGCCCGGCGATTAATTCCAGATATTCACTCTGTCGTCCGTGATGTGATTGCTGTGGATCCAGATGGTGTGCAACGGTGACAACCTGCCCATCTGTCGTGACTCGTTTCCATTGCGTCTGGTTAGATTCGAAAGAGTCGGTTGTTTGGGCGAAGAGGCTGAGTGAAAAGGTAAAAAAGAGGATCGCAACACAGAGCCACCAAGCACCCCCAATCGGGCGTTCTGCGCTCCTACGAACTCCTCTCACGGGATCCATTCCACGTCTTTCTGAGTTAATTGCCAGATTCTCCAAAACTATTCCATTTTGGCAATAGTTTAGGCCAATTCCCTGCGATTTATTTAACACGGATTTTAGAACTGATTGGAATATTCATCCAGATCAATCATGCCCTTTACGGGTCGTTCAGAAGCCTCTTTTCAAAGGGCTTGATGTGGTTGCTGGAGAAGTTGAAAACGTAGCAAGTAAGTTGGTAATGAAAGATATCCCTGATTTTGATGCCTTGTTGAAGATCGAATCTCCCAATGCGCTGCTTGAGCGACTTGAAGAGCTGGCCGAAGAAGTACCTGGTGATAATGGGGATAGGCTATCTTCTATTGTGATCGCGTTGAAAATTCAGGCAGAAGGCCGGCGGTGGATTATCAATGAGCTTCGGGAAACACTGGACCAGCTTCGAATGGACCTGCAGTATGTGCTTTTGGATCTGGAAGCAACTCGCCGTGAACGCGATGAATTAGCCAAGCAGTAGAGCCTAACTATAAAAACTGATTGATTTGAACGAATAATCTGCTGACCAATTCTTCAAATTAGCGGATAATTACAGAGACGCCATGGTTCTATGCCATATTCGTAGAACTAGTATCTAGAGCAAAGATCTGTATGTCTGAAATCACCTCTGAAAAACTCTCACGATTTTGTATTGAGACCGGCGTGCTCT
Source organism: uncultured Pirellulaceae bacterium (assembly GCA_938082855.1). Taxonomy (GTDB): domain Bacteria; phylum Planctomycetota; class Planctomycetia; order Pirellulales; family Pirellulaceae; genus UBA721. Next base: position 23,370 of record CALKCC010000255.1, on the reverse strand, counting down.
CAACGCAGGAATCTGAAAATGCGTTAAGTGAAGCCGGAGGGCTTGATGCCTCAATGGAGGCATTTGTTAGCGTATTAACACGTAAAGAGCTGATCACGAATTGGCAATTGGACCGACTTACCAAAGGCCATCGAGACGGGTACTTCTATGGAAAGTATAAAGTCCTGTACTTAGTCGGGGCTGGTACATTTGCTCGTGTCTATCGCTGTGTCGACACTGAATCGGGGCGAGTCCGAGCAGTCAAGGTGCTTCGAAATCGCTATAGCGACGATATGGAAGCGACCGAGCAGTTCATGCGGGAAGCCAGGATGGTTATGCCTCTAAGGCACCCAAATATTATTCCAGTTCATGAAGTAGATTCCTATAAAGGGCGTTACTACATGGTGATGGATTTTATCGAAGGCCAGAATCTGCGCGACTTTGTAAAGCTCCGAAAGCATATGGAGCTTGGCGAGACCATGAAGTTGATTCGTGGCATCTGTAATGGTCTGCAATACGCCTACAACGGAGGTATTACTCACCGTGACTTAAAGCTTTCCAATGTATTGGTAACGAGTAAAGGCCAGGCTAAACTGGCTGACTTCGGATTGGCTACGATTGTGTCCACGGATGAAAAGAAGAAGAAAGAAGAAGGGGCTAATCCACGGTCTATTGACTACGCAGGTTTAGAACGCGCAACTCAGGTTCCTCGTAACGACATCCGGAGTGATATCTTTTTTGTCGGATGTATGTTTTATCATTTGTTAGCTGGTAAGCCTCCATTGGTGGAAACCAGAGACCGAATCCAAAGGCTCAATATTGGTCGTTATCGGGACATTCCACCAATCGGAAAATATGTCACTGGATTACCTCACACGGTCATTAATATCGTGAATAAAGCGATCGCGTTTGATCCTGAAAAACGCTATCCCAATTATGAGCTTCTGAAATCCGATCTCGATAAAGTTGAAGAGGCCGAAGGTGTTTTGCTTCAACGTAATGAAGTGCGAGTTAACAAGGATGGAGAGGAAGAAAAGTCAGAGCCATCCAAGCGAGGAGTGATTCAACAGGAAGGGGAAGGAAAGACCGTACTGTTGGTGGATTCGCGTCAGAAAATGCAAGAGTTGTTACGAGCTCAACTAGGGAAACGAGGCTATCGAGTTTTGATTGTGTCGAATGCCGAGCGTGGGTTACAACGACTACAAGACAGTCCGGGACAGTTTGATTGTGCGATCTTTTGTACCGGTGAGTTAGGAGAGAATGCTCTATCTTCCTTTAACCAAATGCGTGAAGACTATCGCACAGAATCAGTACCAGCCGTGATTATTGTCGAAAAGAACCAGTCGACATTCGCGAGCCGAGCGAAACTCGGTAACTTACATGGCCTGCTTCAAATGCCAGTCAAAGTTAGACAGCTGCGTGAAGCCTTAGTCAAGCTGATTAGCCGTAAAGAAGCGTTGGAAGCGGCTGAATAGATTCTGAAGCTATACCTTGATGTGCTTCCAGCCACCCTGTTGAAACCGCCCCAGTACCATCAGGCTTCTTAAGACAATATCCGCGACCATTGCATACCAAGCGCCTTGGACTCCCATGCCATAGCCTTCTATAACGACGTCGGTGAAGGGCAGAGAGATATGATCCCAGCACAAGTAGTAGGCGAGTGGAATTCTAACAAACAGTAATCCTACAAAGGAAAAGAGCAACGGGAAGATGGTGTCTCCTGCTCCGCGTAAGGCGCCAGTCATGACAATGACGATGGCCAGAGAAGGCATACTGATCGAGACAATACGTATCAATGGAGCAGCCATACCGACGGCTTCGGCAGTCTTTTCCCCGGCGAAGATGCCAGTAATAGCGTCGGCGGAAAAGAAGAAGATTAAGCCCGCCAGTGACATGACACTCCCTCCCCACAAACAGGCGAGCCAGGTAGAACGACTTGCGCGACCTGGCATTCCGGCTCCTAAAAATTGACCGACCATGGTCGTAGCCGCCACGGAGAATGCATGACCAGGTAAGTAGGCCAAGGCTTCAATTCGTATAGCTGTACCATGAGCCGCGGCAGCGACATCTCCCATGGAATTGACAATTGCCAAAAACCACATTTGAAACGAAACCACGGTGAGCATGTCGATTCCGCCTGGAATTCCAATCTTTAGAATCCGGGAAATCATTTTGAAGTCAGGCTTCATCTTTGATAGGTGGAGCTTCAAGTGAAATCGTCCGCGAATCAAATAGGCGATAATAATGGAACCACCTACGGCGTATCCAATCGCTGTTCCGATCGCAATGCCTTCCCAACCTAATTCAGGGAATGGACCCCAGCCGGTGACAAGACAAAGGCTGCAAAGCACATTGATTACGTTTACGATCAGCATGGTGACAAAGCCACTCATGATATCCCCGGCTCCCCGTAGGCAGGCATTTCCAATCATGTGCATGATGGCAAACGGAAATACAGGAATGATGATCTTAAAATACTGAGCCCCTGCGTCGGTCGCCGCTGGCGGAAGCTGCATAATATCGATCAGTTCACGCGGGTACATCCAGGCTACGGTAGTAATGACTGTGAGCAGTATCAATGCGAGAGTAATCGCCTGATTGGTCACATACTTAGCTTTCTCGTATTCACCTGCTCCGAAGAAGCGAGACACTAAAGCGGTGGCACCCACGCCAATTGCGGCAAAGATGGAGGGAAGCACCCATAGCACATATGCCATTAGGTTTATAGCTGCTAAGTGAGGAGTCTCGAGATGCTGAGCAGTCAGGTAGTGGTCCGTCCAGGTGACCATCATGATCATCAATTGCTCGACCACCACGGGTAATGCCAAGCGCAGCATGGGACGCATATTCGTTTTGGAATTAACGATGTTGGCCGCTGCGTCCATACTTCCACTCAACGAATGGTCCTACTGCGTTAGAATTCAACGGCTGACATAGACCGAGGCAATTAAAACGCGAAACCGACAGTATGGGGCGGTTAATTGAATGAGTCAACGAGGCTTTTTTAAGCACGTTGAGTTTCAGCAAAACCGACTCGAGACGCCAATGAGATTCCGCAGCCCAGTCGCCGACGAGTGTCATCAGAAAGCTTAGTGATCAAGAATGAATTCACTGCTGTTCAACAAAGCCCACCAGATATCCTGAAGAAATTGCTGTTCTGCAACCTTAGCTTCCACGGACAATTTTTTAATCTGGTTTAGCTCTTCGTCAGAGGGATAGCGAGCAAGTGATGCCAGGAACAATTGACGGACCTTTTCCTGAGTGGGTTGCTGACTCGTCACAATTCTCTTGAGTACCGTATCCTCTTCCAGTGAAGTAACTTGCTTCATTAAATCACCGTTCATTAATACCAATGATTGGTGAATATCGCCCTTGAAAGTGTTTGCTTCCTCACCTTCATCGGTTTCCATCTGTCGAGTGAATTGCCCCAACCAGCTGCGTTGAGCTAATTGCTGTTGTCCAAAGGAATTCGCTTTCCGAGTCTTTCCACTCAGAACTAACAACGATTGATAAACTTCTTCGGGATCAAGCTGTCGGGAATAATAGCGGCTAAACAGTGGCTGGTCCCCAAGTTCCGGGCTATCGATGTCGTTGGACTTGGAATAGACACTGGATCGAAGGAATGGATCCGATAGTGCGATCCACTTCAGTAAGAGCTTTAAGTTGTATTTATTCGCTCGGGTCTGATTGGCCAAGGATTGCAATAGCTGAGGATGAGTAATCTGGACATGTGGTCCCATGTCGTCCACTTCGGTGGTAAAACCATAGCCAAAGAAATGACTCCACATCCGGTTAACCAGAGTTCGTTCTAGTAGCGGCGAATTACTAACCAACGATGCCAGTCGCGCCCGACGGTCAAAATCCTCAATGGCTCCGCTTGCCGAAGCTTCTGCGTGTCCTAAAAATGCTGGAAAAGCTAATCGAGCGACCCCATTGGGTTGTTCAAAGTAATTCCCCGCATCGCCATTAGGAGTTTCCACTCCTCGAAAGTCTGTATTGAGCAATTCATATCCAGGGGTTTTTCCTTTACCTAGTGCAACGATCTTCAGTTGACTGAAGTATGCATCCATTTCCCAAAACTGATTTTGTCCGATGTCTGAGGACGGATGGTTATGGCACTGGGCACATTGAAGCTTCTGCCCTAGAAAGAGGCTCGTTGTTCGGGAAGTCGCTAAGGTAGTATCGTCTTCGTTCGTTGCAGCAAGCAAGAAATTGACAGCTCCGTTGAAACCCTCTGCATCAGGGTGTGACTTTCCGGTCGCTGAAATCAAGTCACTGACAATTTGATTGTATGGCTTATTGGCTTGCAGAGACTCGTACAGATATTTTGCCAGACCTGCGCGGTGAGCTTTATCTTTGCCTGTTCCACCGTGGCGACCAATCAAAGTGTTCGTCCACAGGTTAGTCCAGTATTGCAGGTACTCTTCCGAATACTGAGTCGAGAACAATAAACGATTGACTAAAGCTTCACGTGTCTCCTGAGTAACATCCTGCTCAAGAAAAGGCATCAATTCACTCGAGGTAGGGACACGTCCAAGTAGTCGTAAATAGATTCGACGAACCCATTCTGTATTCGTTGCAAATTCTGAGGGGGTGATCCCCTGTTCATTCCATTGTTTATTGAGTTCGTGAGAAATGCCTGCGAGCACTTCCGGTTGACTCAATGGAGTGATTGTGGATGTGGAAACGAATGCTAGAGGATGCTTCCAGGTGTTGGTGGCTGGGGTTAATTCAGGCACAGTGATGGATTCGGGATTTACCGAGTTATCATCCGACATGGCGATTGGCTGTGGCTGCTCAAATGGCGTTGAACCGTCTGGCCTCACTTGTTGTTCTGGTTGATCCTGCTGACTCTGTTGTTCTTGACGATTTTGGTCGTTGGCAAGTTGATTGGGAGCAAGGTTGTCTGTCTCAGATGGAGTCGGAGAATCTGCCACCACTTCTTCGTGTGATTGAGGTGAGTGAGTGGACTTGGCGTTGAGCACAATAGCGACAACTGCCAGGATGCACGCAGCGGCGGATAAGGCCAGCGAGAGCGATGGAATGAACGAGGAGCGTCTTCGGGCGGGCTGAGCTTTGATGTTGATCTGGCTCGCTAAATCAACTGGTTGATGACCCAGTTGGGCGAGGATTTCAGATGAAAGATCTGGAGGCGCAGTATCACCTAACAGCTCTTCGAGCATTACATCCAAAAGGGGATCATTAAAATCTTCGTGTGTGTTTGTCATACGTTAATTGAATTCCGCCTGATTTTTGTGTTCCACACAGTCTCGTAGTTGTTTCTTGGCCCGTTGCATGAGGTTTTTGGCACCGTGCTCTGTAATTTGCAGATGGTCCGCAATTGCAGAACGTGTATGTTCTTCTTTAAATCGAAGCTCCAAGGCACTTCGAGCTCGTTCGGTTAGCCCTTCCAAACACTCTCGAAGCATATCCAATAGGCCGTCACCATTATCCGCTCCGGCCCATTTATTCCAACTTGCATCTAATTGTTCAATATCGTCAGTAACAACCTTCCTGCCTTCTCTTCGCATGACAGAGATAAACAGGTTGTAGGCCACCTTTCGTAGGTATCCGGCTGTGGCAGCATCGTTATATTGCTCAAAGCCCTTTCGGATAACTCTTAAAAAGGTCTCCTGGGTGATATCATCTGCCAGAGATGCTTCACAACCCAGTACACGCAAGTAACGCCAAATCCCGTTTTGATACTTTTGTATCAATTCCTCAGGACTTAGAGGGTCAGGAGGGTCAGAGTTTGGCATTCTGTCACTCATGATTATTGGCGTAACTTACCCTGTATTGAGAGCGAATGAACTGCGTGAGTTGTACTCGGAAATACCAGAAAAAAACAAAAAAGGGGCGGTGCTATGGGATGCACTCGCCCCTTGAATAAACAGATCTAAAAGGCGTTGCTCTTAGCTGAACAATTCCTTGATGATTTTGCCGCTATTGGCAATCTTCATAGGACGGCCATTTTGGCTAGTAAAGGTTGTTTGGAGTGAAATCCCCAGTCCTTTACAAACAGATGCCATTACATCCTGAGAGGTGTAAGGTTCTGTTTCTACTCGTGTTCCATCGGAGTTAGTTTCTCCAATGGCGAGTCCACCGTTGAGGCCACCACCACCAACTACAACACTCCAGCTTCGTGCCCAGTGGTCACGACCAGCGTTACCATTGATCCGAGGAGTTCGGCTGAACTCACCCATCCAGATAATCGCAGTGTCCTGAAGCAATTCGCGTTGTTCCAGATCTTCGACCAAGGCACTCATAGCCTGGTCCAGTTCCGGAAGTTTGGTGTCACGAAGCGTCGCGTGGATATTCTGGTGATTATCCCAGCCGCCCAGACCGACTTCGATAAATGGAACTCCTTGTTCAACCAGACGACGTGCCATGAGACAGCCGCGGCCGAAGTTAGTGTTTCCATAGCGTTCCTTCACGTCTTCCGGTTCACCAGCCACTTTGAAAGCGTCCATTTGTGAACTTGTCATCAGATTCAAGGTCTTCTTGAGAATCTTCTGATGGTCAGATGCTGCAGAACCACGGCGTTGATTGATGAAGCCGGATTCGATGAGATCCAGAGCGTACATTCGCTGGTACAGACGTTGGTCTTCAAGACCCATCTGCAAGTTGCGAACCTGCCCATTCGAGTTGACTGAGAACGGAGCCCAGGCCATACCCAGGAATCCTGGGCCAACGCTTCCACCACCGACTGTTACGAACGGAGGAATTTCCAGTTCAGGACGTTGGTGTGAAAGTTGGTGGCTAAGTACAGCTCCGTAACTTGGATGTTCGATATTTGGATTTGGAACATATCCGGTGTGCATGTAGTAACGTCCGCGACCGTGGTCTGCTTCCCGAGTACTCATGCTTCGGATGATGGACATGTTGTGCATTTGCTTTGCCATCAATGGCATATGCTCACTGATTTGCTGATCGCCAGAGGTAGCAATCGGACGGAATGGACCGCCGGTAGGAGCTCCGGGCTTTAAGTCCCAGATATCCATGGTGGAAGGTCCGCCACCCATCCAGAGAAGGATAGCTGACTTGCGTCGACGCTTCAGGTCTTCGGCATTGTTTAGCAAGGTGTTACCCATGGCCAAGGCCGGCATGGTCATGGCGGAAGCCCCTGTCATGTGCGACATGAAGTGTCGACGGGACATTCCTTTAGGTGTTGATGATCTGCTCATTGTTTAATCTCCGCTATGTTAAAAGCCATGTTCTCCCATCAGAACAACCAAGGCTTAGTGGTTCAATATAAACTCGTTACTGTTAAGGACAGCCCACCAAATATCCTGCAATGCTGCAGTTAAATCACCCTTGCGGGCAATCAGTAATTGATTGGCAACCTTAACTTCATTGGTGCTGGGTTTGCGAGCAAACGCAGCTTCAAACAAGTGATTTATTTTCTGTGTGTTGTTTAGATTACTTTCAGCCAGCTCGCTTAGGAAACTGCCTTTATTGCTATCGGTCGCCTTCTTTACCAGGTCCCCGTTGAACATCATGAGGGCCTGAGGAATCGTACCATTGAAATTCGTTGTTTCTTCACCTTCATCATTACCAAAAGCAACGACAAATTGTCCAAGCCAACGTGATTTCAATTCTTCCTGAGCTTCATAGTCTCCGCGACCTTCGTGAGCACGCGTTGCTGTTAACAGCGATTCATAAAGCTCCTCAGCTCGCATTTGACGCATGTAGAAGCGGCTGAACTTGGGAGTCTCACCCAGCAGAGGATCATCCAGCGATTCGTTGGACGAGTTAGTACGACTTGAAAGTGCGTACGGTTCACTAAGAGCGACCCAGGATATGATTTGCTTTAAGTCGAAGTTCTTCTTGCGAATCTGCTGACCTAGATAGTCAAGTAATTCTGGATGTGTTGGAGGGTTGTGGGGTCCCATGTCATCGATGGGCTTGGTAAATCCATATCCCATGAAATGTGCCCAAATTCGATTGGCCAACATCTTATCGAGATAGCGGGATTCCATCATCAATTTTCCGAGTTCATCCCGACGAATTACATCCTCGACATAACCGCTCGGGTCGATTGACTGACCGTCTACAAAGACTGGGTAAGCAACTTTGGTGATACCATTTCGTAATTCGTAATAGATATCAGCTTTGTCGGGATCCTTCGTTAACCCTTCTCCCTGAAAGGATTCGTTCACTAGCTCAACGTGCGACACATTTCGAGTTCCAGGTTCGTAGCGACGTAAAGCTCTGGTTTGGCGGAAGAAGGCGTTCATCTCCCAGAATTTCTGTTGCTTCCATTCGTTAAATGGGTGGTTATGACACTGCGTGCACTGAACCTGTAATCCCAAAAAGATACGTGAAGTCTTGGCTGTAGCCTGAGCCGCCTTTTCCTCAAGTTTCATCGTCATGAAATTGACAGCACCGTTGAATTGGTCAGTGCCTGGTGTGTTCGATCCTGTCGCTGTGACCAGCTCGTAAACCATTTCGTTGTAGTACTTGTTGCGAGCCAAAGAGTCTCGCAGGTACTTTTGCATACCTGGTCGGCTGGTCAGACTATTTCGTTCCGTTCCGCCGCTCCGGCCAATCAATACGTTGGTCCAAATGGTTGTCCAATTGTTCGCGTATTGCTCTGTGTATTCTTCATCATAAAGTAGCTTGGTGACGAGCGCTTTTCGCTTCTCCGGTGAACGCTCTTTAGTGAATTCACGAAGCTCCTCCACCGATGGAATGCGTCCCAGAATATCTAGATAAACGCGTCGCACCCATTCACCATCGGATGCTGCAACAGAGGGTCTGATTTCATAATCCAACCAACCCTGACGAATAAGCCGATTGATCTCGGCAACTTCCTGAATTCCGTAATCCGAGGCTTCAGTCTGAGCATTGGCGCTGCCCGGCAGACAAACCATTTGGGCAAGAAGACCCAATAATGCGAAAGCCCAAAGTTGACGTTTCATTCCATTAATTCCTATCTGGATTAGACACAAATCATGCCCCACAGTTTAGTAACGCACTACACCCTTGGCGGGTACTCAGGATTCTCCAAAAAACGGAAAAACACCTGTGGTAAAAGGGGATACCTAATTATACCCCTCCCTATTAAATCGCTACTAAACATCTAATTCTAAAACAAAATATTCTACGCGTCTTGCACAAAAATGCACTAAATACAGGGTTTACAAAGCATAATGCAGGCAGCTCTTCCTATTGGCTGCTAGAAATAGCTAGAAGCAGCCAAGCCAAACACGAAGCGGTTTGATCCCGATATTTTGCCGCCCAACTCGAGCGATCATCGTTATAGATAGGAAAAGGTGTTGTAATATACTACAGGTGTATCAAAACAATACAGGCTATGTGCTACAGGTGCATTGGATTAGATGATCCCCATCATCGTAATTCAAGCATGATCCTGTAACAGCAAGTTGCCTGATATTGCCTCAAATCCAGTTAATCTCGAAGGTCTGTTCAGGTCCCTTCCGATTGCAACTAACATCCGAAAATCACTTAATTTACAGTGTTTTTCGCCTTAGTCTTCCTGGAAAACCATCGAATCTCTGCCTGTGTTCCGGCCCCGATCATTTGCCTCTTCTCAGGTCCGGCCCCTCTTCCGTTGGTACTTAGAGTCTTCTCTTTTCAGGCAGGAATTCGTTGGTGTTGTTATAAGAATGCAACTAGCGTGCCAAAAGTACTCATGAACTACTTGTTTATGCAATATCTTTTAGTCCAGGAGCTGCCATCCGTTGATAGATGGTACTTCGCTGAATCAATTCATCATGCGTACCGTCGTCTACCACTTTCCCTTGATTCATGACAATGATTCTGTCGGCCAGTTGCAAGCTGGAAATTCGGTGGGTAATCATGATCGCTGTGCGATTGGATAGAAATTCTTTGAGGACAGCATGGATGACTTGTTCACTTTCCAGATCCACCTGACTGGTCGCTTCGTCTAGGATGATAATTTCAGGGTCGGTTAGAATGGCTCGAGCCAGGGCTAGTCGCTGTCGCTGACCGCCGGATAATTTTCCGCCCCCTTCTCCGATCACGGTTTGATAACCATCTTCCAATTTGGTTTCAATGAACTGATGAGCTTTGGCTTTTTTGGCTGCGGCAATCACATCGTCGAGTGAGGCGTCTCGCTTTCCGTATTTCAGATTATTTAGCACCGTGTCATCAAACATGATTGCATTTTGAGTGACCATGGCAATTTTCTTCCGAAGATCGCGTTTGCGGACTTCCGCAATATTGATGTCGTTGATGAAGATACCACCGCGACAAGGATCAAAGAATCTTGGAAGCATGCGTGCTAACGTGCTTTTGCCACAACCGTTTGGCCCTACCAGAGCAACGGTTTGTCCCTGAGGGATCACCAGAGAAACATCATCGATGACAAGCGACTCATTCGTGTATTGAAAGTCAACCTCTTTGAATTCGATACGCTGCACGTTTTGTGTGAGAGGAAGCGGATTTTCAATCTCAGGTAAATCAGGATCCCGATCCAGCATTTCGTAGATCCGGTCAGCCGCAGCCGAACTACGCTGCACGACATTGAAGACATCAGCGATTCGGCGTAATGGGTCACTTGCACCTACGAGAAACGCGAAAAATGTCATCATGTCCCCAAAACTCATTGGGTTGACGCACATCTGAATTCCGAGCAGATGGGTTTCCTGGTTTAGAACCAAATACCCACCGGATAGCATAGCCAGGCCGACTATGGTCATTCCCATGATCTCAGTGGTTGGCCGAGTCATCGAATTATACTTAGCAATTTTCATTGCCTTGAGGTAGTAGTTCTTAGCCGAGTGATGAAAGCGTTTACGTTCATAAGCTTCCATGTTGAAAGCTTTGACGGCTACAATCCCCTTAAACGTCTCGCTGATCAAGCCGTACATTTTTGCCATTTCCTGCATCGCTTTACGATTAGAACGTCGCAAGGCATTCGATAAGTAGCCAATAAGCACGCCGGCAATGGGTACGATAATCAGACAAAAGACTAGCAGCCGCCAGGAAATAAAAGCAGCCGCAATCAGGCAGGTCGCCATCTTGAGCGGCTCCCGAATCGCTTTAGCTAACAGTTGCATGATCCCGTGCGTCACCACTTCAGTATCGTTTGTGAAGCGGCTCATCAATTCTGTTGTGCGATCGGTATTGAAAGATCCAACCGACATTTTGAGCGTACGGCGATAGAAGTCCTTACGTAGATTAAAGACGGAAAGTTGGGTGAAGCGATGAGAGAGAATAATATTAGCCATGAGCAACAGATCTTTGAGGACCGTACCTCCGATCATCAAACAGACGACGAGAATCAATGTCGCAAATGGAGTTGCTGGTAACCATTGTTGGGCTATTGGGAGCAGGTCTTGCTTAAACGCCCGTTCTTCCTCGAGTCCCGAAAGTTGAGCCTCAAGAAATGAAGTGCTCGCAGGATCTGATTCGGTTTGAATCAATGCCTGCTTTTCTAGGATTTGACCGTCCAACTCGGTAATCGACTCGGTCAGATATTGAGGGCCGGACTTGCCTTGGAAGACGACTTCGACCAGCGGATAGATAGTGCCGATGTTGGCACTCCAGAAAAAGGCGACAAACAGGCTACAGGCGATGACGCCGAGGCATGTTAAGCGGTATTGCAGCCCTATTTTTACTGCTCGAAAGAAATTCCGCATAAATGTGCCTTTGCAGGTCAACGTGCCTAAAACCGTCTGAATCCGCTGATTTTTAACACATTTGAGGGATTCATCCAATATCGAAGTGGATTGTCCGAGGTTCGGAATGTAATTGATTTAACGATTTGTTGAACTTTGACGCTTATAGTGTCCGAAGAAAAGACTAGGGCGTTGTATGCCTGCACAAGAAGAGTATGTAGGGACCGAATTATTTGAAAGGTGCCTACAGAGGGAGCGATTCTCAGGAGAGAGCAAATGAAGCGGTTACTAGTTTTGGGTTTTATGTGTATCGCGATATCGACTGTGGGTTGTGCGCAGAATCAAATGCGTACCGGACAGCGACAAATGATGCAACCGCCGATGCAGGCCGCACAGGCGAATGTTCAGGCTCCGGCTCCTCAGTATGGATATCCTCAAAACCAGATGTTGCAGAATGCTCATCCTTCCGCCGTGGGCACTCATGCCTATCCGTACTATACGACGCGGTCACCACGGGACTTCCTACAGGCCAATCCACCAACGATTGGGCGGTAAGGACTTTATAGGTCTAATCACATCACACATTAAAAAAAGCGAGGCATAACACCTCGCTTTTTTTATTGGTTTGCTGGTCGCGCCACTGAGTCGCGATGACCACTAATCGGTAAATCGTGAAGCCACAATGGATACATTTTGGCCCCCAAACCCGAAGCTGTTATTCAAAATGACGTCACATGTTTGTTCACGCGATTCATTGGGAACATAATCCAAATCACAATTTGGATCGGGATTTTCATAATTGATGGTAGGTGGCAATGTATTTTCTTTGATCGCCATCAGACAGATGATCAGCTCAGTAGCTCCGGCCGCCGTGATCAGGTGCCCCATCATACTTTTCGTACTTGAAATCGGAGGCACGGTTTCTCCGAAGACGGTTTTACAGGCGAGTGTTTCAACTTTGTCGTTAACCTGAGTACTAGTGCCATGGGCGTTGACGTAGTTAATACGTGAGGAATCAATACCTGAATCCTTGATCGCTAACGACATGCATCCGATGGCTCCGCGACCGTCCGGGTGCTGATCGGTGACACGGTAGGCATCAGCCGTACTGCCATAGCCGTTGATCTCGCCGTAAATCTGAGCTCCCCTTGCCTTGGCGTGCTCTAATTCCTCCAGAATCATCATGGACGAGCCTTCGCCGAGAACAAATCCATCTCGCAATCGATCAAATGGCCGTGATGCCCCAGTAGGATCATCGTTGTTTTTGGAAAGCGCCCCTAGCAGGTTAAATCCTGTTACGCCTGACGGGTGAATCATACTATGGGTTCCGCCGGCAAGCATTACATCCGCGTCGCCTCGGCGAATTTGTGCTGTGGCTTCACCGACAGCCTGATTACTGGCAGCACAGGCCGTCAGGGTGTTGGTGGATGGTCCCTGAATATTGAACATGGCGCAAATATGAGCCGCTGGCATATTGGGCTCATTCTCCAACTCACGTTCAAAATTAAAGGCTTCATAAGCCGTGGTGGTGTAGTCATTAAAGTTGATGTCGTCTTCAGTGAGTCCACCCGCAATGCTACTCATAAAGGAGTTGAAGTGCTGAAATCCTTCTCCGGCTCCTAGGTAAATACCAAAGCGGAGTGGATCAACATTGGCGTCGAGGATCCCTGAATCCATGACGGCCTGATGCGCCGCACCTGCTCCAAACTTAGTATGCCGGCCTCGGTTCACCCAATTCGCAGGGTCATCACCAAAGGCATCCGCATCGAAGTTTTTCACTTCTGCACAGAATTTGGTGGGGAATTTACTGGCATCAAAAATCGTCGTGTGTGCGACGCCGGAGTTGCCTTCTTTGATGTTATTCCAGGTTGTATTGAGGTCGTTACCCAATGGGGTAACCATTCCAATTCCAGTTACGACTACGCGACGTGTCATGCGCCGTTAATCCCTTCTTGACGATATTAGTAGATGGCTCCAACCACACCCTTCGCTATGAGCCCACAGGAGTGGTTTGAAGTATGCATTGGATTCTAACCGAGCACCGGAAGGGATGAAAACCACGATTTACGGTTTTTTATCTCGGGGTGAGAGCCAATTTGCCAATTAAAGCTGACGACAAATTGCTTTCAAGTGCATTCCGGTATCCGGAATCAGACGCTTTCGGCCCAAATGTGAGGTAAGACTAGCGGTTAGCTTGGGGCCATGGCTGCTTCAGCATCGAGCATGAATTGCGGTGGGATCATGGGATCACCATCTGGGGTGACACCAACACGGTACATATCGAGTCCGCGAAGCATGCAGATAAATTCTTCCGGATAGAATTGTTCGACTTCTGCAAGCTCGCCGCGTAGGCAGGCAAAAACTAGATTCACTTCTGCGACTAACTCACCGTCACGATGAACCTCGCCCTGAATGATTCCTCCGTCTTCACGGATATCAGCGACGGTAGCGGTGTACCGCAGAGTATCACCCGGTACGACGACATCGTGGAAAATGGCTTTGCTGACTTTTGCCAGTACAACGCTTTCCACAAACTGATTCTTTTCTCCAACCAGCAAGCCGCCGGTTTGCGCCATTCCCTCAATAATGAGCGAATTGGGCATGACCTGAAAACCAGGCCAATACCCATGGATATGCTCTTCAGCTAAAGAAACGTTTTTGATGCTGACAGCACGTGTCCCGCTAACGAATTCTTCGAATCGATCGATCCAATACCAGCGCATTACTATCTCGGATAACTAAAAATCAGTTAAACAAAAACCAGGCAGTGTTAGCTGGTTTTTCCTGCGATGAATTGGCAGAGGTCACCAACGGTCATCAGGTTTCCGAAATCCTGAACGCGTGGATTACTGCTGAATGTACTGAGATCGATAAACGGCATGCGTTCACCAAGTGCAGCCAATCCGGCTTCAGTGACCGTACCGTCTGTTACGAAAGTTTCATTCGTAAGAATGTCTTCCGGAAACAACTCGCTACGTTCGATTTCGATGCTGAATTTTTGTTCCAGATTGAACACGATATCTAAAAAGTCGATGGACTCTGCTCCGAGGTCTCCAACCAATGTAGCGTCATTGGTTACTTCATCGTCGTCACAGGCAAGTGCCTCGATCAGGATGTCTTTAATGGAGTCGAAGATTTCTTCAGAAGTCGGCATTTGTGTTGTGCTCCCAAAAACCTACTTAACTTATATATGTACTAAATGTGAAGCCAACACTAGCGTGGTCTTCACGGTAAACGGTTTACTTCACCATCAATTATTGATTGAGAACCGGTTCGGCTTTGTCATACAACAAAGCAAATTGTTGTCTGAGCTTACGAATGGAGTAAGCGTCCAGACTCTGGCGATCCGGCCTTCTATCTTTGATATTAAAACGCTCAAGCAGGAGTTTACTGGAGACGGCAACATTTCCGTCCACTTCTCCGGTTGCTTTAAGCGTAGTGGTTGTCTCGTCTTGTTTCAGGATGTTGGCTTTGATAGTAAGCGTCTGTCCTGGTGAAACAAAACCCGCATATTTAGTATTGCGAGCTTCTTTCATAATGACCATCGAGTGAGCGAAATCTTCGCTTTCGCGAACCAACCACGCACTGGTTTGGAATAATCCCTCCAGCATCAATACACCTGGCATTACCGGAAACCTGGGAAAGTGATCTTTCAGGTATTCCTCTGCAATCGACAGGGTCTTGATAGCAGTAATATCCGAGCCTTTATTAAGCTCGAGAATCTTATCTATCAAGATAAATTGCATGTTCTTCTGGTTGGTTCGGTCTCGTGGGTCATTTCATTCGTATGGCAGTTAATTAGATTCAATAATCTGATAACTAACCAGTTGTTCAATATAGTATTGCACCTTAATTCGCTCAACCGACGATTTGTGTCAGTGCGAATCGAAACGAAACTATCTCCACTCCCGAATTCCTGTGAATTTGGGAGTGTTGTATGAACTTTGCTTGTTATCGTCGTCTGTGCGAGGCCAGCTTTGGAGTTGTTTTAAGTGCTTTCCTGCTTTTTGGTGGTTTCACCGCGGCTAGATGTAGGGTCGTAACGAGTGTGACGAATACGGCACCCTGTTACCAAGGCTCACGGAGGCAGTGGCTGGAATCGCACTCGAAATTGCCTTAAAAAAGTCGACCTGAAACTAAATGATTTAGCTCCAGGTCGACTTGCTGTTCTTCAGATTGTGTTGGAAGGAGGCTTAGCCTTTGGCCGCGTCCAGAGCTTCCTGCACAGCTGGTTTCGGTTGAGCACCGATGAGCTGAGCTTGGGTCTCACCACCTTTGAAAATCATCAGGGTTGGAATACTGCTCACTCCGTACTGTTGAGCCAATTCACCGGCTTCATCAATATTCACCTTGACCACTTTAACGCTGCCGGCATTTTCGTCAGCAAGTTCATCAATCATCGGGGCGATCTGACGGCACGGTCCGCACCAAGGAGCCCAAAAATCAACCAACACAGGTTCACCCGCTTGTAAAACTTCGGCATCAAAATTGTCTGTTGTTACTTCCAAAGCGTTGCTCATTTTGGAACCCTAACTCCTAAAGATTGTGTTAATAAATGGTGGCAGGCGATGCTCTCGATGACATTGCCCACTAATCAAAATTGTATTGATTTCCAGCTCGCTGTAAATCAGCCAGAGACAGGGAAACCTATTTACTGTACGCAATGGCGAGTCCAATAATGGTCCCGACGACAATCACAGCCACTCCGATTCCCCAATAGAGAAAGACTCGTTCAGCCTTTTCAGCACGACGATCAGCCTGCTCCGCCCTCTTTTGCTTTGCTTCGATACTGTTTCGTTCGACTAACTCAAATTCAGCATCACAGTGAGGACAAATCGCTTCTTCTTGCAGTAGATCCCTGGTGACAGCCAGTACATGGCCATTGGGACAGGGAATATGGAGTTCATCTTTATTCTCAATTTCACCATCGAAGTCCGGGATTTCAGAATCTCCCACAGATTCTTCGCCTGTGTCCACGCTGAACTCGTCCGTTGCAAATTCTTCATCACCCGTGACGTCTGGGAAAGCTTCCACTTCCGGAGTTTCTTCATAGTAAGCTTCCGGGGCGGGGGCTTCGTATTGATGAGCTGCCGGAGGCGCCGTATAAGCCTGGGGTGGCATAGCGGTAGGCGAGATCGGAGCAGCGACGGGAGGGCCGGCGGGATTGGGAGGAATAGCCATTGCCGTTGCACAAACGGGACAGTTAACGACCTGGCCCACATCATGATCCTCAGCTTCGAGCAAATGTCCGCTAGGGCATCGAAATTGAAAGGTCATATCTTTCGTCCTTGGGTACGATTGGGTTTCCGCAATTGTCCTGCTAATTTCTAAGAAGCAACAGCACGCTGATAACAATAATCGAACAGCAATTCCCACTCAACGCGAGTTACCTGACGGCAGTAGTCGAGTAAGCTGTGGTCACCGTTTCCGGCCTGCTGACATAGGTCGACAAACGCAAACGGATCCCAGTCGCCATGATCCAATAAACCAAACCTGTCGGTACCGCCTGCCAAATCCAACGCCTGCACGGCTAACGGCACAAAGACATCATGGTTCCCTACTTTTCGAAACCAGTATTTGGAATTGGAGTAATCACACTCTCGTCGATGCATAATGGCATGCCAGAAACTGCCGGTAGAGGTGTGAATGTCCTGACTAATAGTATGGGATTCATCCAAAAAGTCATTCCATAACCAAGCGGCCGAGAGGCAGCTCGAAGCAAAATCACTACTGGTGATCGGTGAATCAAAGGCGTTCTCGATATCCGTGTTCTGCAAAGTGGTTTTTAGCGAAGTGTTGGCATTGCCTGCGTCGATGGCCACTGGCCGACTGGAGTCAATCAATGCTGCAAAAACGGAGCCATAATCGGTGGAGTTAAAACCTGTCACGGTGAAGCGGTGTCCTGATGGGAAGAATTGAATTTAGAACTCCTTATTATCATCCATCTTGACCGCCGGATTCGTCAACATCTTCTCCGATTGAGACGTGAAGTATTTGTTTGCTGACTACCCACACAGCAATGCCATTGGTAAACTACTCATTACCTCGAAATTCATTTGTTCACGGGACAAAATTCGAGAGTAATACCAAACAAACAACATGGAAAAGTGCTTTTTAAAGCACAAACTAAGTCACGACTATGACCGACGAGATCAATCAGCAACCCGAGGAAAATCAGACAGCTGAAACGGAAGCTGCGACAGGCCCAGCACAGACCGAAGCACAGGCTGAGCCCCAGGCCGAAGTGGCTGAGGAAAACACACAGAGCGAAGCCGCTACTGAAACGGCTGCTCAGGAAAGTACCGATTCCAAACCAGCAGGTCCTGCGAGAAAAATTCAAATTGGATCTCGACGACAACAGGGTGAAAGCGAAAAGCCCCGTGGAGCGAAGCCGCATGTCGGTGGAAAAGCTCCCTCCGATGCAGTCGTCGTACCCAACAAAGGTCCTGTACCGATCCCTTCGGTTCGAGATCAGTTACCTCAGGATTTAGAAGATGAAATCGCGGCCGCATTGGGTGGTGAGAGTATTGACGACTTGTTGGATACCTCCGCTCCGGCAAACGCTGGAAATGTAGAACTGGATGATCGTCGACGAGCTACGGTACTGCGTGTGGACGCCAATCACCTGTTCGTCTCCTTAGGTGCTGCCAATGAAGGAGTGGTAAACCTGCAGGTGTTCACCGAGATTCCAGAAGTGGGATCGGATATCGATATCATCGTGACGGGCTTCAATGAAGACGACCAGATTTATGAAGTGACGATTCCCGGAGCCGCAGTTTCCGTTGCCGATTGGAGTGACCTGCAGGAAGGTGCTGTGATCGATGTAACCATCACCGGGAGTAATGTGGGCGGCTTGGAATGTCAGGCGAATTCCATTCGCGGGTTTATTCCAGCCAGCCAGATTTCGATCTATCGTGTAGAGAATTTTGAAGAGTACGTCGGACGCAAGTTGCAGTGCGTTGTGACCGAAGCTAGTGCCGAACGTCGCAATCTAGTGTTGAGTCACCGAGCCATCATGGAACGCGAAGCAGCCGAGCAACGCGAACAGAAATTGGGCTCACTGGAAGTGGGAAGTATCCACGAAGGCGTCGTGCGTAGCGTCAAAGACTTTGGGGCGTTTGTTGATATCGGTGGGATCGATGGTCTGATCCATATCAGTCAGATGAGTTGGGAGCGAATCAAGCATCCTAGTGAGCTCGTCAAAGAAGGCGATAAAGTTCGCGTTCGTTTGGAGAAGCTAAATCCCGAGACCGGAAAGCTAGGGTTGTCACTGCGGGCATTGCAGTCCCATCCCTGGGAAGGAATTAATGAACGCTTCCGCGTAGGTGAAGTAGTCAGTGGTACGGTTTCTCGGATCGCAGACTTTGGTGCATTTGTCAAACTGGCTGCGGGGATAGAAGGGCTTGTTCACGTCAGTGAATTGGCTCATCGTCGAGTCCGTGTCGTGAGCACAGAGGTGAGTGAAGGGCAGGAAGTGAATGTCAAAATTCTCTCGGTCGACGTGGATGCTCAAAGAATCGCGTTGTCTATTAAACAAACCACTGCGGCTCCGGTAAAACAAACCAAAAAAGAAGAGGCCGAGGAATTACCACCTCGCGAGCTAGCTGTTAAACGATCGGATGCCCCATTGAAAGGTGGACGTGATCGTTCTTCAGGTGGAGAACAATTTGGTCTCAAGTGGTAAGGCACGGGAAGATTAATCTTTCTGTCTTGCTTGCCCCCGAAGCTTCTTAGGAATTAGAAACGCGATGTCTGGTTTTGATCGATATGATGCCATCGTTATTGGTGGTGGCCATAATGGCCTGGTGACAGCAGCCTATTTGGCGCGTGCTGGAAAGAAAGTCTGCGTCCTGGAACGCCGTCATGTCTTAGGGGGATGTGCGAATTCTGAAGAACTCTGGCCGGGATATAAAGTATCCACCGCCGCCTATGTTGTGAGTTTACTGGAATCACAGGTCATGGCGGACTTGCGACTGGCTGAAAAGGGACTGAAGATTCTCCGTAGGAATCCCTCTTCATTTACACCCTTGCTGGATGGTCGAAGCCTGACGCTGGGTCCGGACATGGCTGCGAATCAACAGGAGATCGCCCAGTTTAGTAAAGCGGATGCAGAAGCCTATCCGAAGTACTGTGCTCAGTTGGAACGGATTGCGCAAGTGATCGAGCCGATCATGCAAAACCCTGCATCTAGTCCGCTTCCCTTACCAAATTCCTGGCGCAGCCGCAGCTTTACTTCCAAAGTGAAGGACTCCGCACGACTACTGAATCTGTATCAGTCGCTGGGAGAACTAGGTGAGGATCTACCGGCCGCGATGGATTTCCTAACCGGTGCCGCTCGACCAATCCTGGAAAACACTTTTGAAAGTGAAGTCCTTCGAGCGACGCTTGGAACCGATGCAATCATCGGCAGTTTCCAGTCATTATCAGCACCGGGATCTGCCTATGTCCTGTTACATCATGTCATGGGTAAGGCTGGCGGTGAGCGTGGCGTATGGGGCTATGTTCAGGGAGGCATGGGAGCGTTGGCGGATGCGTTAGCTTCTGTTTGCCAAAGCTTGTCGGTGGACATTTACCGCGAATCGGAAGTGCGCCGAGTGTTGGTCGAAGAGGATCAGGTGGTCGGAGTGACGCTTGCCGACGGTCGATTGATCGAAGCTCCTGTGGTCGCGTCCAGCGTGGATGCAAATCTTACATTCAATCACATGGTGAAGCCGGAATACCTGCCTGAAGCTTTCTTGCATGCTGTCAATCGCATCGATTACAGCTCAGCATCGATGAAGATAAATCTGGCCCTCAGTGAACTCCCAAACTTTACCTGCAAAAAATCCACTGAAACCGCCCCCCATCATCATGGGACGATTCATATTAGCCCGACAGTGGGATATATCGAACGCGCTTACGCAGATGCCGTGGCGGGCTGGCCGAGTACCGAACCGGTATTGGAGATTACGCTGCCGACGAGCCTCGATAATACGATCGCTCCGGAAGGTAAGCATTTGATGAATATCTTCGTTCAGTTTGCTCCGTATCAACTAGCCGATGGGAAGCATTGGGACGATATCAAGGAAGATTTTGCTGATCGTTGTATTCAATTACTTAGCCGTTATGCTCCCAACGTACCGGATGCAATTGAGCATCGTCAGGTGTTGAGTCCGTTGGATCTGGAACGCGAGTTTGGACTGACCGGTGGTAATATCATGCAGGGAGCAATGTCACCCAATCAACTCTTCTTTAATCGGCCGGTAACGGGATGGGCGGATCATCGTACTCCGCTTTCCGGGCTATATCTATGTGGAGCTGCTAGTCACCCTGGCGGCGGAGTGATGGGAACCTGTGGCCGAAATGCTGCCGCGTCCATCCTGAAAGATTTATAAAGCGAGGCCACGGATTGCAAGCCTCCTCTAGCATCGATCAAGCTCAGCGTGCAGCCGTTGTGCGCGCTCGCTGGATGATCGTCCTGGCGGCAATCTTGTGGAGCACAAGTGGATTCTTCGCCAAAGCTCCCTGGTTCGAGGGCTGGCCGGGTTTTGTACTGGCATTTTGGCGTGCAATATTCGCTAGCTTGATTTTGTTACCCATGGTTCGTAAGCCTCAATGGTCTCTCAGGTTGATTCCCGTGACCTTGATTTTTGTGGCGATGAATTACACCTACCTGACAGTGATGGAGCGTTACGAAGCATCGAATGCCATCTGGCTGCAATATACCGCTCCGATTTGGATCATTACTCTGGGCGTCATCATATTGAAAGAGAAGACCGGCTGGGCAGACTGGGCTATGGTTTTCTTTCAGATGATCGGCGTGCTTGTGATTCTCATTCCACAGTTTCAGGACGATACGTTGTGGGGGCTGACGCTAAAACTACTTGTCGGATTTACGTATGCTTTAGTGGTCTTGTCGTTACGCTGGATGCGCGATTTTGAAGCTGCCTGGATTGTTGGGATCAATCATGTCGTCACATGCGTGGTCTTTCTTCCGTTTGTCGTTCAGGTTGGAATTTATCCACAGCAGTGGATTCAGTGGGTGGCTCTGGCTGCCTTTGGAATGTTGCAGATGGGATTGCCCTATTGGCTGTTTGCAAAAAGCGTCAAGCAAATCCCAGGTCATGAAGCAACTGGGATTGTGATTCTGGAACCGATTCTTGTGCCGCTCTGGGTCTACATTGCCTGGGGGCATCTGACAAGTTACGAGAGTCCTGAAGTGAGTACGTTGATCGGAGCTGTGTTCATATTGATTGGACTTGTCATTCGCTTTATGAATGAACGAAAGACTTCTCGCCAGCTGGCAATGGAAGGTTAGAATTAGGGGCATGGACTCAAGTGATACAGACGACAACCTAATCTCACCATCAGAGGCTGATTTGCCTGTGGGTGGAGATGACTCCATGCAGAATTCAGAGGCAGAAGCCCCGGCACGCCACCGGCCTCGCATTTTGAAACCATTGGTGTGGCTTGGATTGACATTGATGAGTGTCTTCTTTGTTGCCGCTCTAGATTTTATGCCAATGTACTACTGGATGCCTCCGGGGATGGGCACAGCCAGTGTGGACTCCATCGGACTACGTGCAACAATCCTCAAAAATATCGATCAGGGTATCACTTATATGCTCTGTTCGATGGGGATCTTATTACTCCACGAATTCGGACATTACATTGCCACTCGTATTTACGGTATTCCATCCACCTTGCCGTACTGTATCCCTTGTCCGATCAGTCCCGTGGGGACGTTTGGGGCTGTCATTTTAATGGATGGTCGCAAGGCAGATCGGCGTCAAATTTTTGATATCGGATTAGCCGGTCCCATCGCAGGTTTAGTGCTAGCCATTCCTGTTATGTGGTATGGTGTCGCGACTCTCGATTTGAGTGAGCCTGGTGTAGGTCCGTTTGAACTGGAATTACCACTGCTGATTCGCTTTATGTATGAATGGGCTCATCCTGATAGCCCAATTCCGGACGTTGTTGTGTTTTCTCAGTTGAACCCCGCTTTTGTGGCAGGTTGGTTTGGTCTAGTCGTGACAGGGATCAATATGGTGCCTATGGGCCAGCTCGATGGCGGCCATGTGACCTATTGCTTGTTTGGTAAAGCGGCACATTGGATCGCAAGAGTGCTCATGGTGTTGGTAATCGCTTATCAGGTTTATATGGAGTCGATGATGTTCATTCTGATGATCATCATGATTATGGCGATGGGACTCGAGCATCCACCTACTCGAGATGATTCCGTGAAATTGGGCCCTGTACGCTGGATTATTGGCTTGGCCTCGCTTGTCATTCCTCTACTGTGTCTAGCTCCTACTATCATTAGCGTTCGTTAACGAATCGATTCTCGCAGTTGCTCGATAAGCGATTGGTATTCCCTCAGATCCCTATTTTTGTTATCTATCCCAAGTTAAACCGTTCCGCTTTAACGAATAGAACGATTGAATTGGGGGAATATAAAAATGAAGTCGTCTGCAATCCGCGTAGGGCTGACAGGCCTGTTGGCCGTCTGTATGCTCGGTGGCTCAGGTTGGGTTGTCTACTCCAAATGGTTTGGTGAAAGCTCGTCAGTAGCTGGAGTCAACCAGACGGATGAAGAAATCGCTGGTCTGGTGGACCCCGATGCTGTCATTTCTGAGCAGGATATCGCCCCTCCTACCACCGAAGATTTTGACCGACTTTCTATGGCATCCGACGCGTTACCTGTTTCTGGGAATCCCACAACAACAGGAACAACAGATGGAGCTGAATGGGAATTGACCGATTCCACAGAAGCCACTGTTAATCAACAGGAAGATTCGGATCAATT
>CALKCC010000254.1 GCA_938082855.1 uncultured Pirellulaceae bacterium | reverse complement strand
GCTGGCATTCTCTCCGGCACCGTAGGAGTGCAGTCCTACAGAACCTGTATCGGATAACAGAGGCAAACCGAAATTCACGCCAACCCAACTCATCATGATCATCGAGAATCCAGCGATGGTACCAGCGACCATACCGAAGTTATTTAACCAACCGGCAAATCGAGCGTGCAGAAAGGCCAGATAGATCAGTAGTGAAATCAATGCCCAGACTTCTTTGGGGTCCCAACCCCAGAATCGTCCCCAGGAAACATCAGCCCATAATCCACCGAGAATAGTTCCGACAGCCAGAAGTAACACGGCAACCTGAATGGAACGGTAGCAGTATTGAGCTAAAGCAGCACATTGTTCAGGAGGTCGATGAGCGCCGGTCGTTCCACCACCGGCTGGGAGACGGTATTTACCAAAGATGTAATACCCCAGTGCAATATTCCCCAGTCCCAATGCGAGTCCTCCAGCACCGTAACTGGCAACAATCGTCAGTACGTGGATTGTCAGCCAGAAATTAGAACGCAGCACAGGCTGGAGTGGTGAAAAGTTTTCACTAACAATTTGTGCATCGGCAGGCAGGCTGTTGCTGAGCAACAATACCAGACCACCGATACCGGTCATAAATGTACCACCGATCCCGAAAAAGCGTCGTTTGTGCATTTCATCAAATGCCTTTTGGGAACTCTCTTTGTTAACCCGACGATGGAAGTAATCCTGAATGATGAGACAGGGGCTCATGCAAGTGGCGAGAATAAATCGAGGGATGATCCAAAGTGTAAGTACCAAGCAGATCAAACCCACCGCCCAGACACCGATGCGATTCAGGCTGCTCCAATCAGTCGGAGTCAATTCAAAGTATGAACGCCCGCCGTCACCGTAGGGCTTCTGTGTGAGGTAGTAGAAAAGGAAATAAATCAGTACAAGACGTGCGGCCGTGCTAATGTATCCGGCGACATACCAGGTCTGTGCTTTGAATCGAGTTTGTTGGGTGGCACTCAATTCCCGGGATTCGTTGAGAAACGGAATGTCTTTCAGGAATGGCGCTGCAGTAAGTCGCCATGAATCCTTGATCCCTGCGAGTGTTACTGGGGTTAACAAGAACCATGCCGCAAGCAAAGAGACAATAAACGGGACGAATATAATCGTCTCATACATATTGGTGACGGGAGCCCAGCCAGTAATGGTGACGCGTAGGTAGAATCCATAGACGGTCCAGAGTAACCCGATCATCAATGTCGTGACGCCTGAATAAAATGCGATGCGCTTGACGGAATTAGTTCCAAATGACAAAGCAAAGGCGATCAACGCTAGGAAGCTGAAGACGGCCGTGTATTGAAACGGCTTGCTGTCGTTGTATTTGATTTCCGCCTGAACTCGCTGGAATGCTGCTCCAGCGGGATAAGCAGTGTAATCCATCACGTCAGGGTCTCTGTTGGTTGAACTGAGAGTCTTTCCAATCGCCGCGTCTCTTGCTTCGGTGGCTTCTTCACCGAGCGTCTGTAATGATTCCAGGAAGTCAGCTTGCGCCGTATCAAAAGCACTGGCGTTGCGTTGAGTGTACGCATCCTGCAGCTTTTCCCAGTTCTTTCGGACTCTGACAATTCTGCTTTCCTTCAGAGGAGCCAATAGTCCAATCTTCATGACTTCATCTTCCGATGGCAAAGCATCGTGAAGCACCGCTTGAAGGCTTAGCCAGGGCTGAGCATTTTTACCTTCGTCACGATTTTTGGCTAGCGTATAGGGATTGGAAGACGGGATCACCAGCATCGTGTGCCGGTTTGCATATAACACTTCCTGCAACTGCAGCGACAGCAAGTACAATTCGTGGGCCTTGGTACTCATCTCGCGAAATTCAAGTTGATATTGATCTAACTGAGATTTAGAAAGTCCGAATTGTGAATTGCGGAGTTCGTCGAGCAAGCTGGAGAAATTACCAACCAGTTGATTGGTGTAATAGCAGTAGGCTCGTACATCCTTTGCGATTTCAGTGACGGCCATTTTCTCCGGAGTCGTCACCTCCTGGATATAGTCGGCATCCGGCAATGGAAAACCAAGAATCTTGGCGGACTTGATTTGCATCAATTCTGAGTATGCCAAGGACTGATTGATGCTTTGGGCGAGTTGCTGTCCTGAAGCTCCTTGAGCACTAAACGACTGAGCGTGATCATTGAGTCGATCGAACAAGCTCTTCTGCTCACCAGGTTTCACTTGATTCAGCAGATCGACGATCTTGCGAACACTCGTGCAAAAGTTTTTACGGTCACCCACATCGGCGATTTGAATAGAGCCTGTCAGGGGAGAGTCGGCCTGTAACGAGACTCCTCGGAATGTATCCAGTCGCCCCAATACCTTTTCAATAAGCTTAAAGGATGGAGAGTCAGCATTACCCTGATCGGCAAGCCAGTTTTTAAGTGACTCTGACTTCATCAATTCGGCCGGAGACACGTACTTAAACGTGAGGTCGGCAACCTGCACGTCAATGATTTCCCGGACATCGTTGTGTGCCGCGTAAATAAAAGGAACCTCTTCCCAACGTTCAGGTTCGGTGAGCCAGCTGAGGACAATTTCAGTAGCGGTCCATTTGACTTCCGGTTCAGGAAACAAATGATCAATGTCTTCACTCGGATTGCCTTCCGGGAAGTACAGTCCCATATCGAGTTTTACGTACCCTTTGGTCGTATTGCAAACTTGCTCGAGCATTTCCTTGGCATAGGAATCGAACGGTTTAATTCGTCCTTGATGAAATACAGGGATTTGGCGGAATTCATCGAGCGTAATCTCTTCTGCCTGTGTGTGTCCTAGGAACAGACTGGAGGCCAGAAATGTACTAGCAAAAATGAAAAGTAGTTTTCGTAAAACCATGGAATTCACTATTGGGTTATGATTCATCCGACGGAGCCTCCTCAGGCGTGTTTGTGGCTGTGTCGTTGGTTTCGTCTGCGGGAACGACAGCGGCCTTCTTCCTGCGAGGTTTGAAGAAGTAGGCTTTCATGTAAAACATAATGGCAATTCCCAAACAGACGATCAAGCATCCGAGATTCCGAATCGCTCGACCTGGATCCCGGTTAACCGTTAACACCGAGAGGTACAGATCTTCTTGCTGGGAATCTGCAGGAATGACTCGTTCATATTCGGGGTCGCCTGGCTTCCAGGGCCCACTAAAGCTTTCCTGAAACAACCGGTAGCTATGTCCGTTGGTAGGGCTGTCGAATTCGACCGGAGCGTTCATCGTGATGTATACATCGTGATGGTAAGACGCGGATTGCGTCCAATAGTAATCTCCGTCAATGATCGACAGGTCACTGGCCAGGTCGAGTCCATTTGCAGGGATTTGAGTGACGTTGCTACCAGTACTTGAACAGGTGAATAAGTGATGC
>CALKCC010000253.1 GCA_938082855.1 uncultured Pirellulaceae bacterium | reverse complement strand
TGAATCAAATGCAAGTGCGGGATACAGTTCGCTGGGTACGGGTGACACAGGACTGCTCCAAGACAAGTGACTGGCATACATCATCGAATACCCGGATTCATGAAATCCACTCACCGGTCGCTCGCATGCGAGAACTAAACTAGGCAAGACAGTCTCATCCTGCCAAGCATTCGCCAAAAGCTGGTCCAGACTGACTTCCCCTTCAATATCTCGTCCACCCTGTGGGGCATGACCTGTCAGCATTCCTGCCGCACCTTTGGCATGACCGCCGACGACGTTACTAGGGTGTTTCAAGCCATGAATAAAGTTCACCTGATCTTTAATGTCTTCCAGACTATTAAAGACCGGCCCCAGCTCTAGATTTTCTCCACTTCCCTTTGTCCACCATTCAGCAGGATGAATACCATCCCCCCAAAACATGAAACCAAATCGCTTGGGTGGAGCTTTCGTTTCTTCAACACCAAGTAATCTGCCGGATTCAAGCCAGGGCAGGGCGACACTAGCACCTAGGCCAGTTAAAACCATACGTCGTGATATCTTGGACTGTACCATCTTCTTTTCTTCCTCGGGAAGTTTCAGACCCTGCCATTAAGACAGTTTTTGACGGGGTCTTCGTCGTTCAAGTTGACTTCTACTCAACTAACTAAATTATAGTCTCTCTGTTCTATCTATCGACATTTTTACTATCGACAGTTTTACCTACTCTCGACCGTTTTACTTGCCGTTGCCCAATTTACTTAGTCGCTGTGACAAAGTCTTGAGCTCGTTGATTCCTAAACTGCGGACTGGCAACTACTTTGTTGACCAGCACCGAAAATCGGTAATCGTTCTCTTCCAGCGCCTGCTGCATTTCATCCAAAAGCGGTTGATCGGACAATTCCACACTTCGCCCCAAGGCGTACCCCAAAAATTTGCGACAGAATGTCCTGACAAACTCGTCTTTTCGGTGTTCGTCAATATACCGAATAAGTCCTTCCACGCCTTTAGCAGTTTCTCCACCAGGCAAGGTGACTGCATCGTCGATCGGCCTACCTGCCGCATCTTTGGTACGAAATCGACCAATCGGATCGAAGCTTTCCTGAGCCAATCCTAAATAATCAAAATGCTTGTGGCAGATGGCACAGGATGCGTCTGAAACATGAGCGTTTAACAATTCTCGCAATGAATGCTCGCCTTCCTTGACGTTTTCCGGCAATTCTGGAACATCTGCTGGGGGTGGAGGAAAATGCTGTCCGAGCAAATGATGTACGGTCCAGAAGCCACGTTTGACAGGGCTAGTCCTCTCACCGCCGGAATTCTTAGCTAACACGACCGCCATTCCAAACAATCCTCCGCGTCCTTGAGAACGCAATCCAGAGACTTCAAACCAAGTTGCATCTAACTCTTCACCGGACAACTGTGCCTGACCTGTCACTTGAATATGTTTTTTGAGTTCCTCACGAGCTCGGCCCCACTGCGACTGAATCTCACCACCATAATGTTTTGCTAACACGGCATTTACAAAGGTCGTGTCACTTGAAATCAGCGTCGTGATCGGCAAGTCATTACGTATGAGATATTCCCCAAGCTCGATTGGTTCCTGCCACATTGCCTGACGTAATTCATCTGTATAGGCAGGAAACGCTTCCGCATTAATTGGATCCTTTTCCAAGTAATCTCTATATCGCAACCATTGCCCGAAAAATTCACGGGCCAACGCTCCAATACGGTCATCCTGCAGCATTCTGTTTGCTTGCAGCCGAAGATTATCCCCCTTGGCCAACTGTTGCCCTTGAGCAGCATCCAACAACTTCGAATCGGGCACAGACGCCCAAAGAAAGTAGCTAAGTCGACTTGCAAGATCTCTGTCACTTAACGGAACAATCCCTTTGCCTTTGGGAGTTTCGTTATATCGATAGATAAACTCTGGTGACATCAAAATCGCTGTCACCAATCCTCTTAAACTCTGCTCAACTGTCTGACCTTCTTCCCGTAACAGTTGATATAGCGACTGTAGACTAGCCGTCTCTTCGTCTTTCAGAGGGCGTTTGTATGCTCGGGCGGCAAACGCCAGAATGTCGCTCAATCCCTTCGGCTCCGCGGCGGCCAGTACTTCCTGCTGTCGCTTCAGGCCGGCGCGAATATCCTCAAAGAATCCATGGACCATATCAAATTTCTCACTCGGCGTGGCAGGCTCAACAACTCGTCGTCTTTCCTCCTCCGTCCCGGGCTTGGCTGGTGTCCCCATTTTTTCGAGATATTGCAATTCAAATCGGTCCAACATCTCTGCCGTGACCAACGCCGGATCTTCAGCTCGCAAATAATCCCAATCACGGCCATGAAGTACATGACGCTCTGAACGCTCAAACCAGACAAATCCGCGTAGCAGTGTCTCGGTCCGGTTAGTAACAAAATCCAATTCTTCCCACAGCTTGTTTAGCTGTCGAATTTCGGCGTCGGTTAGGACTTTATCCATAAGCGGTTTGTCGTCCCGAAAGAACCCTTCCACCAGGTGGAAACCCGCAGCCAATCCTCGCTTCGCATCCACATAGAAGAATCGATTAGGAAACGTATTACAGAATGCGGCAACCGATTCCGACAAACGGCTAGCGGCTTCGCTATCCGCATCGATAAGATGCGTCGTCTGATTATCAAATTTCGCCTGTGGAGGCTGACCATTGCCATGCTTTATAAATACGCTGCTGTCATGGCTATTCTTGCTATCAAGCTGAGATTGCAGCAGCAAGTGTTTCCCCTGCAACTCTTTTTGCATTTCCGGGGTAAACGGAATCTCCAAATGAAACGGTGTTTTGACAACCAACCATTCCGATTCGACATTCTCTTCGGATGCGTTGGCCGGATGCTTCCCAAACTTCAGTTTGGCCGCCAGTTGAGGGTGGTATTTTTCGAGTATCGTTTTCAACGACACCACTTTGTGATTCTCTGTTTCATCCTGTTCGTTGCGAGGCAAAATCTGGGCCAAGCTGAACAGAGGCCTTTTGATGACCACATATCCATCCTGACTGGAGTAGCCTCGATCGAATTCGACATACATGGAATATGGTTCTTGATCATCCTTATAGACTGGAATGCGCCCCACATTGACCAACACATCACTTTCCAATTGTTCCAAGGCAAATTGGTCACGCACAGCTGCCGTCTTCGCACGAAAGTCCAGCCAGTGAATCGGCCAGTTACCAGCATTGGATTTAATGAGTCCCTTTAAGGGGGGAGTTAACGTCTTGCGACCAAATTCAATAAAGCTCATCAGCTCATTGAATTCCGGAGGACGTCCTTCAGGGGCAACCGGCACAGGAAGGGCCTCCCAGTAGGCTCCTAACTGTTTCATAAATCCCTGCCCAGCCGACGCCGTGGACAACGTCTGTCCAACTAATCCCAAGTACTTAGGACTAAGGCCTTTCGACTTGGAAAAGCTCTCTAGTGATATATCCTTGTCTTGTTCCAGATAGCGAAATCTCCAAGCAGCCTCTACATAGTCACTCACATCAACCGTTCGCTGATTGTAAAAATCAATGATCGCGAGCTCGGTTAGTTTTCGGCGTTCGTTGTACGAGACAGCTGGCGTGGGAGCGAATGTTGCACCATCCGTCTTTAGTAGCATATGGTCAGCCACCTGCTGAGCAGCTGACAGGTATTTTTTGAGCAGATTAGGAGACATGCTGAGGGCTTCCCCAGTATTATCAAATCCCTCGCCTCCTGCCGGATCAGCCGGAAAATCTCGGGTTGGTCGTATATCAACTCCGGTCAGATCGCGGATCGAGTTGTCATACTCTGTGTTACTGAGTCGTCGTGGAGGTACAAATCCAGGGTCCCCGGAATGTTTACGTGCTTCTTCAATCAGCAGCCCGTTCACTGCTGCCACGACTGCATTGCTTTCCTCGATTTCCGGTTGAGGAGAACCTTTGGGTGGCATTTCTCCACTCTGGATAAACGTTGTGATATTGTTCCACCGGCGAAAGCTGGTAATCACACTCCTGTCCGTCTTGAATTTTGTTAAATCCAAGCCACCTTTGGGGTCTTTGGTTCCATGGCAAGCAATGCAGAATTTCTTAACATAAGGTTCGATACGGTCAGAAAACTGATCGGCATGAAGCTGCTGGAGCAGGGGGGTACCCACGAAAGCAGTCAGCAAGGCTAGAAACGCTGTGGTTGTTTTGAGGTGAGAAATCATCTTGGTAGGCGGGCAAATAGGCGATACTAGGCGATACTAGGCGATACTAGGCGAGGCATTTTAATGCCAATTCATTATAGCGAATTCAGCCAAACAAATTTCTCTCTACATTACGTAAACAGTGAATCAAATCCACGCTCCAAGAGATGGCTTCATCTACTAGAATAAGACGCATGAAACCACTTCTCCCTATTACATTCGCATTACTACTGGGCTTTGCCGGTGTTGCGTCTGCCCAAACCGCTGATGCACTTTTATTGAAGCATTGTTCTGCCTGTCATAATCCGGAAGAATCTCAGGGGCAGGTCGATCTCGTTACACTCCTAAAGCAAACTCCTCTAGTACGTAACACTTCCACTTGGCGAATCGTGATGGATCGAATCGAAGGCGGCGAAATGCCTCCGGACGATGAGCCACAGCCTTCAAACGAAGAACGCCAGGAATTGCTCACCCAGCTAACACGAGCAATTGACCAATTTGATTACTCGCAAATCGACAATCCCGGTTACGAGCCTGCAAGACGATTGTCCAACATCGAATACGACAATACCGTATCAGACCTATTCGGATTAAAACTCTATCCAAGTTCTAAGTTCCCTACCGATCTGAGTGGCAAAAGCGGCTTTGACAATTCCGCCAACACTCTTTTTCTCCAACCGCAATTATTTGAACGGTTCGTCCATGCTGCGGATGAGATCAGTAACGAAGTATTGAGCGACGCCAATAACCAACTCCACAACAAATTGCATATCAATTTAAGAGATGGCGCACGTGTTACACCGGCACCATTTCTCGAAACTTTTCTATCCAGGGCTTTCCGACGTCCGGTCACCGAAAATGAGAAAGCTAAATATCGCGAGTTGTTCATTGCAGTTTACAGCCAGACAAACGATCGGCGACTCGCATACAAGCGTCTCATCGATACGGTCCTAATTTCACCACAATTCCTATTTAAGACCGAGTCGTTAAGTGCGAAACAAGAGTCTTACCGGATCAGTCAATTCGAATTGGCAAGTCGGCTATCCTATTTCCTCTGGGCAAGCATGCCAGACGAGGAGTTATTCGAATTGGCAAAACAAGAGAAACTGTTCGACCAAGCCGTCTTGAATGAACAGGTCCAACGCATGCTCAACTCCCCTAAGGCAGACACACTGGGGTCTGTATTTGGTGGGCAGTGGCTTGGATTCCAACATTTGGGGACTCGCATTCGCATGGATCCCATCGACAATCCTTGGTGCACTGAAACATTAATGTCGGCAATGCGGCAAGAAACTGCGATGTTACTGAGCCATACGATTCGTCACAACAAACCTGCCACCGAACTCTTACTCGCCGACTACACATTCCTTAATGAAGAGTTAGCTCGACACTACCGAATTCCGAATATCCGTGGCGATCACCTACGACGGGTCGAATTGACATCACCACACCGTGGTGGCCTGTTGGGACAAGGGAGTTTACACGCCGTGACTTCATTCCCAGGTCGCACGAGTCCCATTGTTCGGGGAAACTGGGTGCTCACTACGATATTGGGGACTCCGCCTCCACCTCCTCCACCAGGTGCCGCTGAATTCGAATCCGCTGTCGAACGCCGTAGAGATTTATCCACGGCGGAGAAATTGGCTCTGCACCGCGACAATCCTCGCTGTGCATCCTGCCATGACCAAATCGACCCTTTGGGTGTAGCTCTGGAGAACTTTGATTTCTTTGGGCGTTATCAAACACGTTCGCGAGGAAAGCCCATTGTCGCCAAAGCACAACTCCCGGACGGGACTTCCTTTGAAGGCCCTGCTGGATTAAAGCTTGCAATTGTCGAAGCGTATCACGAAGAATTCATACGGCAGCTTTCAAGTCGACTACTATCCTATGGGTTGGGAAGACAGTTGGAGTACTTCGACGAACCGGCAATACGCAAGATCTATCGCGACTTGGAAGCAGATGACTTTCGTTTACACACTTTGATTAACAGCATCATTACCAGCTATCCATTTCAACATAAACGATTACCGCAAGCATCGACCGATGAAGCGCGCGAGGAGCCGGTCCTGAACCGGAATAACTAACATGGCAAAATCCTGGCATTTGAATCGACGAACAGCTCTTCAAGGAATAGGCGTCTCACTCGCACTTCCACTGCTTGAGTGTATGCAAACCGCAAAAGGTAATTCGCAGGTAGACCAACCTCAGGCTCGGATGGCATTTTTGTATTTCCCCAACGGTGTGGCCGAAGGTAGCTGGTTGCCAGAGGAAGTATCAAAGGATGGTTCACTCGTCAAACTAAACAGCTGGATGCAGCCGCTGGAACGACATAAACAACATCTACTGATTCCTGAAAACATTTGGACGCCGCGTGGCAATGGCCACATGGCCGGAACAGCCACTTGGCTCACCGGAGGCGAGTATTCGGGACGGCAAGTCAGTGCCGGTGGCATGTCGGTGGACCAACTTGCCGCAATGCATGTCGGCAAGGACACTATTCTGTCTTCTCTTCAACTGTCGGTTCGCGGAGAAGGTTTTTTCTCAAAGAGTCTACCTCGCAATACCATCTCCTGGCTGGACGAGAACACACCAGCGGCCCGAGAAATCGAACCCCGGATTGTCTTTGACCAGATGTTTCGCACCTCGGAGCAATACGCTCCGGATTCCAGTGTTCTAGATCTTGTTTTGGATGACGCTAAATCGCTACAACGCCGACTCGGCCACCTAGACCGAGACAAACTCGACCAGTATCTGACATCAATCGAAGCAATTGAACGACGAATCCGATTTTCAGATAAGCAGACGGCCCGCGCTCGAGATAATCAGTCACTCCGCGAGCGACTTCAACGACCACAAGCCGGAATCCCCGAGGACCACGAACAATACATGCGTCTAATGCTGGACATGATCGTGCTTGGCTTTTGGGCAGATGCCACGAGAGTCTCCACCTTCATGCTGGATCACGGACAAAGCAATCGCTATTTCAATTTCATTGATGGTGTTCAAGGTACCTGGCATGCACTTTCACATTACCACGATATCTCTGGGGAGACCGAAGACGACGACGGCTTAACCAGTTGGGCCAGTGTCAATGAAAAGCGAGGCATGTATAACTCCGTCACTCGATGGCATCACGAACAAGTCGCCTATCTATTGGACCGAATGGTAGAGATTGAAGAGGAAGGCTCGACATTACTAGATACCACAATGAGTGGTTATGGCTCGAGCCTCGGCGATGGACACGAACACTCCGCCGACAATCTACCTGTGTTATTCGCAGGCGGTAGCAACCTTCAAATCAAAACCGGACGACATTTGGATTTTGACCGCAACACCGACCTGAATCGATATTACTTATCCATGCTTCACCGCATGGGAATAGAGGCAAAGCATTTTGGAACTGCGGACGAAGAATTAGCTGGGCTCACTTAACCGATTGTCTGATCTCACGACCTAATTCGATTGCGTAGTCGGTCAGTATGGCATCGATTCCGTGCCTGATACAGTGCCGCCAGTTTTCCGGTTCTTGACCTGCTACCGTCGTGCCCGCGATGAATATTTTCTTCCCCTGTTTGTGCACTTTCAGAATTTCCTCTGCGGACGGCAAGTACCTCACATAAACCCAATTCGTTTGTGGATGAGCCAGTGAAACCAGAAGCTCCTTAGAATCATGGGCAACAGCAGCCATCTGCACTGACTTATCTGCTTTCCAAAGACGTTCTCGCACGCCTTCATCCTGAATCGTGTTACCAATAAACAATAGGCGATCTAGCACCTCATATTTCTTAGCTAACCCGACTAGGTCCGCCTCGACTTGTTTGTCCTTCAATTTGATATCGACTGCGTAAATGGCATTCGACTTTGGGTACGAGGCGATAAGGGCAAACACCTGATCAATCCCAGGCAGACGCTCATTGGCAAACCGGCGCGAAAACCATTCTCCAGCGTCTAATCCCACCGTTTGATATCGGGTAAGAGAGGCAAGCAGGCCTTTCCCATCGGTGGTGCGGTCTAGAGTTGTGTCATGCAGGCACATCAAGTGCCCATCCCGTGTTCGTTGCACATCTAGCTCAAATCCAAACCCCAACTCCAGACAGGCTTTGAAACTGGCGAGCGTATTTTCGGGAGCATCCAATATCAGTCCGCGATGTGCGACCACAATCGGACTCGGGGAATCGTTGAGTGGTGGAGCACCTTGGAGTAACGATGATACTGTCAAAAAAACGGCGACGACGACAGCCAAATAAGACTTAACGAACATAGATCAGGGCCTGTTGTTAAAACGTGCTTTGTAACGTTGCTTTGCCTGAACAGACATTGGGTCGGATTCAGGTACTACGGTATCCCATTCAATTCCAAACAAATATCCGCTGCGGATATGCTGTTGATGATTTTTCTCGAATGGCTGAAATGACTTTAACCCTAAAGCAAGCGTGGCTTTTGCTAACACTTCAACCTTTTGAGCGTCCACGAATCTGGTGACTTTTCCGGATACGCCATATTCATCAGGCTCAATGACATACAACCCTGGTTCACCCTTTTTCCCTGACAGTGGCTTCAAATCCTCAGGTTGGGTCGTAGCCGCAATCATGAATTGGCCAATAAACTCACGTTCCCAAATCACGTGTTTAACCGAATCCAGAATTGTGTTTAATCCATCAGTGTTGGAATGATAAGCAACTATCAGTGGCCGATTGTCACTGGCTGCAACATTGAGAGCCAAATCAACACGATCAATCAAAGGAATTGGAGCAACAAACGAGTCAGGAACAGACGATTTATAGCGAGCTGCAAGACGTTGCATTTGGGTAGCCAGATATTCGGGTGTCCGAAAGAAGCTGGGGCTCCGAGAAGGCCTGGACAAACGTGTCTTACCATCCGGTGCCAGCATACAAAACACGGTATTGGGCAGAGTCCCCTTTTGAACACCTAGCAATTCTTCCATGAATTCATACTCGGATTCACTTTCATAAGTAAGCAACCGAATACAAATCCACTCGCGGGAAGCTTCAACAACGGGTTTCTGCACGAGAAACCTACTGGTGGACCCAGTGAACCCAGGTCACCATACGCCGGGGACTCCTAGGCAGGAAGGAGCTCCTGACACGAGAAAAATGGGACGATTCGTCTGTTTGGCCAGAGCCAAGCCTCGCTTTAAATTTGCATGCCAAACAATACGTTCGGCTGGGCTCTCCTCGGATCGACACTCGCCCAAGCCAGCTACCATTCCAAAGATCAGAGCAAAAACAAATACACTTTTTACATTCACGTTGACGTTCCTTATCTTTCTCTGCTCCCCGTTAAACCCAGATTATCAGAATAGGTTTCGAAGTGACAACTAAATCACCATACGCTCGCATGGTCAATTGATAACGGCTCGGTTCATTTTCCGTCGTGTTCCAAGTGGCAAACTGGTAGAATACATCCATGAGAATCTTCCTTACATTGCTTTGCATTTCCCTCCATGTCGTAGCCGTTAACGCTGACGAGGCGTTGATCTTTGAGGATTCGATCCTGCCGATCTTTAAGGCTAAATGCGCGGGATGTCACTTCGGCGAAAATCCCAAAGGGGGACTGGACCTAAGTCGCAGGGGCAACATTGTTCGCGGGGGAAAGAGTGGGCCTGCCATTCGAATTTCAGCGGCAGAAAGTAGTTTGCTATTTGATGTCACCAGCTCCGGAAAGATGCCGCTTCAGGGTGAGGCCTTAAGTAAAGAAGAGGTTGGGTTAATTCGAACGTGGATCAATGACGGGGCTCAAGCAAAAGACAATGAAGTCCTTGCCTCGGAGGAAGCCAATGGATTTTACGACGATTACGATTACGATTATTGGTCATTCTATCCCCCTAAAAGAGCCTCGCTTCCGGCAGTAGCAAATCGAGAATTGATTGCCAATGCTGTGGACAACTTCCTGCTTGCCAAATTGGAAGAAAATGGCCTGTCTTATTCCCCTATTGCCAGCCGTCGAACTCTGATTCGCCGGCTCAGCTTTGATTTACTAGGACTTCCTCCGACAGCTGAACAAATTGAGGCCTTCATCCAGGATGACTCTCCAGATGCTTATGAACAGCTTGTGGAACAATTTCTCGCCAGTCCGCGTTATGGCGAGCGTTGGGGCAGGCATTGGTTAGACATCGCCGGGTACAGTGATTCTGCAGGCGTCCTTGCCGCTGATCAGGACAGACAACTCATCTGGCGGTACAGAGATTATGTCATCCGAGCCCTCAATCGCGACATGCCGTACGACCAGTTTGTTAGAGAGCAGCTTGCCGGAGACGAACTATCTGATTACCACCAGGAATTCCGAAACAGTGACCATCTATCTCAAGCCACGATCGAGGCTTTGGACGCCACGGGATTCCTACGCACGGGACCGGATGCCAGTCGACCAGATTTCAATACGATCAAAAACGTCAATGGATTCTATTACTACCCAACGATTGATTCTCAGGTTTCCATCGTTACTTCAAGCCTCATGGGACTGACTCTTAAATGTGCCAAGTGCCACAACCATAAGTTTGATCCCCTGAGCCAAAAGGAATATTACGAAATCCAGTCGATCCTGATGTCAGTTTACAACCCTGACAACTGGGTCCCATTTGCCAATCGAACCATATTACTTGCGAGTCAAAAACAACTTGACGCCAAAAATGCCCGAGACGCGGAAGTCGACTCGGCTGTCAAAGACCTCCAGGATTCCCTAACAAACGCTGCAGAGGCCAAACGGGGCGACCTATTTAAGAAACGCCTCGAATCGGTCGACGAGCAAGTGCGTGAAGATGTTCGAATAGCCTTCGATGTACAGGAATCGTCACGAACTGAAATCCAAACTTATCTAGTCAAAAAATACACTCCTTTTCTACAACCTCCGGCTGACAAGCTTCAGGAAGCACTCACACAGACTTTCCCTGAGTTCAAAACACTGGTTGATACCAAGCAAAGCGAAATTAACAAACTCAATGCCACGCGGCATGCTTACGACAGTGTATATGCCGCTTATGATGTGGAAGGGGAACCCTATACACCGCTGCTTCTACGTGGAGATGCACAAACGCCCGGCCAGGAAGTTCGCCCAGGTGTTCCTTCTATGATTCAAGCCAGTACTTCATTTAAGTGGGAAGATCAAACAGAAACCCGACACACCTCCGGACGCCGAGCAGCCTTTGCTCGCTGGCTCACACAGGATCGCCATCCGCTTACCTCGCGAGTCATTGCTAATCGGCTATGGTTACATCACTTTGGCGAAGGACTTGTGTCGACGGTGGAGGATTTTGGCTGGGCAGGGGAAAACCCCGAGCACAAACAACTACTGGATTGGCTGGCGGTGGAATTGGAAGAGAACCAATGGAGCCTTAAACATCTCCATCGAAAGATTCTCACCTCTAACGCGTATCGTCAAATCGCAACTCGTGACTCATCTCATGCAATTGCAGGGGATAAGCAAGATCCAACAAACCGATTACTCTGGCGTCAGAACATCAAAAGACTGGAAGCCGAGGCGTTACGTGACAGTCTGTTATTTATCGCCCAAGCACTCGACTCCAAAATGCATGGTTACCCCGACGGCATTCGCACGCTCGATTCCGGTGAAGTGATTGTTGGAGACGGATCATTTCCTCAACGTCGCAGTATCTACATTCGAAACAAGCGATCGAGTCCAGTTTCCATCCTCCAACTTTTCGACCAACCCGACATTGAAACAAATTGCACTCGCCGAAGCCAATCCACTGTTCCCCTCCAAGCCTTGTCGTTAATGAATAGCGACGTTGCTAATCAGGCAGCAATTGAGTTCGCAGAACAACTGTTGGCAAGCGAGACGGCCGATTTAATCCACCGAGCAGTCCGGGACGCTTATGGTCGAGAGCCAACATTGTCGGAAGCAGAGGTCCTAAAGGACTTTTTAGCGATGCAAGTCGACAACTATTCCTCCAAGATTGGCGACAGTTCGGCATGGACTTACGGAACAGGCAATCTCAATGAGGCGGATCCTGCCGCTACGGCCTTTAAGCCCTTTGCTCACTTTGAAAACAGGCAATGGCAATTAGGGCCGGGCTATCCTTATATGGGAGGGATGTGGGAAGGCTTAAATGCCACAAGTGGACACCCTGGTGGTCACATGGGAGTCATTCTCCGCTGGACTCCCGAACAAACGACGCGTCTCCAAATTCAGGGAACCGTTAAACATGGGTCTCCAGCAGGAAATGGCGTCCGCGTCACCGTGATCAGCACCAAGCACGGTCAGTTAGAGCAACGAGTGGTCGCTCACGGCGAAGAGAAATTCAACTTGACGGCCCGAGAAGTAGAGCAGGGAGAATCACTCCTATTTCTTTTGGACAACAACGGTGAATTGACATCCGACAACTTTGATTGGAATTGGGTGTTAACCTCGACCGAAACAGATAACACCCTTGTCAAAACATGGGATAGTACGGCTGGTTTCCACGGACCACTCAGTGGTGGAAAAGCTATCTTGCGGTCTGTAATGAAATCCGCATTAACCGATCTTTGCCATGTCTTACTATCTAGTAACGAGTTTAGCTACGTCGACTAATCGAACAGGCTAAAGCCCTATGATTGAAATCACACAACGCGAACACTACGAAATTTCTCGACGTCAGACGCTCAAGCAATTGGGGGCGGGATTTGGTGGTGCCATGCTCGCTTCCTTGTTGCATGAAGAAACACAGGCTGGAACAAAAATCCATGACCTGAAACCGCGCATGCCCATGCATGAACCGCGAGCGAAGGCCGTGATTCAATTATTTATGCACGGAGGTCCAAGTCAGGTCGATCTACTTGACCCCAAACCTCTGTTGAACAAGCACAGCGGCGAAACACCTCCGGCCACCGTCGCAGACGACGAAGAACGAACCAAATACCTGCTCGGCACTCCTTTCAAGTTTCATCAGCACGGCGAATCAGGCACGGAATTCTCTGACCAGCTTCCGGAAATTGCCAAGCACGCGGATAAGATAGCTGTCATTCGCTCGATGGTTGGTGAGCATCGAAATCATGAACACTCCATCTGGCTTGCTCAGACAGGCCTGATCATTCCCGGCCGCCCAACCCTAGGATCCTGGGCAGCCTATGGGCTTGGAACCGTTAATCAAAATCTTCCAGCCTATGTCGCCTTGCCTGATCCAAGTGGCCCGAGCACCGATGGAGCGCGAAACTGGTCTAGCGGTTGGTTACCACCGATCTATCAGGGAACAGCCTTTAAAAGCAATGGCTCGCCTGTACTCAATCTTCAACCGACCAAGGCGATTTCCGGTAGCACCCGAGAACGCAAGCTCGATCTCCTTAGAACACTAAACCAGAAACATCTGGACCGGCATCCGAAAGAACTGGAGCTGGATGCGCGTATCAATAACCTTGAGCTAGCAGCGCGAATGCAGCTTGCTGCCACGGACGCGGTCGACATCACTCGCGAGACCGCAGCGACTCAAGAAGCCTACGGACTCAATAACAAGACTACCCAGTCATACGGGAAACGGTGTCTGATGGCACGGCGTTTAGTCGAACGTGGAGTCCGTTTTGTTCAGATCATGATGAGTGGGCAACCCTGGGATACACACACCTCCAATGTTGCAAACACGAAAAGTTGCTGCCAACAGACAGACGGGCCTGTCGGTGCGTTATTGACGGACCTAGAACAGCGTGGATTGCTCGACACCACACTCGTACTTTGGGGCGGCGAATTTGGTCGGACACCTGGTGCCGAATTGCGAGGCGGTGCAGCCAAAGGGAATGAAGGACGCGATCACCATCCATACGGATTCAGTGTATGGATGGCAGGAGGAGGAATCCGCGGTGGGCAGACTTACGGCTCCACGGACGATTTCGGTTACCGAAGTGTTGTCAACCGCACCCAGTACTCGGACTATCATGCCACAGTCCTGCATCAGTTAGGATTTAATCACAAAGAGTTGGTCTATGAACACAATGGACGAAACGAACGCCTGACCGATGTCTATGACGCTCATGTCATTCGCGATCTAATTAGTTAACCCGAATTACTTACCAGCTTTGATTCTCATCTCCCTTTGGACTCTTTCATTGTGACCAACATTAAATCCGCTCTCTTTCTTTGCATTCTGTTTCTCACAACTTCATTAAACGCCGGCGATAATTGGCCGATGGCTGGCGGTCCTGATGGAACCTGGAAAGTTGAAGGCCCTGAACCACCACTGAAATTCAGTGTACGAACGAATCGCAACATCGTCTGGAAGACGACTCTACCCGAAGGAGGTCAAAGTGGGATCGCCGTCCACAACGACCTCGCTTTCCTAACGATCATGAAACCCTGGGAACCTCAAGACAACCCAGACTTATTGGCCCTGCATAAAGAAGATGCGGAAGCCGACAAATTAGTGCAACAGGAATCCATCGATAAGGAGTTAATCAAGACTAATCCGGCATTCCAAACTCTACGGACTACCTTTCTCAATAATGAGAAACAAATTGAACAGTACATCGTTAACCGCGTTCAGATGCTACTCGAAGAGGAGCCATCACAAAACGTCCAGAAACTCAGGGAACGAGTGCGTCGCTTCCATCCCAAAGTCAAGGAATTGGAAATAGAGCAACGTCGCCTTACCAATCAATTGGATAAGATCCGAGCCGAGCACTCGCAACAATACCAACGCCTCCTAAACTTACTGGCCGAACTGAATCAGAAGATTCGCAATCTCCCTTCGCTCAAAGGCACGGACATTGTTGCGTATTGTTTAAATGCCAATACAGGAGAAATCCTGTGGAGCGTTCCATTAAAGGGCTCCGTCGAAGGGCCGTACAACTACGGATTCAGCGACTCTAGCTCACCCACTCCCATCACCGATGGGAAGCATGTTTGGTTCGTCAACGCCAGTGGGTCCATGGGCTGCTGGACCGTACGAGGAAAATTGATTTGGTTTCGTGAATGGACTCCTTCCGCTAAGGCTCCGTTTAACAAACAATTCGAGCCTATCCTCACTGGCGAGTGGATTCTCAATGTCGAGCCATTGCCGGAAAATGACCCACGCAAAGTAAAGGAAGGTGAACGCAAGTGGAATTACCTGCGAGCGATTAACAAACGTACGGGAAAGACGGATTGGATTGCAGAAGACGCCATCACGCACTACAACACTCCGATCTTAGGGCAACTAAACAATAAACCATTCGTCCTGCAGGGGCGCGGAGGGCCTCACGAGGTTCCCGAACGCCCCAATGGACTGAGTTTAACCCACGTCGCTGGCCCCAAGGCCGGCAAAGCAGTTTGGCACTGGGATCCTCAAGAAGAAATACCTTTCGGAGCATTAGCTAACCAACACTGGGACAGCCAGTACGCTTACTGGCTCAAGACCGGACAACTAAAGCTTGCCGTGCTTAATGCTC
>CALKCC010000252.1 GCA_938082855.1 uncultured Pirellulaceae bacterium | reverse complement strand
ACCAAAGACTAGCACGAGAAATTCAGCAAAATGGGGTTACTGCTCAAGAGCTGGAATTAGCGAAAAGTAAAGTATGCTCGCACATCGTCTTACGCGCCGAACGGGCTGCCAGTCGGATGTTTGGAATCGGTAACAACTGGGTACAACGAGGACAGTACGCTTCTGTTCAGGAGTCGATCGCCAGATTCCAACAGGTTACTGAAAATGACATTGCAGAAGTTTTGGAGAAATATCCGTTAACTGAGTGCACCTCGGTTGCCATCGGGCCGACAAGAATAGAACATGGTTAGATACCAATTTACGTAATGTAGATTTCCAAATAAACACACAGAGAGAACTGAACATGGAACGATCACTGGTCTTATTAAAACCGGATTGTGTACAACGCCGTCTTATGGGTGAGATAATTACTCGCTTCGAAAACAAAGGGCTTAACATCATTGGCATGAAGATGTTGCAGGTGACTCCTGACATGGCCAAGCAGCACTACGCTGAACATGTTGAAAAGCCATTCTACCCGGGACTCGAAGCCTTTATTACAGGTGGTCCTATCGTCGCCTTGTGTGTTGAAGGTATCGATGTCGTTCAGGTGGTTCGCGACATGCTCGGTGCAACGAATGGTCGAAATGCTGCCCCCGGAACAGTCCGTGGAGATTACAGCGCTAGCCGCCAGATGAATCTGGTACATGCTTCAGATGGTCCAGAAGCGGCTGAACGGGAAATGAACTTGTATTTTGACCCGGCTGAACTCTGTCCTAACGAGCCGACCTTAACTCCTTGGCTCAAGGCCGCTGACGAGTAATTCGCTTACTCAACAATGTTCACAAGCTAACACTCCGTTTCCAATTCGCTCTGACTTGGAAACGGAGTCTTTTTTTGCTGCGGCATGATCGAGTCAACCTTTGCACAACAAAAAAAGGCCTTTCGACATCGACGTCGAAAGGCCTATTCATTGGTTTAAAGTCGGGATGAGAGGATTTGAACCTCCGACCTTTTGACCCCCAGTCAAACGCGCTAACCAGGCTGCGCTACATCCCGTCGATAACTCTCATTATTCTAAATACCCATTTCAATCCTGCAACTACACTGAAGCCACCGTGCTACTAGAAACCTCTGAGAAAAACCGGTATTATCGTAAGCACCAAGGAGGGATTCATTGTGACCAATTTTGCAGATCGATTAGTTTCCGCTATCAAGCGTTGTAAAACACCGACACTTGTAGGCATCGACCCACGCCTCACCAGCCTACCCCAATGTCTACAGCCCGATAGCAGCACGCCTTCACCAGAAGA
Organism: uncultured Pirellulaceae bacterium; assembly: GCA_938082855.1. Classification (GTDB taxonomy): domain Bacteria; phylum Planctomycetota; class Planctomycetia; order Pirellulales; family Pirellulaceae; genus UBA721. Next base: position 5,200 of record CALKCC010000252.1, on the reverse strand, counting down.
AATTGCCAATGCCTATCTCACATTTGGCAAAGGCATTGTCGATGTAGTTGCACCTCTCGTACCGGCCGTAAAACCTCAAGCTGCTTTTTTTGAACAGCTTGGACCTCGTGGCATGCAAGCTCTTGGCGAAATCACTCAATATGCACGCAGCCAGGGGCTGTTAGTCATCATGGATGGCAAACGCAATGATATTGGCAGTACAGCCACGGCGTATGCCCACGGATTCCTCGGGCCAGACGGCAGTACACAATTCACATCCGATTGCCTAACCGTGAGTCCCTATCTTGGGGAAGACAGTCTGGAACCGTTTGTGGATGTCGCTCATGCAAATGGAAACGGTCTTTTCGTCCTCGTGAAAACCTCCAACCCCGGCGGAGGGCGATTTCAGGACCTGATCGCTGATGGCTTACCAGTGTACCGACACGTAGCTGCCTTGGTGAATGATTTGGCCAGCAAAACGCGTGGCTCTGAACAGCACCCTTACGGTTCTGTCGGAGCAGTTGTCGGAGCCACTTATCCCGAACAATTAGAAGAGCTTCGGGCTGCCATGCCAAACACACTATTTCTTGTTCCCGGATTTGGAGCTCAAGGCGGTGGCGCAAGCGACGTGGCCGGCGGCTTTGATGAAACAGGCCTCGGCGCAATCATCAATAGTTCCCGAGGTATTATTTTCGCCCATTCACGAGAACCTTATGCCGACAAATTCGGCGATGCTCGTTGGCAGGATGCTGTCGATGCAGCGACCCGAGACATGATCGCTGCTTTGGCTGCAGACACACCCGCTGGCAACTTGTAGTCACCGGCCATGTCCTCGCGAATCCTCAAAACGCACCGTGGATACCTGGCGTTAGCACTTGCTGTTGCATGCGTTGCCGCCGTGCTGTTCTTTGTCGACCGGCAGGCTTTGCTGAAGTGGCTTGCGGTGCGACAGCAGGATGCGATCAATTTCACAGCGTCCAATCTTTGGCAAGCCATTGGTATTGCCTTTTGCGTTTACGTGGTTGTCACAGCCTCTGGATTCCCTGGCTCAACTGCCCTTTCCATCGTCTCCGCTACCATCCTTCCTTACTGGGCCAGTGTGTTTACGGTCAGTTTTGCCTCCACTTTGGGAGCAACGGTAGCTATGTTAATGAGTCGTTATCTATTCCGAGACATGGTCCAAAGCTGGTTTGGAGACCGCTTCCTTCAATTTGAAGAACTTTGGGAGCGGGACGGGATCTGGTACCTCTACAGCATGCGTCTAGCGCCATATGTACCATTTTTCTCCATCAATCTCTTAATGGGGGTGACTCGTATAAAAGTCAAAGACTACTGGATCGCCAGCCAACTAGGCATGCTCCCCGGCACACTCGTAAACCTCTACTTAGGTAGTAAATTACCTCCTCTCAGCGAATTAATTGAAAACGGTATTCCATCACTCCTGACGCCGCCAATTCTGGTTGGATTCACGCTGCTCGCCATTGTGCCTGTCGCGATTCGTTTTACATTACGACGAAGGGCTGCCAACAATGATCCTGCCAAATAAAATTCCTGAGGTATACTTGAGACAGATAATTCTCATTACTCATTTCAAAGGCGAAGCCTCTTGAGTCTTCAATGGATTCGTACTCTGGCAATACTATCAGCCGGCGTACTATTTACTCTCACCCCCAATCACTCAAATGGTGAGACATCAAACTCGCGTCCCCCAAACATCGTAATGATCTTCATTGATGACATGGGCTGGGGCGATCTTGGATGCTACGGCAACCCAGACATAAAGACACCCAACATTGATGCCTTGGCTGCTGAGGGCATACGATTTGAACAATTCTATGTTGCCTCACCAATCTGTAGTCCTTCCCGAGTTGCTGTCACGACGGGACAATTCCCGGCCCGTCATAAAATCAATTCCTATTTAAACTCTAGAGCCAAAAATGCCGCTCGAGGCATGGTAAATTTCTTAGACCCGTCCATCCCAGCCGTTGCTCGGCATTTCCAATCGGCCGGATATGCCACCGCTCATTTTGGCAAATGGCATATGGGTGGTGGCCGTGACGTGGACGACGCACCTCTTCCGCAAGCATACGGCTTCCAAGAATCTCTGGTCTCTTTCGAAGGCTTAGGTGATCGAATCCTACAACCTAATAACCATGGTCTCTCAGCTCAAAGCGCCAGACTCGGTCACGGCAAAATCACCTATATGGAAAAACATAAGAACACTGAGACTTATGTCAATCGAAGCATCGATTTCATCTCACGTCATCAACGAGAACCTTTCTATCTACACCTCTGGCTCAACGACGTCCACGATCCGTTTAAGCCGACACAGCTACAACTAGACAAGTTTAGTAGGTTCTCCAAGAACAAATATTTACAACAATATTACGCGGTGATGGATGAGATGGATCGACAATTAGGGCGTCTGTTTGACCACCTCGACGAATCCGGACTAGCAAAGAACACCATCCTGGTTGTATGTGCGGACAACGGACCAACCGCCTGGCCCAGATACAAACGTGAAGGATTTGATGCACCAGGCTGGACCGGAGGGCTACGTGGTCGAAAGTGGAGCCTTTATGAAGGTGGTATCCGCGAACCACTAATCATCCGCTGGCCAGGCAATATCAAAGCCGGCCAAGTAGATAAATCAAGTGTCATCAATGCCGTGGACTTTTTCCCCACATTTTGTGCACTCGCCGAGTTAACACCGCCACAGGTTGAGTGGGATGGGATTGACTTTTCGAAAGCCTTACTTGACGGCCCTATCACTCGTTCCAAACCCATGTATTGGGAATACGGACGGAATACGAGTTATTTACGTCCGGCAGAGCCTAAGGACCGAAGTCCTGTTCTTGCGATCCGAGAGGGAGATTGGAAACTACTCATGAATGCGGACGGCAGTGACCTTCAACTTTATAATCTGGCAATGTCGATCGAGGAATCCAACAACGTCGCTTCGTCGCATCCCAAGATTACCCAATCACTAAAAGACAAATTGCTAGAGTGGAAACGACAACTGCCCAATTATCCGACAACCTCAGACGAGGATTCTAATGGACAGTAGTTTTGATTCATTCGGTCTGGCGCGACCGATTTTGCGAGCCATCGAATCACGAGGTTATACGACTCCTACCCAGATTCAAGTGGATACAATCCCTCTGATACTGAATGGAAAAGACGTGCTCGGCTGCGCGCAAACTGGAACTGGAAAGACTGCGGCCTTCGCTCTACCGGCAATCCAACAACTAATTGCCAATGAAGACGACAAATCCCATCGGCTCCGCGTACTTGTCCTCGCACCTACTCGCGAATTAGCCGTACAAATCAATGAGTGCTTCGAAGCATATTCGCGGCATACCAATGTTCGCCAAACGGTTATCCACGGCGGCGTGGGATCGATGCCACAAATCCAACGTCTGCGTAAAGGTATGGACATTGTCGTGGCAACTCCAGGGCGTCTACTGGACTTACTTGATCAGGGGCATATTCATCTTGATGACGTCCAATTGCTTGTGGTAGACGAAGCCGACATGATGTTGGACATGGGCTTTATCGATGATGTTTCCAAAGTTGTTAATAGCGCGATCAATCGTCAACAAACGCTGCTGTTTTCAGCCACGCTGCCGGAAGAAATCTTGTCGGTCGCCGATCAGTGGCTAAACATTCCCACGACAGTCAATGTTGTACCCGATGCGATTCCCATTCATCTAATTAAGCAAAGCGTCGTCTACGTCGAAAATATCAATAAAGACCTGATGCTGATTCAATACCTTTTTGCAACACCTCGAGCACGCACACTGATCTTTGTACGAACCAAGAAAGATGCAGAACGAGTTGCTAAGAATATCAATCTGGTCAATCTGGATGCCCTTCCTCTACATGGCAACAAAAGCCAGGGACGTCGACGCAAAGCGATTGAGGCATTTAAGTCCAACGAAGCCCCGATCCTGGTAGCCACCGACGTTGCTGCCCGCGGACTCGATTTCGACAACATCTCACACGTCATCAATTACTCAATCCCCGAATACCCGGAGTTTTATATCCACCGGGTTGGTCGCACTGGTCGCGCTGGAGCCAAGGGAGAAGCGATCTCACTTTGCGCATCCCACGAACGATACCACTTACAGCAAATTCAAGCACTCGCAGGAATCTCCCTAAGCGTCAAACAATGGAACTTTGATGACTTTGGCAACTTCCCTCAACTTGAACGTGCCCATCAAAGACGGAAGAAGACGCGGAAGCCTCAGGAAGCAATTGCAGATCCGGAAACCCTTGACCGTCAGGAAGAATCAGAACAGTCCGGCTGGGTTAAAGGGAAAAAGAAGAAGAAAAAGAAGAAAAAGAAACGGCAGTCCCGAGTCATCACGATGGATGACATCAATTCCAAAGCAGCTCACAAAAAAGCGGCTGGAAAGTTCGCGCCAAAAAAACGCTCTCTCGATTAGTCGGACACTTCTACAAACACGCTAATCTGACAGGCAGCATTCAATGGCAACTCTGAAACTCCAATGGCTGTCCTAGTATGCCGTCCCACTTCCCCAAATATCTCGGCGATAAAATCACTGGCGCCGTTCATGACAACCGATTGTTGCTGGAATCCCTCGGCACTTTGGACAAATCCCTCCAGTCGCACGACACGTGTTACCCGAGATAACTCTCCGATACAGGATTTAATCTGAGCCAAGCCGTTGAGGACCGTCAAACGAGCGGCTTTAGCACCTTGCTCGGCAGACAGTTCCGCTCCGACTTTACCAGTAAACTGCACCTGCCCTTCAGCAATTGGAAGTTGACCAGCGGTCATCACCAGATTACCCGTTTGAAGACATGGCACATAATTGGCTACTGCTGAAGGTGCTTCCGGTAATACGATATTCAGTGAGGCTAGTTTTTCTTCTGGAGTCATGCTGTTGTTCTTATTTGGATTTCAAGCTTGTTATAACAGTCTGCGGTGATTATTTAGGTGCGCTATTGGGAGGTAAATTAAACCAACCGCTAGTGCCCACGTTGATAATACCTTCACAAATGATCGAAGGAGGCACATTTACCTTGAGGTATAAAACACTGTCCTTCTCCGGTTTCAATGAGGCTTCTTTACCGATCAGAAAAGGTTTGCCCGGCTTCTTGTTTGTAAAGTAGACGCCAATTAATGCCCCCAATGGAAACTCCGGATTCATTCCATTCTTCTTTACGTCGCCGTGGTCAAAACCTTTGGCTGAAG
>CALKCC010000251.1 GCA_938082855.1 uncultured Pirellulaceae bacterium | reverse complement strand
GTAAACTCGAGTTGGACCTGATGGGCAGCCATCAAATGTCCGAAAGACAAGTACTCGACCATATCGTCAGCGTTGCCATAAGAACGGTATTTGAAGAATATGTCGAAGAACATGGGCTCGCCGAGATTGCGGAGATATTTGGTAAAGGTGTCCGTATTGAAGTTGGTGACCTACTGCCTTCGACCGAGTACGCAAAGCGTTTGTCCAATGTACCCGAAGTCTGGACAAAGGCTTTTGAAGTCAATGCGGCGGACGATGAGGCGGTTCGGGCCTCCTGTGTCGAATTTATTCTCGCCGGACTCCACGCGTTGGATCGAATCTCTCGCCATCAGCAATATGGCACCATCGATTACCAAATCCCCGAATAACCCAAAGCCATCCTTCAAAATCCATAAAGAGAATCCATGCCGACGGGAAAAACGAAAAAAGCGGGGAACACACCGGGTGGGGTAATTCACACCTACCAACGGTATGACCCTGTACAGTTCCCCAGTCCAACGGCTCCTGCACCTGATGTAGTCTCGTCGGCTTTTGATCACATGCTGCAATGGGGAAACGCTCGTCAATTGACGGCAGAACAATTGGCACGAGCTGTTCGACTCGACCCAGATCAAATCAAAGGGATGCAAGGATTTGGCCCCAGTCTCGAATCTCTGATTGCAATGCTCGAAGCACAAAAACAGAAGATTCTGGAAACGTACGAATGCGATTCCGTCTTGGAGAAGGCCTGGCAGCAATACGATGCTTTTATCGAATCCACGATCCCGCCTGAGAATTTGAAAGAACGTTTTTTCACTTCGGCTCACGGACGCCAAATCTATGATTTGGAACGACTCTGGTATGACCTACCTGATGAACGGAGTGATTTTGCAAGAACTCTGGTTCAAATGATGGAAGCACTTGGCCAACAATATCAGGTCGAAGATCTTTACGGACGCTACGACTTTACTGGCCGCCAACCCTTAAGTATCGAAGAAGCACTCGACGTTAAACAGCAGCTTGAGAAAATTGATGAGCTGCTGGAACAGTTAAAGCAAGCTCTGGAAAATGCAGAAATCTACTTAATCGACATGGAGGCACTCGCTGACTTTGTAGAAGAGCCAGATTTAGAGGAGCTCTCTGATCTGCAGCAACAGGTCAAAGATTACTTAAGTGAATTAGCAGAACAACAGGGACTCACACAAAACTCTTCCGGTGAATTGGGACTCAGCCCTAAAGCCTACAAGACGTTTCAAGGACGACTACTAGAGAAGATCTTTGAGCATTTGGAAGCCTCCAAAACTGGACGGCATGACAGTGTCCTTGCCGGCGAAGGAAGTGTCGAACTACAAGCAGTTAAACAGTACGAATTTGGGGACAGCATGGCTCACATGGACTTCCCTCAATCGTTGATCAATGCAGTGATTCGGCATCACACCAATGCTAACTCGAGCGATTCAAATCACGAGCTAAAAGTGACGGCTGAAGACATTGTGATCCATCGCACGCGCAACGCCCCCAAGTGTGCCACCTCGGTCATCATGGATATGAGCGGTAGCATGCGTTATGAAGGGCAATACATCAATGTCAAGAAAATGGCCTTGGCACTCCAAGGACTAATCACCAGCGAATTCCCCGGTGATCACTTAGATTTCATTGAGATGTATACTCATGCTAAACCGTGTCCACCTAACGAAATCATCAACCTGCTACCCAAGCCTGTCACCATCAATGACCCGATCGTTCGTTACAAAATCGACATGTCCAATTCGCAGTTAAGCGAATACCAACTACCGCCTCACTTCACAAATATCCAACACGCACTGCAACTCGCCCGACTAAATCTAGCCAACGTCGATACTCCTAATCGCCAGATTATTTTGATCACCGATGGACTCCCCACAGCACATTACTCCGATCACTGGCTTTACTTGCTTTATCCCCCAGACCCGTTAACCGAAGATGCCACATTGCGAGAAGCAGCGTTATGCCGGCAAGCAGGCATCACAATTAACTTCTTTTTAATTCCTAGTTGGTCTCAATCCGAAGAGGATATTCAATTCGCCTATCGAGTGGCGGAATCAACAGAAGGCCGAGTCTTTTTCACCGCAGGCTCGGACCTAGACCGTTACGTCGTCTGGGATTATGTCTCGAGAAAACGAGACATCATTTAGAAATTGGCGCCCGTACCTTTAGTAAGAGTCATAAACGCTTTTTCGAGGTCGATCGGTTCTTCTTGGAACAACGTTAGTCCATGCCCCGATTCAATCAAAACGGTTGGAATATGACTATAGTCTTCACAGCCTTCCACTAACGTCACGATTAACTGCTGATCCACCAACTCGAGACTATCAACGTCATCATGCTGTTCCAGATCACGCGCCGCCTGAGAAGCGTCTCCCGCCACCATCACATTCAATACGACCTGCTTACGCATCTCTCGCATGATGTCATTCACAGCCGAGTTAACCGTCATCACACCACGATCAATAATACCGATCTTATTACACACATCGGCCAGCTCGGGCAGAATGTGACTAGAGACGATAATCGTCTTTCCAGTTTTTCCTAATCGCCGCAATAACTCCCGCATTTCAATCCGAGCTCGTGGGTCAAGGCCGCTAAGAGGTTCATCTAGCAGCAAAACCTGAGGGTCATGCAGTAACACTCGGGCCAGCCCCAGCCGTTGAGTCTGCCCGCGGGACAGCGTGTTGGCATAAGCATCCCTTTTGAAATCCAAGTCAACAATTTCGAGCATCTCATTACAGCGTTTGCGGCGAGCTTCACCTTTGATCCGATATGCCGCTGCAAAAAACTCCAGGTACTCGATGACCTTCATATCATCGTAGACACCAAAGAAGTCGGGCATATATCCAACCAATCGGCGTATTTCTTTCGGCTTCGTGTAGATCGAATTCCCGCATACATAAGCTTCGCCGGAAGTGGGATTCAAAAGCGTCGCGATGATGCGCATGGTGGTTGTCTTACCAGCACCATTAGGGCCAATGAAGCCAAATAGATCACCTTCTTCTAAGTTCAGATCGATATCCCGAATGGCGTACATGTCGCCATACTTCTTGGTTAATCCTCGTGTTTCAATCACGACCTAACATCCCTTCGGGAAAATACGCATTCGGCTGGACTACTTTTCAGTACTCACTTTGAACACAATTCGATAAAAATTAAATGCCAGGCCGGGCTGCACAGTCTGGTCACTGGTGACACTAAATTCACTGCTTCCCTGGCTTGCTCGCCCGACTAACACTGCCCGATTATAGGCCAGTGCATGACTGATATCTAAAAACGACTCGTATCGGTTTAGTAAACCGGTGTATTTGGCTCCGCCGATGTCCTGATTGAACATCATCTGTTTAACAATTCGAGGAACCGGCTCTTCCATCACTTTCCAGCTTCGGCGTTCCCCTTTACTGCTACCCGTCTGATAACGGGCATAGTAGTTATCGATCCCCTGAGATTCTCCACTAATGTCGAACAGGTCAATCGACTGTCCCGGCTTAAAACTCTGCCCGATCGGGTACAC
>CALKCC010000250.1 GCA_938082855.1 uncultured Pirellulaceae bacterium | reverse complement strand
GTCAGCCAAACACATTGAAGAATCTGTTTGAAATGCGGAACCAGCAATTCGCGCGAAGCCAATTGACCGTGTTTCGTAGCGGACGATACCACGGAGGCGGTCGTCAAGCAGGACGTATCAACACAGCCCTCATCAGTCAGGCTGGATACAACTGACGACTCAGATGCGGACGGACAAAACGGCTGAGAAGGATAAGAATCTCCGCAATGACAAACCGGCAGATCATATTTCAGTGTCTGCTCTTGATGGGAGGGCTGCTGACAGTGAGATTGCACCGAGGCTGAGTCGCTCTCAACTTTTGAACAACAACACCCACTCGCTTTACTTGACTCGACCGAGCAGGACGGGGAAAAGGAATGCTGACAACTGGTGCCCAATACCAAGCCGGGGAAAACCGCCTGCGCCAACAGCATTGCTGCTGCAATCGAAGCGGTGGCGACTCGTACTACGGGAGACATCGTCAACCAAGCCTTTCGAATATAGAAACATTTAGGACCCAATCTTCATCCTATCTCGTCCAGCCGAATTGTCAAGTTTGACCAATTCGGCAACCACCGATCAGTACACAGCTACTCTTCGTCTGCGGAGATTCCCAGCGGTTCTGAGAACTTGATATCTTGTCCGGCTGCCCTCTGAATGCGGGTGTTCGTTACGGCGACATCGCCGAGAGCTTTGTGATAACCAACTTCAAGGGTCAGCAAGTTCCGGTAGTCCTTGATGACTCTATCAAACTCGACCGCACCGTTCGCGTAGGACTTTTGGTCTGCCGCAAGCGTCTGACGAGCCTGCGGTAAGATTGAAGCATGATAGAGCAGGGCAGTTTCAGCAGCCCGTTTCGCCTCCGTCACAAGATCGAGAATCAGTGCATCGTATCGATCAGAAAGTTCTTTTACCGAACTGTGAGCAGCCTGATGCTTTAAATTGGCCTCGTTCTCCATCGCATCGTACTTCTCACGCCAAAGAGGAAGACTGAACTGAACTCCGATCGCCCACGGATCTTCGCCAACATCGACGACCGACGACGGTGGACGATTATCGTCGGTGAAAAAATAGCTTGCAGACACCATCATTTCGGGACGCCGCTTCAATCTCGCCACCTCGATTCCTTGCTTGGTCGCTTGAGTTCGAAGCCGAGCGGCTTCAATCTCCGGTTGGTTGTTCAGCGCAATTTGGTGGATTTCGCCCGCACTTAGTTCGGTTACACCAACATTCAATTCTGCTGGTGCCTGAATGGGAGTGTCCCCCGAACGACCAAGCAGACGATTAACCTCAATTTCAATGGCTCGGCGCTGCTTATGAAAGGTCAGGAGACGTTCTTCCAGCTGCGACAATTCAAGCGTTCCCAAAAGAACATCACCCTGAGAGGCATTACCAGTCGCAATTCTCGCATTGGCAACATCGATCAGCGACTTCAGAAGTTCCTGGTTGGCTCTCGTAATTTCAATCTGCTTGTCAAGAACATACAACCGATACCATCCTGCTCGAATAGACGCAGTAACTCGCAATTGTTCCGCTATAAATTCGGCGCGGACCGCCAACGCTTCATAGTCGGCTCTTCGCTTTTCCACATCCAACCTGCCAAACCATGGAATCTTTTGACTTAGATGCAGGTTGGCTCGCTGCGAACCTGCTGCCGTTTCAATAGGATTCCCGAAGAAATTGGCACCCAACTTCGGATCAGGAAGTTTATCAACGTATTTAGATCGAGCTGATGCTGCTTGATACTGCTGATGCAAGCGAATTAACCGAGGATTCTGATCCATAGCCGTCTGAATTAGGACATCTACCGAGCCTGGCGTCACTTGGTCCGCAACAGCAAGCTCGTCACCGCTCACACTTTCCGACTCGTTATCCTTCTCGGAATCTCTGGTATCCCGATAATTTACTTGCTGAACCAACGAATCAAGTGCGGGTCCGACCTGATCCATTGGAGGCTGGTCTTGGACCCGGGCAACTGCATGCGGCAGCTCCCTTCGTTTTTCACTTCGAGCCGAAGGCGAAGTCCTGCAGCCAGCCAGAATTGCGAGGCACAAACCTGATGAGATCATGGTTTGAATTTGTGGTCGCATGAAGAACCTCACTTAATAAAGTCATTACCCTACGACGTAGGTATTTGTTGGAATAAGATGTCAACGTAGGGTTAGAAAAAAGGAGGCACGGTCTACTATTTATTTCGGCCTGGAAAATAGGCAACTTGTTAACAATATGCCGAATCTGTCGATTTTTCTCTTTTTACCGGTCCAGTTTGTAGGTTTGGCGTTTAACGAACAGATCACAGAGATACTGCAGTCGTACATCACGTAGGAATCCACCAAAGTTGTTTTGGTTCAGATCTCGCGCCAGGTTTGCCGCCAGAGGTTGAGGCTTGGCGAAATCGTTACACTTGTAGACATGGGTAAGATCGCGTTTGTCCCTAAGGATTCAAGCACAAACTTCCAATTTTGCGGAAAATAACATACGCCTAACCGTGGCGGTCTCCAGAAGTATACGGTGCCAGAAACAAGGCCCCCCTACCTGATGGGAATTCGCGCCCCATTCATTTTCGTTTTGCATCTTTCATATTGAGTGCTTGACGAACTCATGTGATAGTCCGTAGGTGAAAACGATTGCTGATACTGATTGTACTAGTGCTTCCTGGATGTGCTGATAGCCAGCCGACGAGCCAAATAAATAAAAACGGCACTGTCAAGGTAGATTCCGAATCGCTAAAGAAATTAGTAAACAATGGCAGCAAATGAGCGAAGATCAAAAGCTCGCTAACCAAGCTCTTACTGCTTATATGACCGGGAACTATGACGAAGCTCTACAGAAATATGAACAAGCGATTTCAATAGACGAGAACTCAGCCATCGCATATTTCGGACGTGGAAATGTATAACTGAAGCAAGGCAATACGGCTAATGCTCTTTCTGATTACGACGCAGCAATACGCTTGAAACCTGGCCTGTATAATGCCCATCTCTCAAAAGCACAGATACTTCATGAGTCTGGAGAATCGCAAAAAGCAATGCCGACAATTCGAACACCGTCGATTTGAGTGTACGCTTTGGCGTGCAGCGTCCCCATAAACCCTGCCCCGACAATTAAAACTTTGATCTATTTTGTCATGTCACTATGTCCTATTCCATGCTGGTCGTTTCTGTGCACCGTATAACTATTCAGATCAAATGACAACCTTTTATACCCGCGAATCTGCAGAATCGGTCCCTGCGCCAACCAGCATAACCTCGCATAAGAATAGTGCGCTGTAAAAGTACGGCGTCCCCATGACTCCTCCATATGGACGAATGGTATAATCTGATTTAAGACCCCTGTTTTGGGAATTTCCCTCACTCACAATCAGTACATACCACGATGAAACTAAGTGAACTAGAAAAAGGTGGAGAAGCGATCATTCGTCACATCGAAGACGAATCGCTGCTCGCCCTTCGACTCATGGAATTTGGCCTCGTACCGGGCATGAAAATAAAACGTGTTGGGAAGGCTCCTCTCGGAGACCCTCTTGAATTCCAAATCCATGGTTTTCGCCTCACACTGAGAAAAAAGGATGCCAGCAAGGTCATCCTGGAACGCTCTTAATTGCTTGCCGAGGAACAAATTCAAGTGAAAACGATCACACTCGCCCTGCTCGGTAACCCCAATACCGGTAAATCCTCACTCTTCAATGCCCTCTGCGGTAGAAATCAGCAAGTCGCGAACTATCCAGGGGTTACTGTCACTGAAACCATCGGGAAAACCGTTCACAATGATCTTGAATTTGTGGTTTCCGACTTACCCGGTACCTACAGTCTCGCCCCCCAGTCACCCGACGAGACTGTCGTTCTTCAGGCTTTGACTCAACCTGCCGACGGACGGACGCTGCCTGAGGTTCTGGTATGTGTTCTGGATGCTTCCAACCTCGCAAGAAACCTGTACCTCCTGACTCAGACTCTTGATGTTGGCATCCCGGTTGTCGTCGCACTCAACATGATGGATGTTGCGAAAGAGAATCAGATCCATATCGACGTTGAGCAACTTGAAAGGAGATTGGGGCTCACGGTTATCGTTACCAACGCTCGCAAGAAGCAAGGTATCAAAGAACTCCTTGATGCAGTCACGGATGCACAAACTCCCCCTCAAACCATCGTGCCGCTGGGGGAAGCTCTGCAAGAATACCAACAAAACCTCACAAGTGAATTCCCGGATATTCCTTCAGTTGCTCACCAACGAATGCTGCTAGACCACTCAACCGAAGTCTCCAGCCTGTTCTCTCATCCCGACCAGCAATCCTACTTGACTCGATGCCTTGAATTAAAACAGCAGCTTGCGTTACCCATTTCCCATGAGCCTGTTCAACGGTATGAGTGGATCCGCAAGCTCGTTAGTGACGTATGCGATCAGGAACGTCGCCGGCCGCTGATGATCGACCGAATGCTGACTCACCCCATCATCGGTACACTGTTTTTCCTGCTGCTGATCCTGGTCATGTTTCAAGCCATCTTTACCTGGGCCGGTCCGGCAATGGATATCATTGACAACGCCACCACCGCACTAGGAGATTGGGTCGGCGGCTTTTTAAGTGCAGGCACGTTACGTTCACTGATCGTGGACGGCATCATCGCAGGCGTCGGCGCCGTGGTCATTTTCGCGCCGCAGATCATCATTCTCTTTTTGTTTATCAGCATTTTGGAAGATATTGGGTATATGGCCCGAGTCTCGCTATTGATGGACCGCATCATGCGCAGTGTCGGTCTGAGTGGCCGTTCCTTTATCCCACTTCTCTCGTCTTTTGCATGTGCAATCCCAGGAGTCATGGCGACGCGGACAATTGCAAACACCAAAGAAAGAATTGTCACAATGCTCATCGCACCACTGATGAGTTGTTCCGCCAGACTCCCCGTCTACATACTCATGACCGCTCTCTTCATCCCAGCGGATGCGTTCGTTCTGGGTGGTATTCTGAGTGTGCAGGCGTTGGTCCTTTTGGCCATATACATGCTAGGGGTCGTCTGTGCTGTACTGATCGCCTTCTTGCTTCGCAAAACTTTACTCCAAGGAGCAAACTCTGCCTTTGTGATGGAGCTTCCATCATTTCGTTTACCGCACGGTGCAACCGTTTTGAAAAAAGCGTTTCGGCAGGGAGGAGAGTTCATCCAGGGCGCCGGAACCATCATTCTGGCCAGTACCGTACTCGTGTGGGCCATTGCCTATTTCCCAACTCATAATGACAGTGCCGAACAACTGGGCGTAGACCGCAACGTGCTGGATTCCCTCCAGACAGAATTGCAGAAGACCGACCAGGAAATTCCTCAAGAACCATCACCGGCAGAGATTGCCCAACTCGAACAGGAATTCGAAATCCGCTTACAGGGAGCCCGACTACGAAACAGCTACCTGGGAAAAATGGGGAGCGTCATCGAACCGGTTGTTAAACCGCTTGGCTGGGACTGGAAAATTGGCGCTTGTGTGATTGCATCGTTTCCCGCCAGAGAGGTTATCGTGGGAACCATGGGGGTAGTCTACAATCTGGGTGACGACGTAGACGAAGAATCAAGTGGCTTGTTATCGGCACTAGAGAACGCCAAATGGCCAGAGTCTGAAAAGCCGGTCTACACCATGCCAGTGGCACTTTCCATCATGGTGTTCTTTGCACTTTGTGCGCAATGTGTGTCCACACTTGCTATCATCAAAAAAGAGACCGATTCCTGGAAGTGGCCGATCTTTACTTTCATCTATATGACTGGCTTGGCCTACCTGGGGGCACTACTGACATACCAAATCGGTACCCTGTTAACTTGAGTTACGCTGACCTGCCATGTCCGATGATCTGGAGTTGTTGATCGTTGCTGCCATTTGTCTGGCGGCTCTTATCGCAGTCATACGGCTTTTTATCCGTAGTTTGCGAGGTAATGCGTGCGGCTCGTGTTCCGATTGCAACCCGGATCAACTGGTCAGCATCGATCTGGATTCGAGTGTCCCAACTGTGACGAGTGACACCGAGTAAAGATAGACTCACCCCGACTTGCCATCTCTTTTGCTTATAGAAGTAATACCCATCCATGATTCATGCCATAGTTGGCTAGGGTAGTCTTTGCCGGTAGAAACGTCGTCGGTGAATCTGCACCGGAGTCGTATTACTTGTTTCCCTAATCCTTTGTCGTAGTTCGGGATGTCGTCTTCAATGCGTTTTACCGGAGAGATTGTTAAATGGTGGATATTGTTTTGATGAATTGCGATTTCCCGTGATTTACCTTTGTAATTCAACGGCTTTTTCCAGCCGAAATGACCTTGGATTAAGTCATCTATGAATGAGAAGTAATTGTCGAAGCCAGCAATACCGGTTGTGCCTAATTCATCGTCCGATGGAATTAGTGCTTCCCAATCTAAATCGTACGTGCTTTGCTTCCACATTCCCCGGATTCCTCGCCAATAGGTCAGGAAATGCTGGGCGAGTTGTCCCTCAAAAACACCATCCGCTCCTTTCAGGGTTTCTGACAAAGCGTTCTTGCCGGAGGCATGTTGGTGTATCTCTCCAAATCGGCAACACGGAGATTGCTGAAGAACAAGCCCGAGTACTTCTCGAATATAAGGGCGGAGAACTACATTTAAGTAGCGTGCCCCAACTTTCTGACGTTGTCGCTGAAATTATCACAAATTTTGATAAGCACTTATCATTTGATGTGCTTGAGACAATCTCGGATTCGGCCTTGATGTACCTAGCAAGTAGTCCAAGCAGTTTTTACTTGGGTGGAAGCCTACCTCTAACCAAAGCTCGGGCAAACATTTTAGTCGAGCATAAACATAAATTGTCTTTTGGCCATTCCTCGCTCTCCGAGGAAATCTTAATTATTTTAGCTAGCCATAAAGGTACCGAGTTATCGCTGTGCGAACTAACCGAGCATTCCGACACCGCCGCCGGTCATCTCGCTAAACACCCAAACCTCACCATCGACCTCGACAACCTCCCCGAATCCGCCGCCCAGATCCTGCGTGACGCCGGGCACGGGTAGGCTAACCTACCCCAGCTTCCGCAGTATCGCCAAACGTTTGAACCTACTCGGTACGGATGCTAGATTAAGGCAAACGAAAGAGAATTAGGAGTCAGCAATGGACTTGAGAAACCTATTTGAGCTAACTGCATGGTTTAACCTCAACAGGGCTAGGGCTAATTCTGAAGAATTAGTCGAACAAGGTCGACACAACGAAGCACTCCGGCGTGGTCTTAAAGGTCGAAAAGATTGCCCTTATTGTGGAGCAAAGCTCCCTAAAATTGGCGTCGAAATCTGCATGCACTGTCGCAAAGAATTGGCTTGGGTTTATAGCACCCCATGTAAGCCGGGAACTGAACCGCAGATTAAGAAAAAACTAGATAAAGAGCGAACAGCCCGACTTAAAGAACTCGAAGAAAGAGCAAATCAGGCGGAAGCAGAACGCCAACTCGCTGAGAAACGAGAGGCTGAACGTAAAAAGCGAATGCGTTCTTTTAATATTGGAGGTTATATATTCTGCATCACTGTGGCGGTAGTGTTTTTCGGCTGGACAGCCCATATGGAAAATAAGAGTCCGTCGGCTCAAATAACACCCGCAATTCTCATTGCAACCGTTGTTACTTCTATTTATGTATTCTTAGTTCGGTATTGGCGACGCCGATGATTCTATTCATCGTCGACTACTCCAGCGCCCGCAGTATCTCTCCTCTGGAATTACTATCCAGCTCATCCCAACGCTCGATCAACAAGGCAACGACCTGGCTAAGTTGCATGCGCGCCACCCCCTGCGCCACCCGAGAAGTGCCCTGCTCTAACGCTGCTTCTATATATAAAGGCTTTTGGGCACCACCGTTCGAGTCCCTCATCGCCCACTAGAGGCATTTCCTGTGACTGACCGTGAAGGTCGATGATGGGAAATGCCTTATTTTCTAGAGCCGCCGATTTTTGTGAAGGAGGCTGAGGGGGCAT
>CALKCC010000249.1 GCA_938082855.1 uncultured Pirellulaceae bacterium | reverse complement strand
TACCCGCTCTGAGCTATGTAAGCTTCCATCAGGCTTAATGAGTTCAATCCAAATCCCGTCATCCGTCCCCGTCGCCTGTTCCGCAGCGGCCCACACGGTTGGTCCGACTTCAAATGCAACCTCGTAGGTAGTTCCCGGTTGGTTCGGCAGTACTGGATGTTGCTGGGTCAATACATTGGTGTTCGACGCCTCAGGGAATTGTCGATACCAGGACATCAATTCAACTTGCTTCGCCTGTAAAGCAGCCTGCAATTTTGAAAGTTCTTGCTTACGCTTCAACGCTTGATGCTCGTCCACCGGAAGTTTTGGCAATTCACGTTCAAGGATACTGCTCCAAACACCAGGCCCCGTATGATCCGTCGTGGCAGTACTGTGGAAGATTCCGGCAAGTGCGTAGTAATCTTTGGTTGGGATAGGGTCGAACTTATGATCATGACAGCGAGCGCAGGAAATCGTTTGCCCTAAAAACGTGCGTCCGATTCGATCAATTTGGTGATCGACGATATCGGCACGTAACTGAGGTTTTATATAGTTCTGTATTACCCAGGGCCCAATCGACAGATATCCCGTGGCGATTATCAATTCGCGTTGTTGCTGAACTGTTTCGAAGGGAAGATGATCTCCCGCGATCTGTTCAAGGATAAAGCGATCTATTGGTTTGTCACTATTAAAGGCAGCAATGACATAGTCACGGTAACGCCATGCCTCACCAATCAATGTATTTCCTTGCACATCCGCGTAACACGACACGTCAAACCAGTGGCGTGCCCAATGTTCTCCATATGCCTTGGAATTAAGAAGACGCTTTACGACTCTGGGATACGCCTCTGGTGACTCATCAGCCAGGAATGCCTTGATTTCATCCCGCGTCGGAGGCAGACCGGTCAAGTCAAACGTCACACGCCGCAATAGACGATATTTATCTGCGGGACCGTTCGGCTGGATATCTCTCGACTCCAATTCACGGAGAATAAATTGATCCGCCCCATCAATGGGCCAGTCTTTATCCACGGTTTTCGGGGGCTCATATTCTTGTATGGACTGCAATGCCCATAGGGCCTCCGCATCTATATCTGGCGATTGACTTTTACGTTCATCGAAGGCTCCATCGTCAATCCATTTCACGAATATCTTGATTTCCTCGGAACTCAGTGGAGCATTCGGAGGCATTTCAATTCCATCATAGCGCACAGCCTGAATCAACAAACTATCTTCCACATTGCCTGGAATAATTGCAGGTCCAGCCCCACCACCTTTCTCCCAACCAATTCGCGAATCTAGAACGAGTCCGCCCTTGGCTTTATCCGCAGCGTGACTGTGGCAAGAGAAACACCGCTTCTTGAGTAGAGGCTCAACTTTACTGTCGAAGAATTCTGAACGAGCTTGATCATCTCCAACTGTTAAAGACGAATTGACCTGAATGATCAATAGGGCAGCAAAGCAAAATAGAGCTCGCCATTTCCATTGATGCTCTTTGGTTTTCGACCAGGAGCTACTTGAGAAGACTTGCAAGTCACGCATGCCTTTACTCCTGCGGAAGCTCGGTGGGAGGAAATCTTTTACGTCCAGCACTATTCACCGGTTTGCCAGAACGACGACTCCACCATTCGTGAGCACGATCGGGATCATACCCGGGATTTGGAATCGGCATCCTCGCCGACACTTCATATCTCCAAGACTTTAACTTGCCCTGCAGGTCGGCAGTTCG
Organism: uncultured Pirellulaceae bacterium; assembly: GCA_938082855.1. GTDB lineage: Bacteria > Planctomycetota > Planctomycetia > Pirellulales > Pirellulaceae > UBA721. The sequence continues at coordinate 11,019 of CALKCC010000249.1, read as the reverse complement.
CCCGGCAAATTCCGTTACGACATTATTTGACTCACCGACATCCTTTTTCAGATTATAGAGTTCGACGTCCCCAGAACCGTCTAGGTATTCGATCAACTTCCAATCACCATCCCGAATGGCACTGGCCGGTCGATCATGGTGGTAGTGAGGATAGTGCCAATACAATGGTCCGCGATCTAAAGTTTCAATTTTTCCCTTTAGAGTCGGCATCAAATCAACGCCATCGATCGTCTGATTCTCTGGCAACTTCCCATTTGCTAAACCGACAAACGTTGGATAAAAGTCGTAAGAAATAGTAAGCGAAGGATTCGTCGTCCCCGGTTCAACGACGCCGGGATACTTCACAATTAAAGGCACCCGAATTCCCCCTTCAAAGAGAGTACCCTTTTCCCCGCGAAGCGGAGCCTGTGTGGCTACATTGTCGTCCGCATGTGGTTGATAGTCGTACCGACGATATAAGCCACCGTTATCAGATGTAAACACAACCATCGTCTTTTCAGTCAAGCCCTGAGATTCCAATTCCTCAATGACCTCGCCCACTAGATTGTCAACTTCCTCCAACATCGCGGCGTAGACAGGGTGGGGCAGCTCTAATCCTAGTTTCTTCGCCTTAGCTTCGTATTTCGCCACCAAGTCTGAACGACTTGATAATGGAATATGAACATGGAAGGGCGAAAGCATCAGGAAGAATGGACTATCCTTATTATCACGTATAAATTGCCGGCTCACCTGGCCTTCGAATTCCGTGCGAAATTGTTCGGGTTTGGGCTTTAAATCATCTCGGCCAATAACACGAAAAGAACCCGGGCGTTGGGGACCGCCAACCTCAACGGCAAAATCATATCCCTGTCTGGCCGGTGAGAACTGAGGGGCACCCCCCAAGTGCCACTTGCCAACATAACCCGTTTTGTATCCTGCAGCTTTCAAAGATTCGGCAACGGTCACGGTATCTAGGGGCAGGGCACTCTGAACAAACGGAGTGATAGAACGCTCAAACGGACGCCAGTGTCCTGAGATGAAGTCGGTAATGCCAATCCGAGCCTGATTTTGGCCGGATTGCACTGCACAACGCGTGGGTGAACAGACTGCACCCGCAGCATAGAAGTCCGTAAACTTCATCCCGTCGGAAGCAAGCTGATCGATATGTGGCGTTTCGGCGAGCTGATTGCCATAACAGGCGATGTCCTTCCAACCCAGATCATCCACGAAGATGAAAACAACATTAGGTTTCTCTGTCGCCGTCAATCCAGACGTCAGGCTGGAGATAAACAGGATCATCAGGAAGTATGAACACTTATGCATTGAGGCCTCAGTCGTAAGGGAGTCTAAGTGGTAGTCTCATTGAACCTATTTTATCGAGAGACGGATGGTCGGCAAATAGGAATGCGCCCCCTAGAATTGTGCCGTCGCTGTGCCCAATCCGTCTAACTCAACAGTTACCGTATCGCCTCGCAACAGCCATTTCGTTTGAACGACACTACCCAATAATACAATCCATCCTTTGGGAATTTCTCTGCCGAGTGAGGACTGCTCATTGGCGAGCCAAACCAGAGCTTCGAGCGGATGCCCATTTATAATATCTCTGCCATAACCATCCCCGACTTCTTTCCCATTGATTACCATTCGGCCATGAATTGAGGCCAAGTCAAGGGACTGCCAGTCGTGAACCGCTGGCCCCAACACAGCGCCTGCGCCGAAAAAGTCATCCGCCAACCAGGTCTTCCAATCAGGGATTCGATTTTCGAAGTCCTCGTATCTATCATCTACTACTTCGATCGCTGCATGGACCGATTCCACCATTGGCAGGATCGACTCGAAGCTATACGGCGTATCTGAAACTGTGATGGTTTTACCCACAATCGCTGCAATCTCACATTCAACGCCGACGTGCAAGAAGCGATCAAATTCAAAATCACCCAGATTGTGGTGCACGGTCGTATCGAATAACCCACCGGAACACGGATGTTGCATGCCCAAATATTCCTGCATCACTTCAGTTGTACACCCAATCTTAGTGCCAACGAGTTTGCCGTGACCATCTGAGAGCAACTTCCCATGTAGCGCATCCTGCAACTCTAGCGCTTCAGCTAATGTGTTAGGGCACATGCCTTCCGGCAATGAACCAATCGGCTTCGGTGGCGTCGCTCTACCTAATCGAAGTATCTCGGCGGCAGCATCCACATTCGGGCCTAACTGGTTATCACTTCGATCCATTTCTACTCTCCCCCATACGCTTTGGATTCGTCTATTATAACAGTTACTCTATGAGCGATTTCTCCACCCCCTGATGACAGGTTGCCCAGTCATGGACTTTCTTCATATTCCGACTCCCGCACGTTGGGCACTTCATCTGGAATCCCATCTCGACAAGATACTGCTTGATCACACCCACTGGGAGAAAGAATCGGCACGTATGTGCCTGAATCTATTACTGGCGTACTGCGACAATGAAGAATTGAGTAAAGCAATGACAGCGATGATCAACGACAAACTCAACAGGTTCCAGGCCAATCGCGAACTATTAAAGTCACTGGGAATCCAATTCCAACGGATCCAGCCAACCGGATATGATCGACGCCTTAAGGAATTGATCATAAACAAAGAGCCACAACGTGTTGTCGATAGACTACTCGTGACCGCTTTAGCTGATGCCCGCAGCAACGAACGTTTTTCCGTCATTGCAAATAGTTGTGACGACGCAAAGGTCGCCAAACACTACAAAACGCTCGCTGACAAAGACCGAGAGAACTATGCTACCTACATCGACCTCGCAAGTGGCTATATGGATGAAGGCCATGTCTTTGAACGCTTGGATGAGCTAGCCAACTATGAGGCGACTTTGATTTCTGAAGGTGGTGAAAAGCCTCGATTACATAGTTAGTCACGCAAAACGACATATTGGAAAACACTCTCGCTGAATCATTTACGACGCAGCACTTGACCTGCTTTCATGCCCGTGTGCATCCCAGATTCCATCGTAATCCTGCCGTTTACAACAACCAGCTCAATCCCTTCGGGGTATTGGAACGGGGCGGTATATTCAGATTTATCAATGATCCGCTCTGCATCGAACAAGACAATGTCAGCTTTTTTTCCAACAGCAATCAAACCTCGGTCTGTGATCCCGACTTTCGAGGCGTTGAGTGACGTAATCTTCTGAACAGCGATCTCTAAATCCAATGCCCCTTTGTCACGCACATAATGCCCCAACAGCCGCGGAAAAGAACCGAAATTGCGAGGATGAGGATTCCCTTCTCGCAGTGGCCCCTCGATTGCATAAGCGGATCCATCACTACCCACGCTACACCATGGTTGTCGAAGAGCGAGTAACATATCGGGTTCATCATGGTGCGCGAATACTGTACTAATGCCTCCACCGTGCTCAATCAACATGTCAAGCATATCCGCGGCCTTATCGGTTTTGGTTCCACGCAGAGCGAATACTCGATCCATTGTGAGCCCCTTATAAGGATGCTCGCCACTAATTAGCATGCGGCTCCAATCCTTCCCTACCGCCGTGTAGTGGTTGTACCAACCATCGATTCCGTTTTCGATATCGTGAAGAATTCGATCACGTGTATCCGAGGACGCGAGACGCTCGAGCATCTTCCGGTCACCGCCTTCATGGGCCCACGGCGGCACAATACTTTTCAAATTGTTATTTCCTCGTGTGTACGGGTAGACATTCGCCTGCACATCAATGCCTTCCTGACGGGCGTTATCGATCATTCCTACGAGCTTATCCATTTGCCCCCAATATTTTTGATCTGCAATCTTCAGATGTATGATGTCCATCCTGACGTCGGCCTCGCGTCCGACCTGAATGGCTTCTTCGACCGCTTCAAACACTCCTAATCCTTCGTTACGAATATGTATCGAAAACAATCCGTTATAAGGCCGAATCTGTTTGGCCAAACGAATGACATCCTCTGTCGTTGCCAGAGACCCTGGAGGAGTCATGACCTGTGACGAGAGCCCGGCAGCACCCTGATCCATAGCATCCCGCACCAACTTTTCCATTTCAAGTAACTGCGTTTCCGTGGGGCGTTCAAAGGAGTTACCCATCACACATTGCCAAACACCAGCCAACCCCACGTAACTTACTACGTTCACACTCGTTTGATGCCGCTCCAATAGTTGAAAGTACTCTCCAAGCGTATTCCATCTGACGGTGCCTTCAGGTGTCGTAACGCTACCCGCTGGCCGCAATCCTAATGCGGGCCCTGCCGAAAAACCTTCCCCCAACACTTCCGTCGTAACGCCTTGATGAATCTTCCCTAACGCTCGACCATCGCGGAGCAGTAGTTTATCCGAGTGCGAATGAATATCGATGAAACCCGGCGTTAGAACTTTCCCGCGAGCGTCAATTCTCTTGATGGCCTGTAAGTCCAGGTCTCGTCCGACGGCGACAATATGCTCATCACTGATCGCAACATCCGCGTAGAACCACGGCCTACCAGAACCATCGATAACGCGTGCATTTGAAATCAATAGATCAACTGGTTCCGTAGCTAACGAAGGTCGACAAATTAATACGATCACACACAGTGCTAAGCTGATTACGTTTTTCATTTACGCTATTCCAACGACAACGACCTAATGGCATGCACTTCTTGCATCACCCTTCCCAGTATTTGTAACATACAATCGAAGCGGAATAGAAATCCTCCACCGCCCGTTTAAGCATGAACACCTATAAGAATCAAATATCCGCAGATCTGGACTGGATCGAGCAAACGCCATCATTGTTCGACCATCTTGTGCATACATTCACAAACACTCGTCCAAACTCGGAACCACAACTCGAGTCTTCAAACGATTCACCAAGCATTGATGTAAACACGAACAGGGTCGGGCGGTACTTCGAATCACTCGTGCAGTATCTAATCCAGAGGCAAGGCTACACGATCGCCGAACAAAACCTACAGATTCAAGCTGAAGGACGCACTATCGGCGAGTTGGACTTTATCTTTGCGAACGCGTCCGGCGTCATTACCCACCTCGAAACGGCGATCAAATTCTTTCTATACGATCCCTCCAAAACCAAACAGGGTAGCCATTACATAGGCCCGAACCCAAACGATACGCTACAGACAAAATCCGATCGTCTATACAACCATCAACTTCCTCTCAGTAAACGTTTTTACCCAAACGCCGCCGTACGAAACGCATACGTCAAAGGAATCATTTTTTACCCGCCTGGAACAGAGCCACCCAGTGTACTACCGTCGAAACTTAATCCTCATCACGCCCGTGGCAGTTGGCTCTACGCGTCCAATCTCAACTATCTCGAGTCTATCCCAGACGCTCAATTTGCTCTTTGTCAAAAACCCCATTGGCTCGCCCCTCCAATTGACAGCAACCTCTACACAAGTGCGTCATCGATGAAAGTGAGACTAGAAGAACATTTCAGCACAAAGGGGCACCCAGTGATGGTCAGTTGCTCAACATTCCCTGGCAACACACCCAATGAATTAGAACGTATCATTGTCGTGCCAGACGAATGGCCCAACTTCTGACCATTTCTATTCGTTTACGGGCACATCTTTCTAATCCTGCGCAAATTTAGGAACACCATTTATTTAAACGTGCAATTTATTGCAGCCGATGAGATAATAAGAACACCTTCTATCTCAAGGAAAGAGACATGCAGAATTACCAGATAAATCGTCGTCAAGCATTACTCGCAGCTGGCATGGGAACCGCCGCATTAGGCATGCCCGGCGCTGTTATGGGAACGGACCAACGTGACGACAGCGGCACTCCAGTGCATTCCGAGAAATCCTGCATTTTTGTACTCCTGTGTGGTGGACCTAGCCATGTTGATACCTGGGACATGAAACCCGAAGCTCCGGATTCTATCCGTGGGCCCTACCGTCCAATTTCAACCAAGGTGCCTGGTATGCAAATTAATGAAATGCATACCGAACTCGCCAAACACACCGACAAGTTCACGCTCATTAACTCCATGCAACACCCGGGGGCAATCAGCAATCACTTCGACGCGATGCACAACCTGTTATCGGGTCAATCACTCAAACGAGTGCAACAGGGTGTGCCTGACGACCAACCATATCTGGGATCATTCGTCGCTAAACACAAACCAAGTTCCCGAAACATTGTTTCCAACGCATGGCTTATCAAGTGTGTTGGGCCACCTGTCTTTTGCGCGCCGAATATCGGCATTGGCGGATACCTAGGGTCTGCCTATGCTCCCGTCTTTGTGGGCTCTGCAAAGAACCACCCTGCCATGGACAATTTTGAGCCTCCTCAGATTTATGATCTCGGTGATCCTGACCGTCTGGCAAAACGCCGAACGCTATTGGGTAGCCTCGAAAGTGATGTACTTAACCGCGATCCTCTCGGTGAAGACTGGGCTGATCTTCGAGAAATGGGCTATGACGCCATGACGCGTTCCGAAGGGCGGGATGCATTTGACATGACCAGAGAATCCGACTCGACACGAGATCGTTACGGCCGGCATCCACTTGGTCAAAACTTGCTTCTCGCCAGACGCATGGTTGAAGCCGGTGTACGCTTTGTGACAGTCAATGGCTGGACCGGACAGGCTCCGCATGACACCAAAGGGCCACCAAGTAGCAGTTGGGATATGCACGGTGGAAACATGGGCATGGGTAATGCTTTTGGTTCTGGGTCTTACGGCATGAATTTCTGCCTTCCAAGACTCGATCAGGCATTGGCAGCATTGCTCGGCGATCTAGATGAACGTGGCATGCTTGATAACACATTGGTTGTCGTCACTGGGGAATTCGGCCGTACGCCCAAAATACTCACACAACAACCTCCGGGCCGACAACACTGGCCCCGATGTTTCTCATCCATCATGGCCGGATGCGGAATTGCCGGTGGACAGGTGTACGGAAAAACAGATCGTCATGCTGGTTACGTAGCACATAACCCGGTACGCCCCGAGGAATTCTCTGCGAGCATTTATCATGCTCTGGACATTCCACTGAACGAACCTCAAAACAATACCGGCATATCACGGCCGATCACCACCGGTAAGCCCATCATGGAACTGTTTGGATAGTCTGAGGACATATATGATTAGATTACGCGGAAAAGGACGTTCGTTTTGCGACCGATCCAATCGTCGTGACTTTCTTAGCATCGGAACGCTTGGATTGTCGGCGTTGACTCTGCCGGATCTGTTACGAGCTGAGTCAGCCTCAGCTAATTCGTCTCATAAGTCTGTCATCATGATCTACCTGACCGGTGGCCCTCCGCATCAGGACATGGTTGACCTCAAACCCGATGCACCAGCTGAGATCCGTGGTGAGTTCCAACCTATCTCAACCAATGTGCCTGGCATCCAAATTTCCGAATTGATGCCTCACACTGCGGCAATGATGGACAAGTTTGTTGCCATTCGTTCACTCGTCGGATCTGATGGACGACATTCCTCTTTCCAGTGTGCCACGGGGCATCCATTCGCGAATCAACCGCAAGGTGGTTGGCCTGAAGTGGGTTCTGTGATTTCCAAGCTTTACGGTCCGGTTGATCCCGCCGTACCAGCCAATTTAGACCTTTCCATGCACATGGAACACTTGCCATACAATTTGCCGGGACCGGGCTTCCTAGGCCAAGCTCACGCACCATTTAAACCAACAGGTGAATCACTCGCGGATATGACGCTCGAGGATATTGATCTATCACGTTATGGCAATCGGCGGCAACTACTTGCTAAGTTCGACACTGTGCGCAGGAACCTGGACAAGCATGGATTTCCACAGGATGCTGATGCCTTTACGCAGCAGGCACTCGACTTGCTAACATCCAATAAGCTAGCAGATGCCTTAGACCTTTCTAAAGAAGACCCGAAGGTTCGTGAGCGTTACGGAAAGGACGATCCAAATGTCCTGCCATACTCTAATAAGGGGTATCAGGCTATCGTGTCGAAGTTCCTTGCGGCGAGACGTTTAGTGGAAGCAGGAGCCAGATTCGTCACTATTTCCTACGCCGACTTCGATTGGCACAGCTCCAACTTCAAACACGGCAAGAAGGTCATACCACTATTAGATCGTGCCATGACTGCGTTAGTGTCGGATTTACACGAACGTGGGATGCAAGATGATGTCACTGTCGTCGTATGGGGCGAATTCGGCCGCACGCCTAAAATCAACGCGAATGCCGGTCGTGATCACTGGACGAAAGTTTGCTGCGGTCTCCTCGCAGGAGGTGGCATGCAAACAGGGCAGGTGATCGGTGCCACGAATAAATATGCCGAAGAGGCAGTCGACCGCCCGGTTCATTTCAACGAGGTGGTTTCACAAATTTATAAAAATCTGGGCGTCGATCCAACGACAACGACAGTTGACGACCTGACCGGTAGACCACGATATCTACAGGACGAGTTCAAGCCGTTGCCTGAGTTAGGCTAGCAAGCCACGACGAACACTTAACCGAATCGTGGCCGCCCCGCTGTTTAGTCAAATCGCTTATTGATCGACATATGATCGTAAGACTCTTCGAATCTGGGTATGTAGAGATCGAAAACCTTCTCGGCTGGCGAGTCTCTGAAGATCTCCCAACCAAATAGGGCAACACCGACTACATGCTCATAGGTGATCCCGCCCTCAACAAGCTCGACCGAGGTACATTCCACGTTTTTTAGATGCGAAAATCTCACTTGAACTTCGCGCAACCATTCCTGTTCTTCGACTGACAATAGGGTCGACGGTTTGCCAAACGCTAGGTACACCAAGTCAATTCCGAATCTGTATTTTAGCACCAACAGTATCAAGAGAATCAAAACAAACAGCGTCACTGAAATCGCACCAACGAACGCCCAATCAGGCACTAACCAGACAAATGCCATCACCCATGGAATGGCCCAAAGCGTTCGTATTCGGCGATTTCGCAGGTTTCCTAAGAACCCTTTTGCCTTGAGCGTCTTATGCATTATTCCTGAACAGATGCTACTCTTCATTTCGGCGCGCCCTACTTCGAGCCGATATAGTTTTTCGCACTCCGCCCCCGACCTTCCAACTAATTCACAGACCCACATTTCCACTCCCTCCAACGAATAAACAGCACCCGGTTTGGCATCAACGTGGAGTCTGTTATTAGAAGGATTGAATGAAAACTCCATCTTCCCTTCGTAGACTAAAGCGAATAGGACGGTATCGATAATTCCAAAAAATCGATTTCGCAAGTAGGCAATTTCATAAATCGGAATCTGTGTGTAGTCGACAGGTATAGGTGGTAGGAGGCCGGCAGCTTTGACTCGCGCTTGACCGGCTTTCCAGGATGGGTACCATCCGATCAAGACGTAAAAGATACTGACATACGAAAGATAATGGAGAATCGTGTCTGTCATGTCCATGAAGAGATTATTGTCCTGTCCAAAGCGGCTACACTCTTGAGTGCGTTCGAGTTTAACTGGTGCTATTGATTAACGAGATTCAATACTTCAGTTCCGTGTGTAAAGAGACACTGAGAGGAAGCCAGAAGACTTATACTTAGTTTCATACACCCGAGCACGCATCTCTGACAGCATAGCATTTTTGCATTTGATTTTCATACACCATCCTCTCTGTCGTATTCCTTCTATACTGAATCGCAGGCAATTGACACATCCTGAGGTTCGAGAGGCTTAATCCATGCAACATCTCTATGCGGTTACCAACATTTCTGAGTTACAGAATCTCAATCCAAAGGATGCTGAACAGGTTCGCGTTGCAGGTTATCGTCAATCTGGTGATGGTGGTGGCGGAGATTTCTACTGGGATGCGAATTCCAAATTAAATGTAGACCAGGGGCACGTGCTGCAAAGCAAACATGCTGCTTCAGGACGCTGGTGTCGGATACCTTCCTCAAACGTGGACGTACGTCATTTTGGTGCGTTACCTTCTTCGGGGGATGTGAGTAATCAACTGCAACGCGCCTTAGATGCAGTCAAGACAGGTGGAACACTACATATCCCCGCAGGTCATTACACAATCTCCCGACCTCTTATGGTTCATCAAGGCACAACAGTCCGCGGAGACGGACTCCTAACAGAACTCCATTATTCGGGTCCCAAAGGGACGAGTTGTTGGAATGCAGCACAAAGATCACCAGCGACTTCGATGTCCTTTTACGGGCTAAACACACTCGTTCTTAACGAACACACATCAGCATTTCGCCTGACTGGAATGAGCTATAGTCGATTCGATCTACTCTTTGTCCATTTGCGAGTGCCTAACACCTCGGCGTACTTCGGACCTTCTAATGGTGAATCACCTTACTACAACGTATTTACAAATTGTCATGCGTCGGGCCCCGGTGGTGACTCCAATGGCTGCGTAGGATCCGACTGGGGTTCCCAGGATGACGGAGATCTTGCGGCCAATGCCAATCAGGTATTAGGCGGGCATGTTAACAGCGTCGATATCGCCGTCCGGTGTCAAGGGACAGGAAACATGTTCCACGGACAAGTGTTTGAAATGGTCAATGTCGGCTATGAATTTGACTTACCACCGAAGAGATATAACGCACAAAGTCAGGGCATTTCCAATGACGTCATGGGATTGTACGCAGAATACGCCAAGGTGGTATTCGAGCAAAAGCATGAGACCTGTTATTTCATCGCCCAAACAGCAATGGTCACAGGGCATGAGCTCATGCTAAAAGCCAAAAGTCGCGATAACTGTGTTCTGCTTAGTAGTCACTCCGGACAATTACCTATGAATCGAAGCTTCTTTCAGAAGGCGGTCGAGTTTAAGCCGCTTTAGTTTTAGTCGGCTTACAGTTGCCTGGCAGCTTGAACAATCGGCTACTTGGAGTCATGCTTTGATTGTAAAACGCCTAGTTTGAATTGCATTCTTACCACTCTTCTGAATGCTGCGTGGTTCCGGTTGAGCGAATCCATTTCCATCGACCGTTCTTGCTCGCACCTCGTAACGCCCGGGCTTGAGGTCTCTCAACACTACATGAAAAGACACCATTCCGTAACGCAACGGCCAACTATTGGGCTTACCCGTTTCATGGTCAAAGCCTAATAGCGTTCTTCTATCG
>CALKCC010000248.1 GCA_938082855.1 uncultured Pirellulaceae bacterium | reverse complement strand
GTGGTAGTTTGACAGAAGCCATCGATTTGACTGGTTTGTTTATTGATCTGGGTACGGTCGTTCAGGTGAAGGATCCATCCGGACGCGTCCAGCAATATGACGACCGTAATAAGGGAACCAGTTTTGATGGTCCCCTCGTCGTACTCTGCAGCAAATTCAGTGCAAGTGCGAGTGAGATCTTTGCAGGTGCGATTGTCGATCACGGCCGAGGCATCGTTGTCGGAGACTCGACCACACACGGAAAAGGTACCGTGCAAAACTTCCTAGAGTTAGGTGCTCAGTTCTTTAGCATCAATAACCCGCCTAACCTGGGTGCTCTAAAAATAACAACCCAACAGTTCTACCGCCCTGGCGGAGCAAGCACTCAGCAACGTGGTGTCCTCTCTGATATCATACTGCCCTCTATCACCGATCACCTGAAGGTGTCGGAATCAGATCTTGATTATCCCGTTCCCTTCGACAAAGTGGATGATGAAGTGCAGGAAAATCTGGGCGCCCGTGACGAGGAAATCATCTCAAAACTCAAAGCTGCTTCGGAACAACGTATCGAGAAATCCGAAGACTTCCAAAAACTGCTAACTCAAATTGATGAGTATAAGAAGCAACAGGAAGAAAAGCGGGTTTCGCTTGTCGAAGAAGTATTCTTTGCCAAACGAGATGAAAACTCTGCTCAAGAAGAAGCTCAGGATAATCTGGAAAAACGCGCGAATGGTGAAGCAGAAGTCTTCCCTGATACTTTCTACAACAAGGAAGTACTGACCATTACCGGCGAATATATTCAATCCCAGTTGAACTAGCTTAACGGGATTTGCATTCCGTCATAACCAAGTTCCATCGAGTCTGGCAGTCCGGCATTCGTTTGCTCGTGTTCAAGATCATGCGAGATGTGTGTAAACACAGTTCGCTTGGCTCCTATTTGATGAGCGACTGCAATTGCTTCATCAAGTCCAAAGTGAGTTGCATGCGGTTTTCTGCGAAGGGCATCCAGGATGAGGCAGTCGAGCCCTTCAAGCACGGATAGGCTCTCTGGTGGAATCTCGTTGGTGTCTGTGCAATACGCAATATTTCCAACGCGAAAACCAAGCACCTTAAAACGCGGGCCGTGATGTAATCGTATTGGCACAACTTCGGTATCTAATACCTCAAATGGCTCCGTCGTAATCTCATTCATCGATAACTGAGGAATCGAGCCTCGGTGTGTTTGTTCACGCTTTGTAAATGCATAGTCGAAAGATTGACGTAAACGCTGTTCGACCTGAGCTTCACAATAAATTGGGACACTATGGCCAAGATAGAATTGAAACAGTCGTAAGTCATCCATGCCAAAAATATGGTCGGCGTGTTCATGAGTATACAGAACTGCATGAATCAACCCGATTTTTTCTCGCAAAAGCTGATGCCGTAAATCGGGACCTGTGTCGACTAACAGATTACCCTGCTCTAGCCCCATCACGACGGAACAGCGTGTGCGATTGTTCTTGGGGTTTTCACTCGTACAGACATAACATCCGCACCCGATGGAAGGGACACCAACGCTTGTGCCTGTTCCTAAGAGGATTAGCTTCCCTTGAATGTCCGTTGTAACGGCTGTCTTTGGCAACGCGATGACCTTGTAAACTGTTTACTTTCATTCGTGATAAATGATGACGCCATTATAGAGAATAACCATCTATTTCAGGAGCTTAGGGGATAAGACTGGGGATCGCCAGAAGCGGTGCGCGTAACACCGTGCCATGCCGCATCTGTTTGACGGGCAATTCCAACTCGGCTGATCGATTCTCCCAATGCACCAAATCTTCGCTGGTAGCCAGACAATACGAAAACTCGCTGCCTGGAGCATCCCAATAGAGATGCCACTTGCCTTGGTGACGAAACAAGGTCGGTCCCTCTCCCATTTGATTCACAATCGAGGTACCTGCACCAACGATGGGAGGGCCTAATTTCGACTGATAAGGACCGAGCATGTTTTTGGAGAAAGTCAGGCGTAGGTTTTTCCCTCCTTGTGCTTCTCCTAGCTCATGCTTAATCACCATCACCCAGCGATCATCTTTCTTGGAATCCGTCCCTCGGTCGTCATGTGCAATAAATGGATCGATCACACTGTACTCGGGATCCTGTGGACTATAGAGGAGTTCGGGCTTGGTGAACTTTTTGAAATCTCGAGTCATACTGAAGTAACTTCGATGATCATATCCATGTGGATCTTCACTTCCATCGCCATCGTTTAATTCTTCGAGCGAAGTGGAACTCCAGAGAATCAAAAATCTCTTTTGTTCGGGGTTCCAATGCAGTTCCGGAGCCCAGGTGTTCTTTATATCCTGACGGTCTCCCCAGATTTCAATCCGTCGAGGTTTGGACCAATCACGTAGGTTCGTTGAAGAAGCATAACCGATCGTGCGGGAATTCCAGCTGGTCGTCCAAATCATATGAAATGTGCCGTCATGATACAAAACCGAAGGATCACGCGTTAAGCTTTCGTCTCCCCAATCCGGTGCCGGCAGGATTACTTCACGATCGGCGAGCCAGCGAAATTTCAATCCATCATGACTGTACGCAAAATAAATCCCTGTCTCTCCGTTACCTAAAAAGTAAGGAAGCAGGAACACGTCCGAACTAGGTTTTTTCCTTTCTCGGAATTGTGATTCCGGGGCTTGAGCCCAACAACCCGATGGTACGAGGTTGAGTGTAAGCAAGAGCAGAAGAACAAAGGCTTGCCGAATTGAATTCATGAGAAGGTCCTGTAGGGAAGGAAGTTGGTCTGCAATCAATCTTTCGAATGACTGTCTAATTCTACAAGTTGACAGGCCACTCGATTGGTAACCGAAAGTAACACACTCACAGCCGTTTGTTCTCGAAGAGGATTATCGCCGAAAGAAAACTTCGCAGTGGTATGATGGTTGAAATAACCACCGTTGACCGCTTTTTCATATAGGGATAAGCTACCAACGGAACTATATATACATAAAATATACATAAGCGTTTATGCTTTGTAACAATCCCCCCCAACTTCGGGGACGGATTCTTTACGAATCAATCAAAACGAGCAACAACAAGGTTCGAACCGACGTTTCTGGCAGTTCAGCTGGCAAGTAGCGACCCGTCGAAAACTCGAGTTTGGATCGGAGCAAAAATGGACATATTTGTAAGAATCTGGGAGCTCATCTCAGCCTTTTTCCTTGGATTAGTCAACTCCTTTGACTCAATTATCACGTCGGCATTCGGCTCGTCCAATAAACGACAGGTTGATAAGTATCTGGCTGTTGTCGAGGAAATCAATGCTTTAGAGCAACAGTATCAAGTGATGTCGGATGACGAATTGGGCCGGCAAACGACTCTGTTTCAAGAACGCCTTAAGGCCGGACAAACTCTGGATGACATTCGCAACGAAGCGTTTGCGGTAGTCCGGGAAGCAGGTCGGCGATGGCTTGGGATGCGGCATTATGATGTCCAGTTGATCGGTGGGATGGTATTACATGAAGGCACGATTGCCGAAATGGTTACCGGAGAAGGGAAGACTCTGGTTGCCACGCTACCTGCCTACTTAAACGCACTCAGTGGTGATGGCGTCCATGTGATTACGGTCAATGACTATCTTGCCCGTCGTGACATGGAATGGATGGCCCCTCTGTTCATCGGACTCAACCTGACCATTGGTTGTATTCAGAGTGACATGAAGGCAAGTGAACGCCAGGCGGCCTATGCCTGTGACATTACCTATGGAACCAATAATGAATTTGGTTTTGATTACTTACGAGACAATATGCGCCCTGCTGCCAGTGGCGATGACCGGTTCCCAAAACATCAACAGCAGTGTCAGGGCAAACTTACATTTGCCATTATCGACGAAGTCGACAACATTCTGATTGACGAAGCCCGTACTCCGTTAATCATCTCCGGCCCGGCTCATGACAATCTCAAAAAGTACGGTGAAGCAGAAAAGCTCGCCAAACAACTCAAGAAAGAAACTCACTTTGTCGTCAATGAGAAAGACCACAGTGTCAATTTGACGGACGAAGGGATTCGTACTGCCGAGACATTAGCGGGGGTTGAAAGCTTTTATACCGCAGGCAATATGGAATGGCCGCACCTGATCGATAATGCCCTGAAGGCGCACCACCTCTATAAGAAGGATGTCAATTACGTCGTTCGTGAAGGTCGCATTATCATTGTCGACCAGTTTACCGGCCGTTTAATGGACGGACGCCAATGGTCCGATGGTTTACATCAGGCGGTGGAGGCCAAAGAAGGCGTCAAGATTAAAGAAGAAACGCAGACACTCGCGACGATCACTCTGCAAAACTACTTCAAACTCTATTCCAAGATTTCCGGAATGACAGGGACGGCGTTGACCGAAGCCAAAGAGTTCTGGGATATCTACAAAATGAATGTCGTCGCAATTCCTACCAATCGCGAATTGCAGCGTAAAGAACATACTGACGTTATCTATCTCGAAGAGAAGCATAAATTCAGAGCGGTGGCTGATGAAGTAGAAGCCTTGAATAAGTACGACACCATCGAGTACTACAACGGTGATTTGTACAGCGGTACGATTGAATCCGAAAATGAAAACTCTGTCGTCCTCCTTCCGTCAGACAGCCGTAAACGCGAAACGATTGACCAAAGCGATATTGCTCAAATACATCGAGCCGGACGCCCTGTCCTGATCGGAACCGTCTCGATTGAAAAGAGTGAAGCAATTTCAGAATTCCTCACACAACGTGGTGTGAAGCACGAAGTTCTGAATGCGAAAAACCACGGGCGAGAAGCCGAAATTATTGCTCAGGCTGGACGACGTGGAGCTGTTACCATCGCCACCAACATGGCAGGTCGTGGTACCGATATCGTGCTTGGCGGTAATCCGGAAACGCTAGCCTGGTCCCGATTGCAGCACGAATACCCAACTCGCTTAGAAGTTCCTCAAGACATCTGGGATGATCTGGTTCGTGAGATCGATGAAGAATACAAAATGGCCGAGGAAGGCGAAGAGCTAAAGGAACTCGGTGGCCTGCATGTCATTGGAACGGAGCGTCATGATGCACGCCGGATCGACCTTCAGCTTCGAGGACGTTGTGGTCGTCAGGGTGACCCGGGGAGTAGCCGATTCTTCCTATCGCTCGACGATGACCTCATGCGAATCTTTGGCGGTGGCAACCTAAAGTCTATGTTGTCTCGATTCGGAATGCGTCCGGAAGACCGTATTGAAAACAAGATGGTCAGCCGACGTATCGAAGCAGCCCAGAAAAAAGTCGAAGAACGGAACTTTGAAATAAGAAAGAACCTGTTGGAATACGACGAAGTGATGGATACGCAACGAAAGCGTCTCTATGACTACCGTCAGCAGATTCTGGATGGCGAAAATGTCTCCACCAAAGTCACTGACTGCCTGGAAGAACAGATTGAGCACTATGTCAATGTGTTCCTGGAACCCAATTATGGTGTGGAATCTTTCACCGTCTGGGTGAATTCTCAGTTCAACATGCAGGAAGAAGCCAACGTATTCAAAGGCATGGATTTCAAACAGGCCGATGAAGAAGCACGACGGTTCGCCTATCGCTCTGCTACACGTCGAATACGAGACTCGGTCGATGAAAATCTACCTCGAGACTTCGACGAAGCGGAATGGAATTGGCAGGCACTCGCGAAATTTATGAATTCCAATTGGAATACCTCATTACGTCCTCGTGACCTGCAGGCAATTGATTTGGACGACATTGAAGATGATCTGTCTGAATTGGCCTTTGCCCATATCGACAAAGTCGATCTGTCCGACGGATCGATCTTCCTAGACGAACGGTTTGGACGCAGTTCGCTGGCTACCTGGGTGCGTAATAAATTCGGATTCGAATTGGATGAAGGCGAGCTCAAGGACCAAACCAATGATGAGCTCCTACACTCTATTCACAATCGCTCGATGGAGATGTATCAACATCGTGAAGCGGAATACCCTGTAATGGCAGGAATCTACCGCTATGGCGGAGGGAGCGATAAACAATTGGATCGGGAAGGATTGATCGAATGGGCCTCCCAGCGATTTAATGCTGAGATTTCAATCGACAGCGTCCGCAATATGCAGCGGACCGAGTTGCAGGAGACCTTAGTCGATCTTAGCCTCGCTAGCCAAAAACGCTCAGAAACCCATCGACTTTGGGCCAAGGAGAAAACGGCTGAATTCTTTGCCGAGCAAGCCGAAACCACTCGGTTAAATCGTATCGCCAACGAAGGGGAAATCGCAGCTGTCTCCTTATGGTTACGAGACAACGTCGATAGTGAAATTTCAGTAGAAGATCTGGGAAATTGTGTTAGGGACGAATTCTATCGCCACCTGTCCTCGGCAGTCGAAGAAAAACACCACGTAGAAATGCGCCGAATGGAACGGGCATTATTATTACAAATCGTTGACTCGGCCTGGAAAGAACATCTCTTAACGATGGATCGCCTGCGGAGTAGCGTGGGGCTAAGCGGTTACGCACAAAAGGACCCTAAGGTTGAGTACAAACGTGAAGGGATGAAACTTTACGACAACATGTGGTTCTCCATCGGTGAACAGGTGACCGACTTGATTTTCCGAATGGAGCAACTGAATGAGCAGTTTGTCGGATCCACCTGGGTGGAAACCTCGGCGACACATGCTGATGCCGTTTCTTCCAGCGATGCAGTGCGAAATCAGGATAGCGGCGACCCTTCTCAGCCTGGCTCCTCGAAACCAAAGACGGTCCGAAACGCGGCTCCGAAAGTGGGACGCAATGACCCCTGCCCTTGTGGAAGCGGCAAAAAGTACAAACGCTGTTGTTACGGCAAATAGGCCAACCGGG
This sequence comes from uncultured Pirellulaceae bacterium, assembly GCA_938082855.1. Classification (GTDB taxonomy): domain Bacteria; phylum Planctomycetota; class Planctomycetia; order Pirellulales; family Pirellulaceae; genus UBA721. Next base: position 23,377 of record CALKCC010000248.1, on the reverse strand, counting down.
AATAGTCAGGGTAAAGGAATGGATTCGCTATGCCCTATGTGCGGAATCTCATCTATCTGCTGCTACTCACACTGCTGTTGCCGTGGTTAGTGCTTAGCGCTATTACCAAAGGAAAATACCGCCAGGGATTCGCTGAGAAGTTCCTTGGACTCGTCCCTCGACTTCCCGGCTCCGGCGTCGATTCCTCTCAACGAAGAATTTGGCTTCATGCGGTCAGTGTTGGTGAAGTTAATTTACTTCAACCCGTCCTACAGGAATTAGAGCAACGGTACCCGGATTGGGAATGTGTCATTAGCACGACCACTAAAACCGGTTATGAATTGGCTCGACAAAAATACTCTCCCCGTACCATTTTCTATTGCCCGTTGGATTTCAGTTGGGCAGTTAAATCTGCTTTACGCCGAATCCAACCGGATTTGTTCATCCTGATCGAGCTCGAACTATGGCCTAATCTGATCCACTATGCCTCCCGTTGTTGTCCTGTTGCCATTATTAATGGACGACTCAGTGAAAACAGCGCTAAAGGTTATCGGCGTTTGGGATGGATGATTAAACCCACCATCAAGAAACTAAAGCACATCGCAGTGCAAAATGAACAGTACGCCCAGCGTTTCTTCGAAATCGGTGCAACAACTGAACAGGTCACGGTAACCGGTAGTATTAAATTCGATGGAGCTGAATCTGACCGTTCCAATGAGAAGACTCGTCAATTACAGCAGCTAGCGAGTATCCAGCAACAGGACGTTGTCTTACTGGCTGGATCGACACAGGTGGAAGAGGAGAAGTTATGCCTCCAAACCTTCGCGAAATATTACGAGACTTATCCTCAACTGAAACTCATCCTCGTCCCTCGTCATCCCGAACGATTTGACGAGGTCGCGAAGCTCTGTGACCAGTCACAAATACCCTATCGCCGCCGTTCTGATCTCTCCGAAAGTGCACCTTCAGATTCACGACTGCTTCTGGTCGATGTCATCGGTGAGTTGGGTGCCTGGTGGGGACTCACCGATATCGCATTGGTAGGTGGCAGTATGGGAAGTCGAGGAGGTCAGAACATGATCGAGCCGGCTGCCTACGGCGCTGCAGTCTGCTTTGGACCGAACACTTGGAATTTCAAGGATATCGTCGAACTGCTTTTGCATCATCAGGCGGCCAAAGTCATTCATTCTGCTGAGCAGTTTGAGCAATTCCTGCGTTGGAATATTGATTCTCCGGACGAAGCCGCTGAAATGGGAAACACGGCTGCCCAACTGGTGGCAACTCAACAGGGAGCGACACGGCGAACCGTCGATATCCTTAGTTATCTGTAGAGTATCTCTCCTAATCGTGGTATCTACGCTTACCGTGTGGTTGTCGACAGGTTCCCACTGGCTCTATAATCAACCGTTTAACTACTCTTGGTAATTACTCACTGGACGAAGGAAACATTCCCGTGACATCTGGAAAATACTTGTTCACTAGCGAATCTGTAAGTATGGGTCACCCTGATAAACTGGCTGACCAGATTTCAGACGGAGTACTGGATGCTTTGTTTGAACAAGATCCTTATAGCCGAGTTGCCTGTGAAACGATGGTAACAACCGGAATGGCAATCATTGCTGGTGAAATTACCACGAAAGCTCAAATCGATTATCCAGAAGTGGTTCGTGGAGTTATTCGTGACGTCGGATATACCGATGATGAAATGGGAATTTGTGCCGATACTTGTGCAGTCCTAACTTCCATTGACCGTCAAAGTCCCGACATTGCTCAGGGAGTGGATGAAAACAGTGTAAGTGGTAAAGAGATCGGAGCGGGTGACCAGGGCCTGATGTTTGGATTTGCCTGCCGTGACACGGAAGAGGAACTCATGCCACTTCCCATCGCGCTGTCTCACAAAATTCTGGATCGCCTGAATGATGCTCGGTTTGGTAACGAAGTCTCTTGGCTCCGCCCAGATAGTAAAAGCCAGGTGACCGTCGAATACGATGGGCTGACACCTGTGCGAATCGACACCGTCGTCGTCAGCACTCAGCATAGTCCTGAGGTGAGCAACGAAGATATCCAACAATTCGTCGTCAATGAAATCATCAACCCTCTGCTGCCGGAAAATCTGGTTCAAGGCGATATCACTTACCACGTCAATCCAACCGGTCGCTTTGTAACCGGTGGTCCTCACGGGGACTGCGGATTAACCGGCCGTAAGATTATTGTGGATACCTATGGTGGCTGGGGCCGTCATGGAGGCGGGGCCTTCAGTGGAAAGGATCCAACCAAGGTCGATCGTAGTGCTGCTTATATGTCTCGCCATGTTGCCAAGAATATTGTGGCAGCAGGGTTAGCCGAACGTTGTGAGGTCCAGTTGGCCTACGCCATCGGTGTTACTGATCCTGTCAGTGTGCATGTCGATACGCAAGGGACCGGACAAGTGGATGATGCTCGCATTTGTGATGTTGTTCGCGAGTTTTTCCCATTATCGCCTGGTGGCATCATCGATTATTTGGATTTGCGAAAACCGATCTATCGAAAAACTGCTGCTGGTGGCCATTTCGGTCGAAGCGAATTTAGCTGGGAAAACACCGACCGTGCTGAAGAGTTGAAGCAACTGCTGAATGGCTAAGCATCCACGAGTTTATCCACCGAAGCCCAACAGGCGAAGGTGGAACCAACGATCTCATTTAACCAGTTAGCCAAGTGACAATGGTCATTTTTGGCAATTGGGTTAAAAGACAAGCCTGACTTCCAGATCCGCGAGTTTACCCGTCGTAGTCCGAAGGACGAAGTCGGGTCCAACTGTCTAACTGTCTAACTGTCTAATTGTCTAAATGGCCAACTGGCCAACTGGCCAACTGGCTAAATGGTTAAATGGCTAAATGGCTAAATGGCCAACCGGGCACCGTCTGTCTTTACACCCACTACCTCTCTACAGTACTCTACTCGCTGAGTTTTTCTTTCCAGCGGGCACTTCAATCAGTGCGGTAGTTTAATGAACAGTTTAGCAAGTGAGAGACCATGTGAACGTCCCCCGTCGTTCCTGGATGTGCTTCGTAATACGTCAGTGATCATTCCCTGTCTGTTTGCCTGCTTTGCTGCATTTCTACTATTAGCCCGAAGTCACTTTTACTCCACACCTCTCCATACCACTCAAGCCGTAACGATTGGCTTAGGTACGATTCTGGGAATCGGATGTCTGCGTGGGTTATGCGGACTTCCTAGTAAACCATTTCGTTCGCCATTGGCTAAATGGGGATGGTATCTGCAATCACTGACCCTTTTACAAGTCTCGTTATTATTGACGGTAACCTCGGCACAATCCGAAGCGACTGCGATTGTTTGGGTGCTGAGTGTTGTGAACGAATTGGTTTGGTGGACCGTTAATGGAAGGCAGGCTCGACCCGTGCTGGCAAGTCCGGCCGTAACGGACCACGTCATCGAGGAGGACATCGAAGCTCGATTACTGAAATCGCTGGAAAATTCTGGTGCTGTCGATAGTCCGATGGGAGCTGCAGGGACATTAAGCGAAATCGCAGAACAAACAAGCCAGTCTTGGATACGTTCCCAAGACGAGTATGGCGAGTCGATCTCAGCCTCTCAACGCACACTGTTTGCAGCAGGCCAGCGATTCCAAACAATTCACCTATCATTTATTCCAGAATTACCCGGAATTCCACATGTCGATGCAACCTCATTGGAAGGTCCCAACGTAGAGATTATGGTAGGCGAAGTTCAGGGATTCGGACTTCGCCTGGACCTGAAATTAACACAGATTTATGACGAGCCGGTGGAAGTCGTAATTCAGGTGGAAGTGTTTGCCGAAACCTCGCAAGCAGCCTAGCATGGAAACAGACTTCCGTTTGTTTTAATAAACTAAGACGCTCCTATGGCACGATGGCCTCGAAAAATCTGGACCTCCATATTCACTTACGGGTTAATCTTTGTATTGTTCCCGGCGTTAGCCTACATTGCCTACCTCTGGGTACGCGGTGAGCTGTAAGGATTGCTCCTTCCCAATTCGACATGGATACACTCTTTACTCAACTTATTGAGCAGCTTACAGCATGCGACCAACAGCATGTGTTGCAACATTGGGAATCAATCGACGACAAAGATAAACGACAACTGGCTGCACAAATTGAACAAATTGATCTGCCCGGCATAAGATCACTTTTCGAGCAGTTTTCTAAGCAAGCTGAAACCGCGCCGGATCTTTCTAAGCTCACACCACCCAATTCAATCCGACTGCAACAAGACGCTAACATTTCTCCTGAAGCTGCGTATGCCCAAGGAGAAAAACTACTTCGCGAAGGAAGAGTTGGCGTGGTGATCGTTGCCGGTGGACAGGGGAGCCGACTTGGCTTTCCTCATCCCAAAGGGTTGTTCCCGATTGGACCTCTGTCAGACCGAACACTCTTTCAATTTGTGATCGATAAGATTGCCGGTTACGAATTGAAATACGAGACTCAAATCCCTCTGTTTGTAATGACCAGCCCGACAGTCCATGAGGAAACGGTTTGCTACTTCGAAGAAAATGACTTTTTCCAACGTCGTGATCGAGTCACGTTTTTCTGCCAACGGGCAATGCCTGCGGTGGACGCTCAGACGGGTAAACTCCTAATGAAAGGCAAGGCGGAGATATTCACCAGTCCCAACGGACATGGAGGAATGCTCGAAGCAATGCAATCAGCTGGCATTTTAGAGCGATGTGCATCACAAAATATCGACACTCTCTTTTATGGGCAAATTGACAACCCCCTGTCCCCCACCTGCTCACCGACCTTGCTGGGCTATCATTCACTTTCCGAATCCCAAGTCACACTACAAACCATTGCCAAAACGTCTGCGGACGACAAAACAGGTAACATCGTAGCGGTAGACGGTCGCACACAGATTATTGAATACAGTGAAATGCCAAGTGACCTCGCCAGGTCGGAGAATGCTCAGGGACAGCTAAAATTCTGGGCCGCCAACATTGCGGTCCATGTCTTTCAAACCCGATTCCTTCAGGAAATAGCCAATTCCGCATCTGGGCTACCTTATCACTTTGCACATAAACAAGTAGCTCATATTGATCATCAGGGAAATCCGGTTGAGCCAGACATCCCTAACGCGATCAAGTTTGAAAGATTTATCTTCGATCTATTACCACTAGCTCTGCGAACGCTAACAGTGGAAGCCGCTCGGGAATCCGTCTTCGCTCCGGTAAAGAATGCTTCGACTGCTAGTTTTAGTACGCCACTAACAAGCCGGCGCGGTATCAGTGAGCTACATCGGAATTGGTTGCGACAGGCAGGATGTTCTGTCGCAGATGAAATTACTGTGGAAATACATCCAACCTATGCTGTTGATTTGCCCCACCTCTTAGAACGGTCTGATGTACCCGACCAGATTACTGAAAACACCTACTTAGTTCATCCGGAGGGATCATGTTACATGCCGTAGTGATGGCAGGCGGCGCAGGCACTCGCTTTTGGCCATTAAGCCGTATGGCTATCCCCAAACAATTATTGAGTTTTGGAGGTGATCGCAGTCTGATCCAACAGGCCGTTGATCGACTGAATTCGCTCGTGCCGGTTGATAACATCTCGATCATCACCAATCAATCGTTAGTATCGGCCATTGAAGAACAACTCCCTGCATTAAGCAGTAAGTCAATTATTGGCGAGCCGGCTAAACGTGATACCGCTCCTTGCATTGGTCTGGCCGCTGGCTTAATTGCGGCTGAAGATCCGGATGCCACCATGATTGTGATGCCCAGTGATCATATCATTCAACCGGTCGAGGCATTTCATACGGCAGTGACCAAAGCTCATCAGTTAGTAGAACAGGATCCTTCACGGCTGATTACCTTTGGGGTTACTCCTGACAGACCTGCTGAAACTTACGGATACATTCAACGAGGCGAATCTCAAGGCGAATCTATAGACTCTGGTGTTTTTAAGGTAGCGCAGTTCAAAGAAAAGCCTGCTGTCGACACGGCAAAGCAATATCTAGACGACGGTGGATATTACTGGAATTCCGGGATCTTTGTCTGGAAGGCTCGGGCAATCCTCGAAGCATTAGAACAATATCAGCCGGACATGGTTCTGCATATCAATCGGATAGTACAGCGACGTGGCGAAGCGGATTTCCTTGACGTATTAGAACGAGAGTTCACGGCTATCGAGGGCATTTCCATTGACTATGCCGTTATGGAACACCACTCGAACGTATTGGTGATCGAAGCTCCCTTCGAATGGGATGATATTGGAAGCTGGCAAGCTTTATCCAGATTGTTCCCTACCGATGCAAACAACAACACCGTCCTTGGGAAGCACGTCGGAATCCAAACTTCTAATTCGATTATCCAATCGTCGAAAGACCACCTGATTGCCACCATTGGCGTGAGTGATTTGATCATTGTGCACACTAATGATGCCACGCTGGTTGCGAATAAACAGGAGGAGGAATCCGTACGTGAATTGGTCCGTCTGTTAGAATCCAAGCAGGACAGCCTACACCTATAGGAATAACTATTGATGAATTCCTCGCGACGTAAAACTCTAGCAACATTGGCACTCGCCTTTTTGCATTCCAATTTTGCACTTTCCGATGATGAATCTCCCTTGAATATCAATCTCCAGTTTAAGACGTTTGGTGGAAAGCAGTTTTGGACTGACATCCGTGTTCAGGGTGATTGGCGGATTCAGCGGAATCACTATACCAACCATTGCCGAGTTCTGGATGGCAAAGACGTACGACGGGCCTGGGGTTCCCACAACCAATGTCAGGAACGATTCGAAGCCTGGGTTCAGGACGGAACGATTCGACCTTACAAACAAAAGATCATCGTATTACTCCATGGCGTCATTCGTACTAAGAACTCCTTGGATCCTTTGGCAAAATATCTGCGTGACAGACAGGCAGCCGATGTGATCAGTTGGGGTTACGCCAGTACACGACAAACGATCAGTCAGCATGCAGAGAAATTCAAGGAGCTCATCTCACATTTCCCAAAAGATGCGGAAATCCAATTGGTGGGCCACAGTATGGGGAATATCATTGTCCGACGTTTTTTGAAAACTCACACTGACCAACGAATCAAACGTATGGTTATGCTCGCTCCGCCTAATCAAGGTTCGTCATTCGGCCGAGCAGTAAACGACAATATCCTCTTCGAGTCGATTTGGGGAATCTCTGGTCAGGAACTAGGCAACGGCTTTGACGAACTTGAATTACAGCTGGCGACACCTGATTTTGAATTTGGCATCCTCGCTGGGGTAATGACAAACAATCTGGTGAGAAATCCATTACTTGATGGTCCTAATGATCTAGTGGTCACGGTGGAAGAGTCGAAACTCGCCGGCGCTCGTGACTTTCGCACCGTCAATTCCACCCACACCCGAATTATGAACCAGCGTGAGACATTACAATACGTACATCGATTCTTAAGAAGTGGTTACTTTGAATCGGAACCGACCCGAACTCCCCTCAAGTAAACTCTACCGTGACTAGCGAATTCCCTCAGACCGGCCGCCTGGCTGGCATCGACTTTGGTACTGTACGGATCGGCATTGCTATTTGTGATAAAGGCCAGTCTTTTGCCAGCCCCGTAGAGAATTATCAACGTCGGGATTTGGATGCCGATGCCCGACGTTTTAATCAGCTCGTCAAGGAAGAAGATATTGTCGGGTTTGTAGTTGGCCTACCGATCAGTACCGATGGCTATGAAACGGCCAAAAGTAAGGAAGCTCGAGAATTCGGAGCCTGGTTAGCAGAAGTCACTTCACGTCCGATCACATTTCATGATGAGCGATTTACGACATCGCTGGCCCACGAGCTTATGATCGCGGGCAATATCAAAGCCAGTAAACGCAAGAAACGACTAGATATGATTGCGGCGCAACAAATGCTGCAGGCCTATTTGGAACGTTAACCAGCGACAGCCTTCATCCAACTAATTGGCTGTATCGTCCGGTTCGTTTACGGCATCCGCGTCACGCGTTTTCATTTCTTCAATGAGTTCAACGATAACTGTCGCAGGAAGAGCGTAGGAAGATACTCGTGTGGCCCGGGCAATATTAATTCCAATGGCCTGACCTTTGGTATTAAGAATAGGCCCGCCACAATGTTCCGGACGCAAAACCGTATCGTGCTGTAATACGGATTGGAACCCACTACGGCGACTACTCAGTGGCCCTCCGAGATTTTGTTGTTCCACGGCTCGGCTACCAGCAATATCTTCTTCTCGACCTAACACCGCATCAATATCAAGTTGCTCATCTCCTCGTCGCACCTGGAGTGTAATCTTTTCCCCGGGTAAATGACTGCGAACTGTTTCGATCAGGTGCTCGCGGTTCGTGATTTCAACTTCGTTGACTTTGAGAATAATATCACCTCGTTCCATTTTGGCACGAGCGGCAGCGGTATTAGGAAAGACCTGTTCGACGCGTACACCATCTGGTGTTTCACCTAAAAAGACTCCCAGCAGTCCACCACGAATAGCACGTGGGTGCGCACTTACCACGCCAATGGCCAACGGTTTTGCATGATTGGTGGGAGAAACCAGCCAACTTCCCAACGGTTGTGGGTCAGTATTCCATTTAATCGGTTTCAGCTTTCGAGCATCCAACTTCAACATCAACAGATCCACTTTGGGACGGTGTGAAACAAAACTGGCTTCATACTTATTGCCTCGAGAGTCTTCGCAGATCAAAGGGAACTCACGTTCATCACTGAGGATTTCACTCGCTTTGGTTAGTACATACCCGTCAGCACTAACAATGACACCTAAGGCCAGTGGGCGTTTTTTGTCCAGAACTTTCACGGTGGAATTTCCGGCTTTCGTCACTACCGGTGTAAATGCGTTTACGATTTCGGAGTGATTCCTTTGATGGATCGTGGCCGGTTTATAAGCGGCGATGTAGCTAAGCCAACTGTTATATTCAGCAGCGACTGGCTGTTCCTGCAGACTACTATCTTCTTCAGGAGCATCCGGAATACGACTATTGGCCTGACCAATCGTCAATTTAACCTCGATCTCCTTGGCATCTCGCAGAATCTTCACCATCACCTCTTCTCCGGGACGGTGAATTCCAACGACATTCACCAACGAGTCAAAGGTCGAAATGTCTTTACCGGCAAATTCGATGATGATATCTCCTTTGCGGATCCCTGCTTTGGCAGCAGGACTACCTGGAACAATACTCTCAATTTCCGCTTTGTCCGGATTCTGTCCTCCGGTTACTCCAACCAAAGGAGCTCCAGGCATCTGTCCCCATTGCTCTTCATTAGCCATTCGCTCCCAGCCTTCCTTGTAGGAATCAACAGGAGCGTGAACATTGTGGCTGAGTTCAGGTCCGATTCGACTATGAATCCCAACGACGCGGCCATCCATACCAAACAAAGGCCCACCTGAATCGCCACCGATGAGCGTGCAATCTGAGGTAAGCACGTCTTTGTAGGTGTGAACAATTCTTCCCAATCGAACCACCGGATTACGGTCTGCCTGAAATCCGCCGGGGTGTCCTACAGCCATAACCCATTGGCCCAACTCGACATCAACCGATGACCCCATGTCTGCATGCGGCCAGTTTTGATCTTCCCAGTCTTCAATGGCGATCTTCATCAATCCGGCATCAAACGTTTTATTCAATCCCAGTGTGCGGGCAGGCACCATTCGGCCGTCGGAAAGAAATAGCCGAGCCATTCTTCCTGGACGCCCCGAAACATGAGCAGCCGTTAGCACATATCCATCACGACTAATAATCACACCGCTACCCTGAGCGGCGCCCACGCCAACACCGACGACGGTCTTTTGCACTGTCTCGGCGAGTTCACGGACATGTGCCTGCGCAGCTTCCAGTTCATCGATAGAACCTGGCGTCGAGCCAGAGAAAAAGTCCACCAATTTATCTGAAACGGGAACGGCAATGGCTCGCTCGTCACCAGCTTCCGGTTGCGCCACGGCCAGTGTGGTTAGCGTCAGTAATATTAGTAGAGACAGGTAACTAGAAGTCTGTCGCCCAGCGCGTAAGTTGAATAGGCTCATTCGGTTTCACTAAATCTATGTAGGTCAGAGCTTCCTGCCGTTCCAACTACGCCAAATCCATTTGGGCGTCTTTGCATCGAATATAATGCAAAATGGTAGTATTAATAATTATTACCCCTGATTGCCACGCTTGCAGTTGGGATGTCGTACTTTTTCCTGAGTTTGAGGCAATTCATGACGCCTCAAACTTTACCGTGTTTACCCGAACCGACTTCGGGTTCTACTAGTAGAACGTCTTCTTTCATGTGAGAACGGCCCGTTGGCAACTCGATTAATCATAGGTTGTGGCTATCTGGGTATGCCTGTCGCAAAACACTGGATTGCTCAGGGCCATCAGGTTTTCGCTCTCACTCGAAGTTCGGAAAATGCACAGACGCTGCGAACTCTGGGGATTCAACCGCTCCTGGGTGATGTCATGGAAGCTCATTCCCTGCCGGAATTTCCGGACGTGGAACAAGTACTATATGCCGTGGGATATGATCGTTCCGGCAAATACTCACTTGAAGATGTTTACGTTCAGGGCCTCAAGAATGTGGTGCATCACCTACCGGACTCGGTCCAGCAATTGGTGTACATTAGCTCGACCGGAGTCTACGGACAGGATGACGGAAGCTGGGTGACTGAAACATCTGAAACCGTGCCAACCCGCCCTGGTGGCAAAGCATGCCTCGAAGCGGAATTGTTCCTGCTGGATAAACAAGCTCAAGCAAGCTTGCCACGTGTGACCATTTTACGCCTTGCCGGAATCTATGGGCCGAATCGAATTCCACGACTGGCACAGATTAAACAAGGCCAGCCTCTCAAAATTCCCTCGACAGGTTGGCTCAACCTGATTCATGTACAAGATGCTGTGAGTGTCGTCGATTGCGTCATCAGCCAGCGGCCAAATGAAGACGTCTACCTCGTTTCCGATGGACACCCAGTCGAGCGCCATGAGTACCTACAGGAAATTGCGAGACAACTGGGAGCTCCGCCGGTCGTGTTTGAAGATGCACAAGCCGGCAGTGCCGTGGCCCAACGAGCCGGTTCTTCCAAACGAATTTGTAACCAGCGATTGATGGACGAGTTTCAATTGCAATGGAGATATGCCACATATCGGGACACGTTAACCGAGCTTTTAGCGAAGACGTAAGGACTGATGCTTGTACATAAAACGCTCAAGACTTAGAATCGCTGTTAACTTTTCATACCACACCATAGGAATCATTCATGCTGGAACGCCGTCCTGTCTTTCCTAATGTCATCGAAGTAAATCACCAACTGGGATATGTCATCGGTTGTAATATCTACCTGATTTACAGTAATGACGAATGGTTATTGATCGACATTGGTTATGAAGAAGTTGTTGAGGAAGTTGTTGATCTCATTCGCAATCTGGACTTCCCGTTTGCCAATTGCAAAACTTTGATTGCCACTCATGCTGATGTGGACCATATCCAGGGACTTGCACAGCTTAAACAGATTTTCAAAACGACGGTTTCCGCTCATCCATTGGCTGAAGAGTCATTGAAGATCGGAGATAAACTTAAGACGTTTGCCCAAATTGAAGCCCAGGGAATTGATTTGGATATGCCCCCTGTGGAAGTCGATACGTTGATCAATGACGGTGATAAAATCACGGTCGGCGACGTGGAATTGGAAGTTTGGTTGACTCCCGGGCACACCGATAGCCAACTCAGTTTCCGCATGGGAGATTTGCTCTTTAGCGGGGACAACATTTACCGCGACGGATGTGTTGGTGCCATTGATGCTCATCATGGAAGTAATCTGGATGACTTTATTAAGTCACTCCGCCGTATCAAAGCCAGTAACGTAAAGTGGTTACTTCCAAGTCACGGACCGATCTTCCCGAAAGATGATGAATTACTCGAACGGACGATTGCCCGACTTGAAAGCTATAGACACATGGCAGACTTCGGGACCTGTGCTACCGACTGGCCTCTGATGGATGAGTGGGAGCGTGAAATCGCAGAAGGCAAGATGCCGGGCTGATTCTAACATTGCCTCGGCCCGCCAAATATTTAGAAAGGGAAGCACCTAATGTCTGAGGAACTATTTGGCTTACTACAGGATCTCGTTCGCATCCCCAGCGTGAACCCGATGGGGCGCGATGTTTCTGGAGACATCTACTACGAAGGCAAAATGACCTCGTATCTGGAGAATTGGTTTTCCAGTTTGGGAGTCGAATTTCGCCGTAATACGTTGGAGCCGGGGCGAGATAACATTGCGGCTGTTTTACCTGGTAGTCGCTCCGTAGAGGACGGTGGCCGCTTAATCATGCTGGAAGCCCATCAGGACACCGTGCCCGTCGACGGGATGACGGTTGAACCGTTTGATCCTGTGATTCAAGACGGAAAAATGTATGGCCGAGGAAGCTGTGATATTAAAGGTGGCATGGCATGTATGCTGACTGCCTTTAAACGGTTCGTGGAAACGCCTCCGCCTGATCGTCCAACGGTGGTGATGGCGTGCACGGTGAACGAAGAGTTTGGAATGTCTGGCGCAGCGAAGCTATGCGACCTCTGGTTGGAAGAGCAATGGATCACTCAGCCTGATGCGATTATCGTGGCTGAACCAACATTATTGGATGTGGTAGTGGCGCATAAAGGTGTCACCCGATTTGAATTGGAAGTCACCGGTGTGGCTTGTCATAGCTCTCAACCCGAACTCGGGAAAAATGCCATCTACCGCATGGCTCGCATTGTTCAAGTTTTAGAACAATATGCCGCCGAGGTGGTTGGCCAACTCAATGAACACCCCTTGGTAACCAACCCAACTCTCAATGTGGGAATGATTGAAGGTGGCATCAGTGTGAATACCGTGCCAGATCGTTGTTCAATCGAGGTCGGGCGACGCACCAGCCCCACGGAAGTTCCAGACGATGCCTATCAGCACATTATCGACTATGTCCGCGAGCAGCTCGCAGAGGAAGCTTGGGTGGATGAGATCGTATTCCATCCGCCGACAATTTCCTGTGGCGGATTAAGCGACGAGTTTAATGGTGAGCTGGCAACCTATGTTCAACAGGTGGTGCAACAAGCCGGACACTCCGGTGAACGAATCGGCGTGCCGTATGGGACAGATGCTCAAGCTTTCTCTTTGCATCAGATTCCGACTGTAGTCTTTGGTCCAGGTTCCATTGATCAAGCTCACACCAAAGACGAATGGGTCGAGCTCGAGCAGTTAGAGGCTGCCGCGGATCTCTATTACGAACTGCTGGTCAACTTCGGCGCATAAAAGAAGGCGACACTCTGAAGTGCGATTCAGAGTGCCGCCATAAATCCGTCAAGCTGTTTTGCCACGCCATAATGTGCCGTTATGTCGCAGACTTCAGATCTGTTGCCCCATAACCCCACAGGCAGATCTGAATTTCAACGGATTTAGAATACGTCTAAGCGGAAATGATGTCCCCAATGGTATCGACGTTGCTGGGGATAGAAGTTGTGCCATTTGGAGTTATAGGCAGGGACTCGCATTTCCTGAGGATAGCGGTGGTATAGGCTATCCTGACTGCGAAAATACTCTTGCCCCCAATAGTTCTGTGGGTAGTACACATAGGGATAGTGATAAAATCGATCCCAGTTGTAGTGGCTATAAGCACTTCCCCAGGCTCGGCCGTAAGCTCGTTCCTGTGCCTGAGCTTCGGAGTCTAAACAAATCCCAAGCATTGCTGTACAAATTGCTACCAGCAAGACCTTTTTGATGCTCATTGATTCTTCCTTTCATTTCCCAATCACCCAAAAATCAGTCTAACTACACTGGTTTTTTGGGGCTGTGGCGCAAGCTACCGGCGCAGCCTACCTGCCTACACTCAAATCTTCGGCAGGAAGTACGATCCGAATTGAAGGAATATTCCGTAGAATCCGAAAAGGTGGACCAATTAAAACAGTGTCTTAGAGACGATAATTACCCCGTTAGAAGGGGTTATCCCCGTGATAAAGCCTTAGTGAGCAAAAATTGCCTATTCGAGGCTATTGTGTGAATTCTAGGATTTCATCAAAATAGAAAGCTTAATGCCGTTAGTTGTCTATCCTTTGTGGTCGATCACCTCGTGGGCAACGGCGGTCTTTTTATCGGCCCTACTTTGTGAATTATTTCACAAAGTCCCGATAGGATATCCGGGCACCCCTTCTATCTAAGAGGGATAGTCGGTTGGATATCACAACCTATTTTCAGATTGTGGAAATAAGACATTGCAGCAGCACATCATTAAAAAGGGATTGGATTTACCGATTACCGGGCATCCAAAACCAACAATTCATCAGGGACCCACGGTCACCCGAGTCGCATTGATCGGCGACGACTACGTTGGAATGAAACCGACACTAGCCGTTCAGGTTGGCGATCAGGTCAAAAAAGGCCAAGTCGTCTTTGAAGATAAGAAGACGGCAGGCGTGAAATATACCGCTCCAGCCTCGGGTACGGTGGCCGAAATCAACCGTGGTGCGAAACGTAAATTCGAATCACTCGTCATAGAAGTTTCCGGCGATGAAGAGGTAACGTTTGAGTCAATCGGAAACGACACAGACAAACTGAATCGGGAGTATGTCGTACGCGTTCTGGTCGATTCCGGACTTTGGACATCCTTACGTACTCGCCCCTTTGAAAAAGTACCTGCGATTGACAGTACGCCTTCTTCCATTTTCGTGACTGCCATCGACACCGACCCTCTTGCAGTCAATCCGGAAATTGCGGTGGCCGAAAAGAGCGAATCATTCCTAGCGGGCCTCAAAGCATTGACTCAATTGACCGAACAGGTTCACGTCTGTGTTGGTCCTACGGTAGACGTACCTGGAAACGGCGTCGATGGAGTGAACTTCCATGCATTCGCCGGTCCCCATCCTGCTGGTTTGCCTGGAACCCAGATTCATAACATTGATCCGGTAGGCCCCAACAAGACGGTATGGCACATTGGTTATCAGGACGTCAGTGCTATCGGCACTCTTGTCACGACCGGAAAACTGGATACGTCTCGATACATTTCCATCGGTGGCCCGGCGGCAACCGACCCGCGACTCCTACTGACTCAGTTAGGCGCCGACCTCAGTGAACTCACCGCTGGTGAAACCTCCGGTGACGACGTACGCGTTATCTCCGGCAGTGTACTCGCCGGTAGAAAAGCAGAGGCTCCGGTTAATTATCTGGGACGCTTCCACAATCAGATAGCTGTTCTAAGTGAAGGCACAGAACGTGAGTTCCTGGGCTGGCAAAAACCTGGTTTTAATCAATTCAGTATTACCAAGGCCTTCGCATCGTCTCTCAATGCGGCAAAGACCTTTGCCATGACCACCTCGACTGGCGGAAGCAAGCGAGCCATGGTTCCTATTGGCTCGTATGAAAAGGTCATGCCTCTGGATATTCTGGCCACACAGTTATTACGAGCATTAATTGTTGGTGATACCGAGCAGGCTCAGTTACTTGGATGTCTGGAACTGGCAGAAGAAGACCTGTCCTTGTGTACCTTTGTGTGCCCGGGCAAATACGAATATGGCTCCATACTGCGGGACAGCCTTACTGCTATCGAAATCGATGGCTAACCTTACCATACCTCAGGTAGATTACCTGCCTGTTAAATAATTACATAAACTGGATCAGTTAAATGCGTTGGTTGAGAAAACTTCTTGATTCAAAAGCTCCGCTCTTTGAAGACGGCGGCAAGCTTGAGAAGTTCTATCCGCTGTATGAAGCAGCCGATACCTTTTTCTACACTCCTGGTGAAGTTACCAGGAATGCTTCCCATGTCCGGGATGCGTTGGATCTGAAGCGAATGATGACGATGGTCGTGGTCGCTTTAATTCCCTGTGTCTTTATGGCCTGTTACAACACTGGGATGCAGGCTAATCAGGCGATAAACCCTAAGGTCGATCAAGAAGTCCTAATGGTGCCTGAGGTCAACAAAGTCGTCTTTCTGGACGGAGAAGCCGCAGCAGCCGACGACAACGTGAAACCAGAAATCGTTCTGCAGCTGGAAAAGGCTCGAGATGCCTATTTCAAAGCGGCCCTCGGCTGGCGAAGTCTGTTTGTGGGAACACCGGATCCAAGTAGTCACATCAGTAACTTGCTGCATGGAGCCACTTACTTTTTCCCTGTCTACATCGTCTGCATGATGATTGGGGGCATTTGTGAAGTCATCTTCGCGATGGTTCGCGGGCATGAGGTCAATGAAGGCTTTTTAGTCACTGGCCTACTCTTTCCACTCACCCTTCCTCCCTCCATGCCGCTTTGGCAGGTTGCGGTGGGAGTTGCTTTTGGCGTAGTCATTGGCAAAGAAGTGTTTGGCGGAACTGGACGTAACTTCCTCAACCCCGCGTTAACAGCCCGAGCCTTCCTATACTTTGCCTATCCGGCTCAGATTTCCGGCGATAAAGTCTGGAACGCATTGGGGCATATTGATGGCATCAGTGGTGCTACTATTCTGGGAGACATCGCTGCACTTCCGAACAAGGTCGCCGGACTGGAGAAACTTGGGAGTTTTGATTACTTGCAGAATTTCTACGGGTTCACCGGAGGTTCGATGGGAGAAACCTCGGCACTTTGTTGTCTCATCGGCGCCTTGATTCTCATTGGAACAGGCATCGGGTCCTGGCGAATTATGATCTCGGTACTTGCCGGTGGATTCCTGACCGCAGCATTTCTCAATGCCGTCTCGGGTGACGACAATGCTGCGATGTTCGCGATGAATCCAATTCAGCATCTATTGGTTGGCGGGTTTACCTTCGGTTTAGTCTTCATGGCAACCGACCCGGTATCCGCTGCCATGACTGACAAAGGAAAGTATTTCTATGGAGCACTGATCGGAATCCTGGCGATTTTAATCCGCGTAGTGAATCCGGCTTATCCGGAAGGCATTATGCTCGCCATTCTGTTTGGTAACGTCTTTGCTCCGCTGATCGACTACTTCGTGGTTCAGCAAAACATTAAACGACGTACAGACCGTTGGGCACTTACGGCCCCGGCGGAGGGTTCATCTAATGAGTAATCGTGATTCAGTTAAAAACACATTTTTGGTAACCGGCCTGCTTTGCATCGTCTGTTCCGTTCTGGTTTCTGGAGCTGCCGTTGGGCTGAAAGAAAAGCAGGACACCAATAAAGAACTCGATCTGAAAAAGAACATCCTCAACGTCTGCGGGATTCCCTATGATCCCGAACAGGTGGAACAGGTCTTTACCGATACAATTTCTGTCCGCCTGATTAATCTCACCGACGGCAGTGCGGTCACATCCACGCCAGAGTCGGGCCAGACCAGCAGCGGCTTCGCTCTGAATAAATTAACCGCGAGTGAAAAGACTGAATTATTCAGTGACCCTGCCGGCATCGGCGGCGCGCGGGAAAACTATGCCGTTGTCTATCTCTATCCTGAAAAGAAGCAGATCATCCTGCCAATTCGTGGGAAAGGACTTTGGTCCACTCTTTGGGGATTCATTTCAATTTCCGATGATGACTTTACCACACGGGGAATTACTTTCTTTCAACATGGAGAAACTCCCGGCCTCGGCGGTGAAGTCGATAGCGCCTTTTTCAAAGACCAATTTGTGGCACCAAAACAGACGATTGGGGATGACGGACAAGTCATCTTAAATGTCACAAAGAGTGGTGCAGCGGGACCCAACGACATTGACGGGCTGGCGGGTGCAACGATTACCACTCAGGGCGTCGACAAACTTATTAAATTCTGGCTTGGCGAAAATGGATTTGGGAATTACCTCCAGTCAGAGGATCGATTCGCAGAAGCATCCCCCTCGGCCAGTAACTAAAACACAAACAACCTAAAACGGTTTTAACTAAAAGAAGGAAACTGAAGTATGGCTGGAAATAAAGCCAAAGATGTACTTCTTGATCCTGTATTCAAGAACAACCCGATTGCCTTGCAGGTGCTTGGCATCTGTTCCGCATTGGCGGTGACCACCAAGCTCGACACTTCGCTCACCATGTGTGTGGCGGTTATTTTCGTCGTCGCCTTTTCAAACCTGGCAGTCAGTTTGATTCGGAATTACATTCCGTCGAGTGTACGAATCATTGTGCAAATGACGATCATCGCCTCGCTCGTGATCTTGGTGGATCAAGTACTCAAAGCGTATGCCTTTGACGTCAGCAAGCAAATGTCGGTGTTTGTTGGGTTGATTATTACTAACTGCATCGTGATGGGACGAGCAGAAGGTTTTGCCATGAAGAACACTCCCATGGTCAGTTTCCTCGACGGTATTGGAAACGGCCTGGGCTACAGTTTTATCCTGCTGACAGTAGGCTTTTTCCGAGAGTTATTTGGAAGCGGCAAGCTGCTTGGCATGCAGGTTATGCCGGACGCGTATCCTAATAATGGGCTGATGTTGTTAGCACCAAGTGCATTCTTCCTGATTGGGATTATCATCTGGGTAATCCGCACTTTCCGGCCTGAACAGATTGAGGAGGCCTAATAATGTCAGAACATTTAAGTATCATCGTTAAATCGATTTTCATCGAAAACCTGGCACTCTCATTCTTTCTCGGGATGTGTACCTTTCTGGCTGTTTCGAAGAATGTAAAAACAGCTTTAGGTTTGGGTGTTGCCGTCATTGCGATCCAGGCGATTACCGTTCCTGCCAACAACCTGATCTATCAGTATCTGCTGAAAGAAGGAGCATTGAGCTGGGCAGGCGTACCCGATTCAAATCTGGAGTTCCTTGGACTGATCAGTTACATCGGTGTGATTGCAGCCATGGTGCAAATCCTCGAAATGACACTCGATAAGTATTTCCCGCCCCTCTACAACGCGTTGGGGATCTTCCTTCCCTTAATCACCGTAAACTGTGCCATCTTGGGTGGTTCACTGTTTATGGTCGAGCGTGAGTACACTTTTATTCAAAGCGTCGAATTCGGCATCGGGAGCGGGATTGGCTGGGCGATGGCAATCGCTGCTCTGGCCGGTATCCGCGAAAAACTCAAATACAGTGACGTCCCTCACGGTCTGCGTGGTTTAGGAATCACGTTTATTATCGTGGGCCTGATGGCAATGGCGTTTATGGCATTCGGCGGCATTCAACTTTAAGCCTCCGGCCAACAATAACCTCAAAATAAATCACCTTCCCTTTAGGTTGAAAACTAATAGCAATGGAAATGAATACGATACTACTTGGCGTTGTGATGTTCACCGGAGTGGTTCTCGCGTTGGTGGCACTAATTCTCGTTGCCAAAAGTAAACTGGTAGCATCCGGTCCGGTAAAGATCCTGATTAACGAGCAAAAGGAAATTGAGATTCCCGCCGGTGGAAAGCTGCTGAACGCGCTGGCTGACAACAGCATTTTTGTCTCCTCGGCCTGTGGTGGAGGCGGTACCTGTGCCCAATGCCGTGTCGTCGTTCATGAAGGTGGTGGGGACATACTCCCGACCGAACGAAGTCATATCTCCAAGCGGGAAGCCTGTGACGGACACCGACTATCGTGTCAGGTAGCCGTGAAACAGGACATGAAAATCGAAGTCCCACCAGAAGTCTTCGAAACCAAAAAGTGGGAGTGCACAGTTCGCTCCAATAACAATGTAGCCACCTTCATTAAAGAGTTAGTTTTGGAACTACCTGAAGGTGAAGACGTTGGCTTCAAACCTGGTGGATACATCCAAATTGAATGCCCTCCGCATACCGTGCACTACAAAGATTTTGATATTCAGGAAGAATATCATGAGGACTGGGACCGCTTTGACGTATGGCGATACACCTCGGTGGTCGACGAAGAAGTCATTCGAGCCTACTCCATGGCGAACTATCCGGGGGAAAAGGGCATCATCATGCTCAATGTCCGAGTGGCGTCTCCCCATCCTAAGGCTCCCGAAGGAACTCCACCCGGAAAGATGTCTTCCTACATCTTCAACCTGAAACCCGGTGACAAAGTCACTATTTCAGGACCTTATGGTGAATTCTTCATCAAAGACACTGATACCGAAATGATCTACATCGGTGGGGGTGCCGGAATGGCTCCGCTGCGAAGCCATATTTTCGAACTCTTCAAAGAACGACAAACCAACCGTAAGGTCACTTATTGGTATGGTGGTCGTAGCTCCCGTGAACTGTTCTACCTCGATGAATTCGAAGATTTAAAACAGCAAAACGAGAATTTCAATTATCACATCGCACTGTCGGATCCGTTGCCGGAAGACAACTGGGATGGTTACACGGGTTTCATTCATCAGGTTTTACTGGATGAATATCTCTCGAGTCACCCAAGCCCTGAAGATGTTGAATACTATATTTGTGGACCTCCGATGATGTTGTCCGCTGTACGAAACATGCTGGATGACCTTGGCGTTGAACCTGAAAATGTCATGTTTGACGACTTCGGTGGCTAGCACTCGCAGACGTGTTATTTCTGGTCGAAGCGAATGACTTTCAACTCTCCTGTACTGAAGTTTACGCTTGGGCTATTTGCCCTGTTCTTCGCGTTATGGCTCTTTCGTAATACAGATCCATTGGGGCCGACCGAACAGGGGCATTCTGGCGCCCCTGAGAAATTGGAATTGCGTGGCAAGACTATGGGCACCACTTACCACGTGGTGCTGTCGGAGCTACCCGCTGGTCAGACGCTCGCAAATCTACATAGTGAAATTGATCAACGACTACAGGAAATCAATCAGGTCATGTCGACCTACCTGCCGGATTCTGAGTTATCTCAGTTCAACCAATCCGAATCCACAAGCTGGCAACCTGTAAGTCCTGAATTATTCGCCTTGGTGGAACGCGCTCAACAGTTGAGCGAGATTACCAAAGGTGCGTTCGATATCACGGTCGGCCCTGCTGTCAATCTTTGGCACTTTGGTCCTCAGAAACCAATGCAGGAACGCACTGTGCCTGATGGTGACCAGATAAAACAGGTTCAACAGGTTATCGGCTATACCCACCTGCATTTGAATTACGAAACACAGGCATTGAAGAAGGATTTTGCCAAGCTTTATCTCGATCTTTCTGCGATTGCTAAAGGCTATGCTGTTGATGAAATTGTTAGCTTGATTCAGCAGCATCAGGCTGAAATTGGTTGCATGGTTGAAATTGGTGGTGAGATTGGGACTGCTGGCAAACGCCCCGATGGAAGCTCATGGCGGATTGGTATTCAAGCTCCTGATGCGGCTCCTGGCACATTAACATCGACGCTTGATCTTACGAACCTCTCCATGGCAACTTCCGGTGACTACTTTAATTTCTTTGAAGTTGATGGAAAGCGGTATTCACACACGATTGACCCTCACACCGCTCGACCGGTTACTCATAACTTAACGAGTTCTGTTGTCGTCACAAAAAGTTGTGCGGATGCGGATGCCTGGGCAACTGCCCTCTTGGTGCTAGGACCGAATCAGGCCTATGATATAGCTAGACAGCATGACTTAGCTGTCATGTTATTCGAACGAACGGATGCAGGAATTACCTCGCGACAATCAGAGGCGTTTAAGCAGTCTGTCGCAAAGGAACAATAAAATGTCCTATTTGGAAATCGTATTAATCTCATGCGGCGTGTTTGGCGGAGTCTTTCTGGCAATGGCTGTCGGAGTTATTTTCAGCAATCGTCAGATTAAAGGCAGTTGCGGCGGACTCGCCGGAATGCTCGACGAAAATGGAAATTCACTCTGTGAATCCTGCTCTACCCCACCGGAAGAATGTTCGGACTTCATGAAACAGCAATGTGATTAAAGAGGTAACCCGGCAAGACACCGGGCTACCTGAAATGCGACTGAGTGCTGTTACCATGCCTATGCACCTCTTGGCTAATTGCTCAGAGATTCAACGCAACACCAGGTCTGCATTTCAATTTTCATTTTAGAAACCAATTCAATACTCTCCATCAATTTGCAACATTCATCTGACACCCACCTGTCAGCACACCCTCTTTCCTACATATAAGTAACAACATGACTCAGGATTTATCCCAAACTGCCGTTGAAGAAGTACTCAAGCAATTCATCGACCCAGAAACCGGTCGCGATGTATTCACCATGGAACAGGTTAGTAACCTACAAGTAGAAGGCGGCAATCTTCGTTGTGATTTAGGTCTGTCCACACACTCCGCACCAATCTGGAAATCTACGCGAGCTAAATTCGAACAGCATCTCCGTGATAATCTTCCTGCCTTGGAATCTTTGGAGGTAAATCATGTTGTGCATGACCGTCCTGCTCCCCCGGTCGGTGAATTTGGACTTACCGTGAAGAGTGTCATCGCGGTGGGCTCAGGTAAAGGCGGAGTGGGTAAAAGTACGATTGCAGCCAGCCTGGCACTCGGTTTGAAAGCAGCGGGGTCTCGAGTTGGAATTATGGACGCCGATGTTTACGGTCCCAGTATTCCGCAGTTACTCGGAGTCAACGAAGCGGGAAACCCAACTGTTAATGCTGATAAGAAAATCGTGCCGGTGGACGCGGATGGAATTCCCGTTCTTTCCATGGGATTCATGGTCCCTGAAGGCGAAGCAGTCATTTGGCGAGGGCCGATGCTACACGGGGCGATCACTCAGTTTCTACGTGACGCGGCATGGGGAGACCTGGACTATCTGATCATTGACATGCCACCAGGGACCGGAGACATCGCTCTGACGCTCTCTCAGGTAATTCCATTAACCGGAGCGGTCGTCGTCTGTACGCCGCAGCGTGTCGCTCTGCTGGATGCTGTTAAATCCATCGCGATGTTCCGTAAAGTCAACATTCCTGTATTGGGGATGGTTGAGAACATGAGTGGATTCATCTGCCCTGATTGCGACACGCGATACGATATTTTTGGAAGTGGCGGCGCGAAGACCAGCGCGGGTGAGTTAAATGTTCCCTTCCTAGGTGAAGTGCCGATCACGCCTAGCATCCGTGAACACGGAGATGCGGGAACGACCGATCAAAATCTCGTCGATCCTGGGGCATCGCAGTATCTCACGGCGATCGTCGAGACACTTGTTGGCAACATGGCAGGCAGTGCAGAAAAAGAACCTCCACAGCCCCAGCTACCCGTCCTAGGCTAACTGTCTAATTGGCTTCGGCCATGCGGCCTGTCCAACTGTCCAACTGTCTAATTGTCTAAATGGCTAAATGGCTAAATGAAAAAAGCCTCGTATCTCAAATGAGACACGAGGCTTTTTAATTTTCCAGAGGAAGACTTACTTCTTCTTAGCGGCTTTGCGTTTAGGTGCAGCTTTTTTCTTAGCTACCTTCTTCTTTGCCACTTTCTTTTTCGCGACCTTTTTCTTAGCTACCTTCTTCTTGGCAACTTTCTTCTTCGCTACTTTTTTCTTAGCTACTTTCTTTTTAGCAACCTTCTTCTTGGCTACCTTTTTCTTAGCAACTTTCTTCTTAGCGACTTTCTTCTTCGCTACTTTTTTCTTTGCTACTTTCTTTTTAGCAACCTTTTTGGCGACTTTTTTCTTCGCCGCTTTCTT
>CALKCC010000247.1 GCA_938082855.1 uncultured Pirellulaceae bacterium | reverse complement strand
CTTCAAAAAACCCGCTGGCTTCATGAATCGACATTTTGACAATCTCATGAATATTCAGTCCTCCCAATCTGACACTGGTTGCCTCAGGTCGTAAACGCGAGCCATCACAACTGGAGCAAACAACGATATCTCGGTAGGACTCCAACTCCTCAAGACGTGGCTTGCTGGTGGTTGTGGCATACTCCTTTTCGAGCATTCCGATCAGGCCTGCGTACTTTTTCCCTACACCTTTAAAGAACTGATTTTGTACGCGAGTCGGCCATTCACCGATTGGTAAGTCTGGATCTACTTTCTTGGAGATCAGAAACTCATTCACTGCCTCTTCATATTGCTGTAATCGTTTGGGAGTCGCACCTTCCCAAACGGCAACCGCCCCTTCATCAAGCGTCAAATCGACATCCGGTACAACCTGTTCCGGATCAAACTGCTGTGATTGACCTAAGCCGTCACAATCCGGACAGGCACCATAGGGACTATTAAAGCTGAAAGTCCTGGGCTCCACTTCTTCATAGCTGATATTACAGTTCGGACAGGCATACCTCGAACTAAACAGCGTGTCCCGCCACTCACCAACCTCCTCGTCTTCGTCAGTCAGGTGGTAAGAGCAGAGCATCATCAGCCCTTCACCGTACTCCAACGCGAGCTTAATCGACTCGCCGACACGGGCCCGCACGCCCGGGCGAATAATCACTCGGTCCACAATGGCATAAATGTGATGGACTTTCCGAGGTGCCAGTTCGGGAAAGGAATCAACGTCGTAAACTTGACCATCAATCCTTGCCCTGACAAATCCGACCTTCCGTATTTGCTCCAGAACTTCTTTATGCTGTCCACGACGCCCACGCACCATCGGAGCCATGATCATAGATTTCGTCCCTTCTGGCATGGCCATCAGGGCATCCTGAATCTGCTCATTCGACTGCTGTCGTATCGACTCGCCACATTCATAGCAAATAGGCGCCCCGATTCGAGCCATTAAGAGCCTCAGGTGATCATAGATTTCGGTCACCGTAGCCACGGTACTTCGGGGATTTTGTAATCCTTGACGCTGGTCAATACAGATCGTTGGCTGTAAGCCTTCAATCATATCGACGTCAGGGCGTTCCATTTGATTCAGAAATTGCCGAGCGTAGACCGAAAGGCTCTCAATGTACTGTCGCTGACCTTCTGCATAGAGTGTTTCAAAAGCCAGGGAACTTTTACCTGAACCACTGGGGCCAGTAATGACAACCAGTTGATTTCTCGGGATATCAAGACTGACATCCTTCAGATTATTGACTCGCGCACCTCGAATCGCAATTTGTCGGCGAGCTGTCTGCCCTTCCGCCGTACGCGTTGTGCGAGCTTCAATCGTGGCCATAATCCTGCCTGGATATTACGTCTGGTAGTACCAGCACAGCGGACTGTCAGGAGTGGGTTCCCCCTATTGACTCCGGTGCTTACCCGGTAATCCTTCAACGTACCAAAGTGACATCAGCGATTCAAGTTTTATCAGCCAGGCAGGGCTCGATGTCACTGACTAGACAGCACCTTCATAATTGGCAAAAATCATTCGTCCCGCACTGGTCTGTAAGACGCTGGTAACAGACACGCTTGCCATTTCCTGCAGATGCTGACGACCGCCTTCGATGACGATCATCGTCCCGTCGTCCAGATAGCCCACTCCTTGTGATTCCCCTTCGCCTTCCTTAACGATCTTCACCTTGAACTCTTCTCCGGGAAGAAACACCGGACGCAGGGAATTGAGAATATCGTTTAGGTTGATGACCGGGACTTCCTGAATCGTTGCAATCTTATTCAGGTTGTAGTCACCCGTTACGACTTTTCCATTGAGCTCTTTGGCAAGAATAACCAGTTTTGAATCCACTGGCTGGCCTCTCATTGCTTCACTCTCGCGTTCATCGATCAGCAAATCCACCTCCGGATTCGATTGGAGTTGTTTAAGAATGTCCAATCCACGTCTTCCACGCGTACGCCGCATTTTGTCACTACTGTCGGCGATATTTTGTAACTCGGCTAACACGAATTTAGGCATGATCAGTTGACCATCCATGATGTTCGTTTCGACCAGATCGGCAATTCGACCATCAATGATGACCGAAGTATCCAGAATGAAAGGACGATTCCCTTTGACGTCCTTTTTGAATTCCACGTAAGGAATGATGAATCGGAAATCATGCCGGGTTTGTAGCAAAAACGAAGTGCAGATATAACACAGTGGAATAGCCAAAAGAAGGTTCACCATGCCACGTGTATGCTCTACATCCTCGACTTTGGAGAATGTCAGGATGGGATCAATCGCCACCCCCACAATGTAAGTCAGGAATAATCCAACGATGATTCCAAAATAGCTACACGAGATGACATCGATCGGCTTTTTACGAATCAGAATGTCGAAAGAAACAATGCCTGCAGCGGCGACAATGAGAGTCACTCCAGTGACGAGTCCCTGAGAGTTCTCTGTATCTTGCGTGACGATAGATATTCCGGCGCCAAATGCGATCACCATGAATACTGCACGCAGCACCCATAAAACCATGATAATAATGCCTTCAATAAATAGGAATAAATGTGGGCAATTCAGCACGCAATCGCGGATGAATTACGAATAGATGTTAAAAGTATGCCAAGCACCCAAGCGGATGCGTTGAAAATGAATTGATATGAATTAAATCGATATATATTTCAAAGGCTGAATAGCACCTTTGATAATGGCAATTGTTTTATACTCTCGATTCTAGAATTGAATAGAGGGAGAGTCCAGAAAAATCTAAGAACCTACAAAACCGAGGTATTGCTGCTCGAAAAACCGATCCGTCATCCCGGCAATATAGTCCCCGACACTACGACGTAATCCAACCTGTTCAATCCTTTGGATAAATCGAGGCGGCATCGAGGACGGATCATTGACGAAAGTCTCAAATAGCTTGTGAATCTGCGATTGCGCCCGTTCCCGAGTTTTGACTAACTCAGGATGCCGGTAAACCCGCTCGTAGAGAAACAACTCCATTTCCTTTTTGGCATTTGCCAATTCTCCAACCGTGGCAATCCGGTAATCCGATTGACGAACCTCTTGTGTCGACGACCAATGGCACGATTCAAGATAAGGCCCGGCATTCTCTAACACATTGGACACCTGACAATCGACCATCGTATGGATCAATGCACGTTTGTATTCTTCCGGCCCCAATTCACTTCGGCGGTCGCCGATGATGGCGACGCAGATTTTGATCATCTCCTGTTGATGCACTTCTTCCAGCTGAACCAATCCCAATTTCAGAGCATCATCCACATCGTGAGCATCGTAGGTCATCGAATCCGCAGCTTCCACCACTTGGGCTTCCAGTAGAGGGTGGTGATTTCCTGCTTCTTTATCCACGCGAGTCGCCTGACCTTCGAGGACTTCCTGAGTGAGATTTAATCCAGGGAAACTCTGGTGTCGGGTTTCGAGTTCTTCGGCAATAGTTAGAGCATATTGATTGTGAGAAAACCCACCATCCTGTTCCAAACATTCTGCTAATGCATCTTCCCCGGCGTGACCGTACGGTGGATGGCCAATATCGTGAAACAACGCCAGAGCTTCCACCAAATCTTCATTCAACCGCAATGCCCTGCCAATGGTGCGTGCAATCGACGCAACTTCCTGAGTGTGAGTTAGTCGTGTTCGGTGGTAATCCCCCATGTCTCCTGTGAAGACCTGCATCTTGCCACTCAGGCGACGGTAAGCTGCACTGTGTACGATTCGGTCACGATCGCGTTGAAAGGGGCTGCGGTAGGGATGGTCTGCTTCAGAATACTGGCGACCCCGACTTTGAGAGCTAAACATGGCATAAGGTGCCAACAATGCCTGCTCACGCTGCTGCGTCGTTTGTAACCCCTGACTTGCCATTTTCGATTCTGCCTTCAATCCGTTTTAGACATGAATACACATGCCATGAAATCACATCTGATCCACGACGCCAATACCTAGCAGATCCAAACCATGAGCGATAACTCGCCCGGTCAAATCGCATAATTTCAGCCGACTCTGTTTGATAGCTTCATCCTCCGATTTCAAAACCGGACATTGTTCAAAAAAGGATGAAAACCGTTTTGCTAAATCAAATAGGTAATTGGTCAGTTGATTCGGACGATAGTCTTCGACCACTTGCTCCAGAGCTTCGGAGTATCGCAAGATCATCATTGCCAACGCACGTTCTGCAGCATGCCCTAACAGAATCGCTGAGTCGGACTGACGTAATCCATCCAGATCCACATCACCTTTGCGAAAGATACTTTGCACTCGGGCATAACTATATTGCATGTAGGTTGCAGTATTACCTTCAAGTGCCATCATCTTGTCATAGCTAAAGACGTAATCGCTGGTGCGATTATGCGACAGGTCGGCATACTTGATCGCTCCGTGTCCTACGACATCGGCAATATGTCGGCGCGTCTCCTCACTCAGTTCCGAGCCATTGGGCTTGGAATCATCATTGGCCGAAACAACTTCGTAGGCTTTGTTAACCGCCTCGTCTAACAACCCTTCCAGTCCAACGGCATCGCCTGATCGGGTTTTATAGGGCCGTCCACTTTCGTCTAACACAGTGCCAAAACTAATGTGGTGCATTTGGACCTGAGGTGCGTTCCACGCATTGGCGACTGCGAAGAGCTTTTGAAAATGCTCGCTTTGGCGGTGATCGACGACGTACAGAATTTCGTCTGCCTGCCACTGTTGCATCCGGTATTCAATCGTGGCCAAATCGGTGGTTGCATACAAGAAAGCTCCGTCACTCTTCTGTACAATCATCGGCGTTTCGAAGGCATCCAGGAAGACACATTGAGCCCCTTCGCTTTCACTGGCCAACCCAGCTTCCTGTAAACCGGAAACGACACCCGGTAACATTTCGTGATAGAAACTCTCCCCATACTCCACGTCAAATTCAACGCTTAACCGAGCATAGACTCGCTGTATATCCTCACGGCATTTTGGAAGGAATTCTTCCCACAACTGACGGTTGGTTGCGTCACCTTCGTGAAGTTGGGCGGTCTCTAGTAACGCGCTTCGAGCGATGTCTGGATGAGCCTGGGCCTGTTGATGAAGTACTTCATCACTTTCCACCGTCTGTATTTTTGCATTCAGAGAATCCAGCGATTGGCGAGCCTGAGTGAGCTGATCGCGAGCTCGACCAAGTGCCTTCCGTTGCTTCTTATCCTCTTTCTTGTCGCCTGACGGTTCCACGGATTCTAATTCGGCGACTATCGATTCGCGTCGGGCAATCTCTTCCTGCTGCGCCGCTACTCCACCTTTACTCTTCCAGTAATCGATGAGTTGATTTACCAATCGATAAAGACGGCTGAGCTCACGGACTTCATGTTGCTGATACGCTTCCGCGTCCACAAAGTGTTTGTAACCATAGATAATCATCCCGAATTGGGTGCCCCAATCTCCTAAGTGATTATCGGCAATTACCTGATGCCCCAGAAATCGTAAGGTCCGAGCCAAACTATCACCGATCACCGTCGACCGTATATGTCCGACATGCATCGGCTTGGCAACGTTAGGAGACGAATAATCTAAGATGAACGTTTGGGGATTTGCATTGGCCGCAACTCCCAATCGGGATTCATTTCCGGCTGTATTTACCTGAGACGTAATCCACTGATCATCAATCGTCAGATTGATGAAACCAGGACCAGCGATGTCCGTTTGACTACACAAATCATCCAGGCGGACTTTATTGAGGATCTCCTCAGCGACTTCTCGCGGAGCTTTCCCAAGGCGTTTCCCCAACGGCATTGCGCAGTTCGCCTGATAATCGCCAAACCGAGCATCCTGTGCAGGCTTGATCATGTCGAGAAGATTTTGCACATCCGTTTCGCCAGACACTTCAGCAAGCACATCTCGAAAACGGTTTTTTAACTCAGCAAGAATATTCATAGCTTTGTATGTCAGTCTTTAAGATCATACGGGGGACAACTTAGCCGAGCTGTTCGGCCGGCACTAAGTCTGAGATATCGACTTTTACGCCAGCGGCCCAAAGTGACTCTAAGCTGTAGTATTCACGAGACTCATCATCAAACAGATGAATCACGATACTACCGTAATCCAGCAGGATCCAACGGCTTTCTGCGTAGCCTTCAATGCCAATGCGACGATCCTTGAGATCGTCTTCCAGCTTATGGTCAATCTCTTCACTCATCGCGTGGAGTTGACGACGACTGGATCCTGTGGCCAGCACAAAGAAATCGAACATCGTGGATTGTTCACGGACGTCCAGAATGACAATGTCACGACCGCTGTTATCAGCAGCCGTCTCGGCCGCGGCGCGCGCCAGTTCTAAGCTGCGTGCAATTCGCTCCGCTTCATTGGGAACTTCACCACGCGGCAGGCGGTCAGAACTTGGGAGATACTCTTCTTCGTTGTTTGGTTCGGTCACAGTCACTCGTCCATCGAAATACCAGCGCAGGATTTCCACGCCAATACCGAATTCTACTCGCCCATTCGAATAATGTCACCGGCAGAAACCCAGCTGT
>CALKCC010000246.1 GCA_938082855.1 uncultured Pirellulaceae bacterium | reverse complement strand
AAACGACTGCTTCCTTCCATAAAAAGGTGCTCACGCATCCTGAATTTGCTGCAGGAACAATCGACACTAAATTTGTCGAACGCACATTTTAAGAGAACTCTGCGAACCTCCTCTTAGACGCTTGCATTGCCCATATCAGATGCTCCATCTGATTTCCCTACGGGTAAACAACCTGTGCAACAAATGTTGGATGAAATGGTTGGGTGACATGGTTGGATGCGTCATACCTCTGGACGGTTTTTCATCTGTGGTGGTTTTCGATATTAGGTCGTGAGCTTAAACTGATGGTTTGCTGACAACCAACTATGCGTTCAACTATTTGGAGCCCACAGCGTCATGAGCGATCCTCTGGCAAGACCTAAGACTTCTGACAATCCCATACAACGTGTCGCCATTCTGTTCTCAGGTGGACCTGCTCCGGCAGCGAATTCGGTTATTGGTGCCGCCGCGATTGCCTTTACTCGTGGCGGAACAGAAGTCATCGGTATTAAACACGGATATTCGTCCCTTCAGGAATACGACGGAAGTACGCCGCTGGAAGAAGGCAAAGACTATGTCATTCTGGGGGAAGATTGTCTGGAACGTGCTCGTACGACTCCGGGAATCATTATCGGGACAGCCCGAGCCAACCCAGGAAAGGTTATTTCGGATCCGGAACATCTGAATGATCCCGAACGAACGGCTCCTATGAAGCGAACCTACGACGCTTTGCGTTCGCTCGACGTGGATGCATTCATTTCCATTGGTGGCGATGACACGCTCAAGACAGCCAACAAGTTCAAACTCTTCCAGGACACACTCGGCGACGATGCCAAGAAACTGCCTGTCGTCCATCTCCCCAAGACGATCGATAACGATTACATGGGAATCGACTTTACATTTGGTTTCTTCTCAGCTGTCGATTTTCTGGCCACCGAAATCCGCAACCTGATGTTTGACGCAGCAGCCGGTCGCGCCTACTTCCTGTGCGAAGCCATGGGACGAAGTGCAGGGTGGCTGGCATATGGAGCTGCCATCTCAGGCGAAGCCTGTCTGGCCATCAGTGTCGAAGATGTGAAAGGTGACTATGCTGCCGAAGAGACGATTACCAATCCCGTCACCGGAGAAGAAGAAACCCGCAAAATCATGAACATGGACAAGCTCATGGATCGAGCCGTTCGTACGATGATTAAACGGGAAGAGTTGGGGAAAGAATTCGGTGTGATTGTCGTTGCTGAAGGTCTGGCTGAATATCTTCCCTACAGCTATCTCGAAGGTATCCCCAGGGATGATCATGGGCACATCGCGATCTCCCAAATCAACCTCTGTCAACTTCTGACAAAACGGTTAAGTGCTGCCTACGAAGCCGCGACCGGCAAAACGCGTAAAATCAACGGACTACAACTCGGTTACGAATCTCGCTGTACACAGCCAACCGCCTTCGACGTCATGCTTGGAAGCCAACTGGGTGTTGGAGCGTTTCGGGCCCTTGTTGAAGAAGGTTTGAACGGCGTCATGGTGAGTGTGAAAAATCAATTTGACCTGAGATACGTTCCCTTCGAAGAATTGGTTGACCCGGAAAACCTAGTCACCGTCGTCCGTTACATCAAAACAGATAGTGACTTCCATCAACTGGCTCGATACCTGGAGCAGGAAATCGACTAAGTACTGCCGAAATTTCGACGCGCATAAAAAGAGCTGGAGGCAATCAACCTCCAGCTCTTTTCTATTCCTATACTGCTGTCGCTTTTATAGCGTCCCTTTGGTCGAGGGAATGACGCCTTCCATACGTGGGTCTGCTTCAATGGCCATTCGAAATGCTCGAGCGGTGCACTTGAAGATACCTTCGCTGATGTGATGGCTATTACGGCCATAGTGGATATTGACGTGATAATTTCCGAGAACGTTGGCCGCAAAAGCCTGCCAAAAATCCTCCACCAATTCGCTATCGAAATCTCCAATTTTAGAACTTGGAAATTCTGCGTTAAACACCATGTAATAGCGGCCACTCAAGTCAATCGCGACATTGACGAGTGTTTCTTCCATGGGCAAAGTAAAGTGCCCATACCGACGAATTCCGACCTTGTCCCCCAAAGCTTCCTTCACGGCCTGGCCTAAGCAGATTCCGGTATCTTCAACCGTGTGATGCTGATCAACGTGCAAATCACCATTGGCTCGAACCTTCAAGTCAATCACGGCATGCTTGGCAAACAACTCCAGCATATGGTCAAAGAAACCAACTCCGGTTTGAATGTCCGATTGGCCAGAGCCATCAAGATTGATTGAAAGTTGAATGTCGGTTTCGGCAGTCTTACGATCAATGTCAGCCGTACGCGCCATGGGTTACACCTTACTTTGAATTAAACTCATACAAGCACTAATTTGGTCGTCTGTACCTACGCTAATGCGGAGGCCTTCCTTCCAGTTAGGATAGCTCATGTACCGCACTAGGATGCGGTTCTCTTTGAGATACTCATAAATAGGTTTCACTTCGGCTTCGGGGTGTGTGCACCATACGAAGTTGGCTTGTGAGGGTATTACCTCAAATCCCAATTGTGTCAATTGTGACTGCAGACTCTCGCGAGTTGCTCGGATTTTGGAGACGTTATCTCTAAGCCACTGCTGATCGGAAATGGCCGCAGTTGCTCCGGCAATGGACAGTGCGTCACAGTTGTAAGAATCCTTGACCTTGAGCAATTGTTCGATCATCGAAGGCTGAGCAACCAAAAACCCAAATCGCAGACCCGCCAGTCCATAGGACTTACTGAGCGTTCGGGAGACCATGATTTTTTCGTTCTGCTTAACCAGCTCGATGCAATTAAAATCAGCGAAGTCCACATAGGCTTCGTCAATTAGAATCGGGCAGGGCAACTGTTCAGCCAACGCCAGAATTTCCTCCTGGCTAACCACTGTCCCGGTCGGACTATTCGGATTCGGAAGAAATACTAATTTGAGTCCTTCCTCGGGATCGCCAAAACTCGTTGGCAATGTCCAGTCGTCGTTGAAGTTTACTTCCTGAGATCGAGCGCCTTGGATTTCCGCCAGCGTTCGATAGAGGATGTAACTGGGATTCGGCAACCGAATCAGATCTCCCTGATCCACAAACGAACGAGTCAAAATCGTGAGAATATCATCGCTACCGTTACCGCAGATGATCCAGTCAGGATCCACATTCAAGGCCTCGCCGGCAGCCAAACGGAATGCCGTCGAAACAGGATCGGGATACCGCACTAGCTTTTCAGCGGCGACTTGAATTGCTTCCACAACTTTGGGTGACGGTGGATAGGGATTTTCATTTGTGTTCAATTTAATGAACTTACCACCCTGTGGTTGCTCCCCAGGTACATAGCCCGCCAATTGCGAAATATTGTTTCGTACAAATGTCATAATTCTATTTCCGATTAACCCTGCACCCGGATATCCACACTGGCTCGGTGGGCAGTTAATCCTTCTTTGTCGGCCATGCGTTGAACATCTGCAGCGACGTCCAGCATACCGTCTCGAGAAAACTCCAACACGCTACTCGAACGTAGGAAGTCGTTCGAACTTAAGCCAGAAGCCCAGCGGGCTGTTCCGGCAGTAGGTAACGTATGTGAGGGACCGGCCACATAATCCCCGAGTGCCACAGGAGTGTGATTCCCCATAAAGGTGGCTCCGGCCGTCGTGAGCCGTTCTTGCAATTCATACGGATTGTCGATGGCGATGTGTAGGTGCTCTGGGCAAATGAGATTCGTAATCTCGACTGCTTCGTCCTGGTCTTTCACCAAGATCAATGCGCCAAAATCTTCCAGGCTTTGTCGTGTCAAATCCTCTCGGCTAAGCGTTGCCACCTGACGCTCTAATTCCGCCGCAGTCTGCTCCAGCACATCTTCTCTCCAAGTCACCAGAATACTGGCGCCAGGTGCATGCTCCGCCTGCGCCAATAAATCCGCTGCGGTGTAGTCAGCACGAGTGGTTTCATCTGCAATGACAACCACTTCGCTAGGACCGGCGATCGAATCAATCGCCACCTGACCGTAGACGAGTTTCTTGGCTAATGCGACGAACAAGTTACCGGGGCCAACGATAATATCGACTCCTTGGAGATTCTCCAGTCCATAAGCCAAAGCGGCTACTCCATGAGCTCCTCCCATGCGATAGACTTCTTTAACGCCAATCTCATAACACGTGGCCAACAGATCCGGGTTATTGGATCCGAAGTCTGTGGGCGGAGCCATCATCGCGATATCTTCCACACCGGCAGCCAATGCAGGCACAGCAGTCATAAGAACGGTCGACGGATAGGCCGCCGCTCCTCCTGGAATGCACAAGCCAGCTCGTTTCATCGGCGTGTAGCGTTGTGTCAGTTTTACTCCTGTCGGTCGCTCCAAACTAACCTGCTTATGCAAAATCGCCGTTTGGAATTCCATGATATTGTCGCGGATGCGGCCAATGGTCGCGAGGAACTCCGGGTCGGCTGCCTGATGGGCTGCTTCAAGTTCCTGCTCACTAACTCGTAACGTTTCCGGAGTCAGCCGTGCACCATCGAGTAATTCGTTGTACTTAAGTACAACCTCTAAACCACCGTCCTGAACTTCACTACAAATACGCTCCACAACCTGTTGCGGTGTCAGAGGTTCGCCAAAAACCGCAATCGTACGCTGGCGACCGGCCTCGCTCACAATGTTTCCCTGAGGAGACAATTTAGTGCGCAAGCTTCCCAACACGTCGCGAATATCATCGTGACGAGTATCGATACGTTGGATTGAAAGTGAACTTTGGTTCATTGCCTAAGCATCTTTGTCGTAAAACGATTACTGAAAATTGGATTTCGGAGTAAGTCTTCATTGTGGTCACACAACCGTGTTTTGATAACCCCGCAAATGACCGCTCCTGACGCCATTGAACAGTTCTACTCCCGACTCAGATTCCGTTCATTTGAATTCCTGCATAATCACAATTAAACGGTGGCAAGGTAATTCCCACCGGCAATTCATCCCTTCATAATAGAGAGTGAAGCCCGATCAGGCTCGTTTTCCCAGTTGGATCCCAGCCTTGACCTAAATGGTGCCGGGCCTACTATTGCATTAAATGAAATTCCAGCCGAGTCCGCCTTCAGGGACGATGACTCGGCGGATTAGCAACGGAACGCAACTATGACTACACCTATTGATCTCCGCAGTGATACTGTCACTAAACCTTCGGCCGCCATGAGGGATTTCATCGCCAACTGTGAAGTTGACGATGATGTCATTGACGTAGATCCCACCGTAGGTGCCTTACAGGATCTCATTGCCGAACTCACCGGAAAAGAAGCAGCTATCTTCATGCCTTCCGGAACGATGACGAATCAGATTGGATTACGAGTCCACTGCCGTCCGGGGGAAGAATTCATCTGCGAATCCGGCTGTCATATCTACAACTATGAACAGGGTGCCTATGCTTCACTCAGCGGTCTAACGCCGTCACTCGTGGAAGGTGAAAATGGTATTCTCCGGCCTGAACAACTCCACGGTACGATCAAAGCCGATAACGAGCACTTCGCCATTACACGATTGCTGTGCTTGGAGAACACCCACAATCGGGGCGGTGGACGAGTGCAACCTTATGAAAACGTGGAGCAGATTTGTCAGTGGGCGCATGAAAACGGATTGAAAACTCATCTCGATGGAGCCCGACTATTCAACGCGGTCGCCGCCACCGGTATCTCTGCCAAACAATGGTCCAGCCATTTTGATACAGTCTCGATTTGCTTTAGCAAGGGTTTAGGAGCTCCGGTCGGTTCTGCACTCTGCGGAACCAAAGAACAAATGTACTATGCTCGTCGACACCGCAAGGCATTCGGAGGCGGCATGCGTCAGGCTGGCGTCATCGCCGCTGGAGCTTTGTTCGCATTACAAAACAACATTGAACGAATGAGCGACGATCATGACAACGCTCAAAAACTGGCAACCATGATCAACGCTACCGAAGGGCTGTCACTACCTGGACCGGTTGACACCAATATTGTCATGATGGATATCGATGAAACCATTGGTACGGCTGCTGCTTTGGCAGGTGAACTTGATACCCAAGGTGTCCGATGTTTAGCATTAGGCCCCCAACGAATTAGATTAGTCACCCATTTAGACGTGAGTGCAACACAGGTACAGACAGCCTGTGAAGTCATTAAAGACACGGTAGAGGAAGTCTTAGCAGGTACAAGAAACCTGACTGGTTCCGGGGCACAGTATTAATAAAGATATGACAAGTACATCCGAATTCTGGCTCAACCTCCGAGAAAGCGGACTCCTGGAATCACAGGACTGCTTGGACTTGCGCCAGCAATTTGCCAAGCTGGTTGCGGAAAAGCCCGAACTGGACAATTCAAAAAGTACTGCTGCGTGGCTGATTAAGGCCGGAAAGCTTTCTTCCTACCAGGCCAAAGTGTTACTACAAGGTCGCAAAGGTCCATTTGACTTCGGGCGGTATCGAGTCACTAACAGAATCACCGATGGCTCGCTAAAAGGCTGGTTTCAAGCCCAGCATATCGATACCGGCCACCCCGTCATGCTACACTTCCTAACGGGAGACTCCCTAAAAGACCCGACCGTCTGGACGCAACTGGCAGAACGCGTCAAAACGGCTGGAGCCATCAAGGACAATTTGGTCTGGCGAGTCTTTGATTTGGTCGATCAGGTCTCCTTTCGATATGTCGTTTTGGAAGACCTCGGAGTGGAACGGGATGATTCCTGGAGCACATTAGCCGACAAGCTCAAGTCAACCTCCCGGCTGAATGCTTCGACTGCCTGTCATATTGCCTGGCAAACGGCTTCCGCTCTGGCTCACCTACATCAACGGCAATTCATTTACGGCCGTCTCTCGCCCGAATGCATTTGGCTCGACGCAAACAATCAAGTCAAGCTGATTCATCATTTTGATGCATTACCACGTCCACTTAACCTGCCTGCCGATGAAGCCAATGCCCGACTGCTGATGGCGGCAGACTACATGGCTCCGGAGTGCCAACTTCCCGGGTCACTTCCCAGCCATCAGGCAGACATTTACAGCCTCGGTAGCATTCTATTTCAAATGCTCACCGGAATGGTTCCGTTCCCGGGCGGCTCCATACAGGAAAAACTTCAACGACACGCCAACGATCCGATTGATGACCTGTCGCCGTTCGGTGTGAACGACAACATCAGCCAGTTCCTGAATTATCTCATGGCAAAGAATCCGGGGACCCGTTTTCAATCAGCACA
This sequence comes from uncultured Pirellulaceae bacterium, assembly GCA_938082855.1. GTDB lineage: Bacteria > Planctomycetota > Planctomycetia > Pirellulales > Pirellulaceae > UBA721. The sequence goes on along the minus strand of CALKCC010000246.1, from coordinate 1,237 downwards.
GGAAGTCGCTGACAAATTAGCGTTACTTGTCCCTGCAGAACTCAAACAACAGACGTTGAACGCCATCGGTTCTGATACGTTGATCGAGTACGAAGCCGCCCTAACTACTGAAAGTGCAATTCTCAATCTTGGCCCACTCCCACCACCCGCTGCCAAGCCATCTCCACCCTCAAACGCTGGAAGCGGCGCGACTGCAGTTGACATCACTGTGGGCAAAACACCGACCAAAGAAAAGCAGAAGCAGCCTTCGGACGTAGTTTCGGATACGCCTCAGGCAACCTCAAAGAAGCCAACTTCTGCACGACGTCACCGACGGAAACGAAAGTCTCCTTGGGCCAATCCCATTCTCTGGGGTGGACTCGGAGCGGGTGTTCTGGGAATCATCATGGTCTTTGTCATGCTCAACAACACGACCATTGAATCCGAAGGTGAAGGCGAAGGCAACCAAAACGGGGAAGTTGTTCAAACAGACAGCAATCCCGATGGGGAAACTACCAACCCTGATGAAGAAGTGATTACAAACCAAACACCGGAGACAGGTGGAACGGATACTGAAAACACAAATCCGGATGAATCGGAAGAAGGCGTGCTACTGGTTGAAGACGACGGTGAAACGCTCTGGCAATCTCCGACCGCTGGGGACGCCATGGACCTTACTTGGACACCTCCCGGAGCTCAGTTATTCATTTCCATTCGCATGGCGGATTTGCTCGCAGCGGAAGGTGGAGTCCAGGTGCTAGATGCTATGGGGCCTGAAGTGGCGGCTGCCATTTCAGGATTTGATACCGTCACCGGCGTTTCTCTGGATCAAATCGACCGACTGATCCTCAGCTGGGTTGTCGACGAGCAAGAGCAGGGCACGGCTCCCACCATTGTGGTACACCTCAAAGAAGCACTGGATCGCGGAGCACGTAGCGGTCTACTCGGAGACCCCGATTCAGAAGAAACTGAAAACGGCTTGGTATTCACTGTAGGTGACTACAAAGCTTTGATTCCTGAGCAAGCAGGGATTCTGGTCTTTGGAGCAACCGAGTCGATTGAAGCTATCCTGGAATGGGGAGGCAAGCCACCGTTATTACGACGCACAATGGCGCAGTTACAAAAGCAGTCTGATGCTGACCGACATATCAATGTCCTGATGGCCCCCAGCTTTCTTTTCACAACGCTGTTCCGTGATGGCAATCACTTCTACTTTGGAGAGCCGGTTAAAGTCCGCGAACCACTGCAGTGGCTGTTA